>JAEULV010000043.1 GCA_016793065.1 Hyphomicrobiaceae bacterium
CTGGGGATCGACGCGGCTGTTGGCGAGGGTGCCGGCGGCGAGGTCGGTCTTGAGGAACTCGGTCAGCCAGAAGGCGACGTCCTCGACGCAGGCATTGCGGTCGCCGTCCTCGTTGACGAAGCGGCCGTCGCGGATCTCGAAACCCATGTGATAGAGGCCGTCGAGGACGGTATCGACGGCGTCGCGGCCGAACATCCGGGTGGTGGAGCCGTCATTCTGGACGCGGTGGAAGCCGGTCTCGATGTCGCCCTCGTCGTCGCCGTGCAGCGCGGTCCACTGCGCCAGGTGATTGGCGCGGATCCAGGCGTTGAGGTTGTAGACGTCGGAGGTGGTGATGGTGCCGTCGGTGGCGATGCCGGTGGCGCGGATCGCCTGGACGATCAGCGCGTTCATCCCGTCGGCCGCCGTCATGCCTTCCGACAGCGCCGAACCGGGGATCCGGTCGTTCAGCCCCTGGTCCGACCCGATCAGCGACACGGCCCCGTCAAGCCCGGTGCCGGTGGTGCCGTGGGGGCGGGGCTGGAAAGTGACGGTGCCGGGGGGCGAGGCGGGGGTGACTGGCGTGGTCGAGCTCATCGGTCTCTCCTGCGAGATTGATCCTCGCTGCTTGGTCGCGCGAGCCGGTTCCCGGGTTCACACGAAAACGCACGCAGCCGTGAAAAGAATTGATCCAAGGGTACGCCGGCATCGCAGCACCGATGCGACCGCCAAATTTCACAATGCGGCACTGAAAGGCGCCGTCCGGATTTGCATAATGCAATACGCAGTTACATTCCACGCTATTGGCTGGATCGTGGCCGAACATCTACGCGGACGGCAAATCACTTCCCGCTTTATTCAAAACAATTCGAGCAACAAACACTCAGAACTTTGGATTCAATTTGCCGAACCAAGATACATAAAATCGGATATTCCGAAGCACTTGGTATGACGGAGCGACGAAGCGCGGGTGGCGCATATTGTCGTAGGCTTGGACAGTGTCGCAAGCGGTCATGACGTCGCGGTGACAGGCGCTGCTTGCTCCGCGTCCGACGCATGGCGGCGATGGAGCAGGCCGGTTCCCCGACCGGTCGGATTCGGCAAAGCCGTGCTTGCGTGGCGGGGTAGAGTCGGGGGATGCTTAAATCCATTCGAATGACCGGAGTGGTTCGCGTTGACGCGTTGGCTTTGGGCAGGGCATTCGCCGGATTTGGGATCGGGGAGGATCGTTCATGAAGTCTCGTGCCGCCGTCGCCTGGGAAGCCAACAAGCCGCTGACCATCGAAACCATCGACATCGGCGGGCCGAAGGCCGGCGAGGTGCTGGTCGAGATCATGGCGACGGGGGTTTGCCATACCGACGCCTATACGCTGTCGGGGCTCGATTCGGAGGGCAAGTTCCCGGCGATCCTCGGGCATGAGGGCGCGGGCATCGTGCGCGAGATCGGCGCCGGCGTGACCTCGGTGAAGCCGGGCGATCATGTGATTCCGCTCTATACGCCGGAGTGCCGCGCCTGCAAGACCTGCCTGTCGCAGCGCTCGAACCTGTGCACGTCGATCCGCGCCACCCAGGGGCAGGGGCTGATGCCGGACCGGACGTCGCGGTTCTCCTGCGATGGCGGCGAGATCTTTCACTACATGGGCTGCTCGACCTTCTCGAACTTCACGGTGTTGCCGGAGATCGCGCTGGCCAAGGTGCGCGAGGACGCGCCGTTCGACAAGATCTGTTACATCGGCTGCGGCGTGACCACGGGCATCGGCGCGGTGATCTATACCGCCAAGGTCTGGCCGGGGGCGAATGTGGTGGTGTTCGGGCTCGGCGGCATCGGGCTCAACGTCATCCAGGGGGCGCGGATGGTCGGCGCCGACAAGATCATCGGCGTCGATCTCAACCCGGCCAAGGCGGAGATGGCGAAGAAATTCGGCATGACGCATTTCGTCAATCCCGACGTGGTCGGGCGCGACAAGGTGGTGGAGGCGATCGTCGACCTCACCGGCGGCGGGGCGGACTTCTCGTTCGAGTGCATCGGCAATGTCCACACCATGCGGCAGGCGCTGGAATGCTGCCATCGCGGCTGGGGTGAATCGATCATCATCGGCGTGGCGCCGTCGGGCACGGAGATCTCGACCCGGCCGTTCCAACTGGTCACCGGGCGGGTGTGGAAGGGATCGGCGTTTGGCGGGGCGCGCGGGCGCACCGATGTGCCGAAGATCGTCGACTGGTACATGGACGGCAAGATCAACATCGACGACCTGATCACCCATGTGATGCCGCTTGCGGAAATCAACACGGCGTTCGATCTGATGCATGAAGGCAAGTCGATCCGTTCGGTCGTGACGTTCTGAGGCGATGATGACACTCGAACTCGTTTCCAGCGCCCGCGTCTTCGCCGGCGAACAGCGCATCTATCGGCACCAGTCGGCCGAGACCGGAACGATGATGCGGTTTTCGGCGTTCGTGCCGGCGCAAGCGGCGGCGGGGCCGGTGCCGGTGTTGTGGTTCCTGTCGGGGCTCACCTGCACCGAGGAGAACTTCACGGTGAAGGCCGGGGCGCAGCGGGTCGCCTCGGAACTGGGGCTCGTGGTGATCGCGCCGGACACCAGCCCGCGCGGCGAGGGGGTCGCGGGCGATCCGGCCGGGTCGTGGGATTTCGGCCTCGGCGCCGGGTTCTATGTCGATGCGACGCAGGCGCCGTTCGACCGGCACTACCGGATGCGCAGCTATGTCGAACGGGAATTGCCGGCGCTGGTCGGGGCGCGGCTGCCGGTGGACATGACGCGGCAGGGCATCTGCGGCCACTCGATGGGCGGGCACGGCGCGCTGACGATCGCGCTGCGCAACCCCGGCCGGTTCCGGTCGGTGTCGGCGTTCGCGCCGATCGTGGCGCCGTCGCAGGTGCCGTGGGGCGAGAAGGCGTTCGGCGGCTATCTCGGCGCCGAACGGGCGGCGTGGCGGGCCCATGACGCCTGCGCGCTGATCGAGGACGGGGCGCGGGTTGGGGAACTGCTGGTCGACCAGGGCCTGGCGGACCCGTTCCTTGCGACGCAGTTGCGGCCGGAGCTGCTGGAGGCGGCGTGCGCGCGGGCGGGAATCGCGCTGACACTGCGCCGGCAGGCGGGGTTCGACCACTCCTATTACTTCATTGCCAGCTTCATCGAGGATCATCTGCGCTGGCATGCGGCGCGGATGGGGTGAGGGGCGGGGTCAGAAATTGACCTGGTCGCCGCCCTTGAGGTTGAGGATGTCGCGGGCCTCGGCGGCGGTGGCGACTTCGAGGCCGAGGCTCTCGATCAGGCCGCGGGCGATGGTCACCTGCTCGGCATTGCTGGCGGCGAGGCGGCCCTTGCCGGCCCAGATCGAATCCTCGAGGCCGACGCGGACATTGCCGCCGAGCAGGATCGACTGGGTGGCGATTGGCATCTGCATGCGGCCGGCGCCGAGCACCGACCAGCGATAGGCATCGCCGAACAGCCGGTCGGCGGTGCGCTTCATGTGCATGACGTCTTCCGGATGGGTGCCGATGCCGCCGAGGATGCCGAAGACGCTCTGGATGAAGAATGGCGGCTTGATCAGGCCGCGATCGACGAAATGGGCGCAGGTATAGAGGTGGCCGATGTCGTAGCACTCGATCTCGAAGCGGGTGCCGTTCTCGGCGCAGCGGGTCAGGATCGTCTCGATATCGGCGAAGGTGTTGCGGAAGATCCGGGCGCGCGAGCCTTCCAGATAGGGCCGTTCCCAAGCCTGCTTGAACTCGGTGAAGCGGTCGAGCATGGGATAGAGGCCGAAATTCATCGACCCCATGTTGAGGGAGGCGACCTCGGGGCGGAAATGCAGGGCCGGCGCCAGACGCTCCTCGATGGTCATGGTGGCGGCGCCGCCGGTGGTGATGTTGAGGACGCAATCGACGCGCTGCTTGATGACGCCGAGGAACGGCCGGAACGCCTCAAGGCTCTGGTCGGGCTCGCCATTGGGCTTGCGGGCGTGGAGATGGACGATGGCGGCGCCGGCCTCGGCCGCGCCGATGGCGGCGGCGGCGATCTCCTCGGCGGAAATCGGCAGGTGCGGCGACATCGACGGGGTGTGAATCGAGCCGGTGACGGCACAGGTGATGATCACCTTGCGGGGGGCTTTGGCCACGGCGGTTTCCTCGCTCTCGGGTTTTTTCCGATTGGAGACCCTGGGCCGGCGCAAGTCAACGCGGGCGCGGCAGGGGAGGCCTGCGTGGAAAGCGTGGTCCTGGCCGGGCGGTTCGGGCCTGGCCGGGACATTCTTGTCGGGTGCCGGATGGATTGAGGCGCGTCGCGAGGCGGCGATCAGCCGCGATCGCGCTTGTCAGGCTTGACCTTGCCCTTGCCGGCGAAGGGCGGCTTGCCGTCGCGGCGCTCGGGCTTCGGCCCGCGCGGCTTGTCGCCATGGGGGCGGTCGGCACGCGGCTTGTCGGGGCGGGGCGGGCGTGGCGGCGGGGCGCCGGCGTCGCCGCCATCGGCCTTGCCCCAGATCGGCTCGAAGCGGATGGTGTCTTCCGGATCGAGGGGGAACTGGGAGTGGTTGGCGAAGTGCTCGGCCGCTTCCTTGAGGATCTCGACCTCGGTGACGCGGTCGAAGATGTTGATGGTACCGATCTCGTTGCGGGAGATGTTGCCGCGTCGGCACAGCATCGGCAGCAGCCATTTCGGATCGGCGCGATGGCGCCGGCCGACATTGATGCGGAACCAGAAGCCGTTGGCAGAGGGGCCGGTGGCGTGTTCGGGCAGATTGCGGCGGTCGCGGGCGACGGGATCGTAGCCGCCGCGCTCGGCGCCGCGCTCGCGGCCGCCGTCGCGGGCATTGTCGCGCGGGGCGTCGCGGTCGCGGCCCTTGGCCGGGCGCTGGTCGCGGTCGGGGGCGAGCTCGGTGATTTCCTCCGGCTCGGGCAGGCGCGAGCGGTAGAGGCGGGCGAGGGCGGCGGCGATGTCGTCGGCGGAGCGGCCGGCCATCAGCTCGGCGGCCATGGCGCGATCTTCCTCGGTCGGCTCCTCGGTCAGCAGCGGATCGGTCAGGAGCCGCTGGCGGTCGAGCTTGCGGATGTCGTCGGCGGTGGGGGCGCCGGCCCAGACGGCGCGGACGCCGACATCCTGGATCAGCCGCTCGGCCTTGCGCTTGCGCGACATCGGCACGATCAGGGCGGAGATGCCCTTCTTGCCGGCGCGGCCGGTGCGGCCGGAGCGGTGTTGCAGGGTTTCGGCGTCGTTGGGCAGTTCGGCGTGGATGACGAGGCCGAGATTGGGCAGATCGATGCCGCGGGCAGCGACGTCGGTGGCGACGCAGATGCGCGACCGGCCGTCGCGCAGGGCCTGGAGCGCCTGGTTGCGCTCGTTCTGGCTCAGCTCGCCCGACAGGTAGACGGCGGAGAAGCCGCGCTCGACCAGCGTTGCCTGCAGGTGGCGCACGGCGTTGCGGGTGTTGCAGAAGACGATGGCGCTCTGACTGTCGACGAAGCGCAGCAGGTTGACGACGGCGTGCTCGATCTCGATGCCGATGACGCGGATGGCGCGATACTCGATGTCGGCATGGCCGCGCTCGCCGCCGGCGGCGGCGATGCGGAAGGCGTTGCGCTGATAGCGCGTCGCCAGGGTGACGATGTCCTTCGGCAGGGTGGCGGAGAACAACAGGGTGCGGCGCTCTTCCGGCGCGGCATTGAGGATGATCTCCAGATCCTCGCGAAAGCCCATGTCGAGCATTTCGTCGGCTTCGTCGAGGACGACGGCCTTGAGGGCGGTCAGGTCGAGGGCGTTGCGCTCGAGATGGTCGCGCAGGCGGCCGGGGGTGCCGACGACGATGTGGGCGCCGCCGCCGAGGGCGCGGCGCTCCTGGCGCGGGTCCATGCCGCCGACGCAGGAGACGACGCGGGCGCCGGTCCGGGCGTAGAGCCAAACCAGTTCGCGCTGGACCTGCAGGGCGAGTTCGCGGGTGGGGGCGATGATCAGCGCCATCGGCTGGCCGGCCGGCGGCAGCGTCTCGGCACCGTCCAGCAGGGTGTCGGCGATGCCGAGGCCGAAGGCGACGGTCTTGCCGGAGCCGGTCTGGGCGGACACGAGCAGGTCGCGACCCTGGGCCTCGAGCGCCAGCACGGCGGTCTGGACCGGGGTGAGGTCGGTGTATTCGCGCTCGGCCAGGGCGGCGGCGAGCGGCGGGCAGATCGGGGAAACCGTCACGGGCGATGGTGCCTTTGTCGTCGGGCCACGCGGGGGCCACGCGCGAGCGGCGCGAGCCCGGGGGCCGGGATGTCACATGCGGGAGCGGGGACAAACAGCCCCGGACGCGAGCGGCCGGCGTCGAACGCAAAAACGGCCGGTTCAGGGCCGGCCGGGATAGCGACGATCCAATCTCGCGGATTTGACGCAGGCTTTACGGCAAGTCGGCGCAAAAAGCGAGAGCCCCGGCGAAATAATCGACGGGGTCTCGCGATCGTGCGGCGGCGCGGCCGGGGTCAGAGGCGCTGGGTGCTGAAAGTGTCGCAGCTGCGCATGTCGCCGGACTGGAAGCCAGTGCGGAACCAGCGGACCCGCTGTTCGGACGAGCCGTGGGTGAAGGTGTCGGGCATGGCATAGCCGCGGATGGTCTTCTGGATGGCGTCGTCGCCGATGCGCGAGGCGGCGTTGAGGGCTTCCTCGATGTCGCCGGCCTCGATGAAGTCGCGCTCCCTGGCGGCGTGGTGGGCCCAGACGCCGGAGAAGCAGTCGGCCTGCAATTCGACCCGCACCGACAGGGCATTGGCCTGATCGGCGGGCAGGCGCTGGCGCTGGGCATTCACCTTGGGCAGGATGCCGAGCATGTTCTGGATGTGGTGGCCGACCTCGTGGGCGATGACATAGGCCTGGGCGAAGTCGCCCGGTGCCTTGAAGCGGGTCTTCAGCTCGCTGTAGAAACCGAGGTCGATATAGACCTTGCGATCGGCCGGGCAATAGAACGGGCCGGTTTCCTGGCTGGCCATGCCGCAGGCCGAATGGGTGGTGTTGGTGAACAGCACCAGCTTCGGCTCCTCGTAGGGCTTGCCGAGCTGCTGCGGCAACAGCCGCTGGAAGCGGTCCTCGGTATCGGCGAGAACGGTGGAGACGAAGCGGGTCATTTGGTCGCGCGAGACCGGGCCGGGGGCGCTCTGACGCTGCTGCTGGCTGGGGCCGGGACCGATCTGCTGGCCGGACATGTCGCCGCCGAGCAGGCTCATCGGATTGATGCCGAACAGCCAGGAGATGATCATCACGACGATGATCGTGCCGATGCCGCCGCCGCCGATGCGGATGGGAAAACCGCCATGTCCGCCGCCGCCGGACCCGGACTGATAGCCGCCGTCATCGCCGTCGTCGCCGCCGCGACGGTCCTCGATATTGTCGCTTTCCCGTCGACCTTCCCAACGCATGCGCGATCCTTTCGCCGAACCGAAATGCGACCGTCCCCGGCCGGCATCTATACAGGGCCGGCGTGGCGGATGCAAAGCCGGCGGAGGGGCGCGGAATGCGGGAGCATCGCCGAACCCCGGTTTACTGCGCATGGGGTGCGACACGCGGAATTGATCCGGCGCAAGGACTTTGCGGCAATGCAGCACTACGGTCCGGACGAACTGAGCCGGGAGCGTCGGCGGTGATTCCCGCCCGCGCGCGCTGTCCGGCGGACCTCACCTCGAAGCAGCATGGGGCTCACATGACCCGACTCGTCGAATATATGGAATCGGCGCCAGGCAAGGTTGTCTGGACGGCGACCGATCACCGGTCAATCGAAGGGCGGTTGATGGCCGCCGGCATGATCTTCGAGCGCTGGCCGCTGCATGCGGAGATCAACTCCGAGTCGGAGGCCGATCAGGTGCTGGCCGTCTACAAGGACGAGATCGACCGGTTGGTGCGGGCGCGCGGCTATCAGCTGGTCGACGTGCTGAAGATCCGCGCCGACATGGACAATCTCGACGAGCTGAAGCACAAGTTCGCCAAGGAACACACCCATGTCGAGGACGAAGTGCGGTTCTTCGTCGAGGGCAAGGGAACGTTCTGGCTGCACCTCTACGATCAGGTGATCAAGCTCGAATGCGAGGCCGGCGACCTCTTGGTGGTGCCGCACGGCACCCGGCACTGGTTCGAGATCCCGGACGATCCGGCGCGCGGCGGGCCGCACTACACCGCGATCCGGCTGTTCATTGATCCGCACGGCTGGGAAGCGCACTATACCGGCACAGCAACCGCCGAGGAGTTCCTGGAGAAGGCGGCGGCCTGAACCAGAGCTGCGCCCCAGGTTGATGGCGGGGAAATCGCGGCGCCGCCCTCCCGCAATGGCGGGGGCGGTGCTATCTAGTCGGACATGAAGTTTCCGCCGCACCTCCTCGACGAGATCAGAGCGCGACTGCCGGTGTCGGCGGTGGTGGGGCGCAAGGTGCGCCTGAAGAAGAAGGGCCGGGAATATGCCGGCCTGTCGCCGTTCAACGCCGAGAAGACCCCGTCGTTTTTCGTCAACGACCAGAAGGGGTTCTATCACTGCTTTTCCTCGGGCAATCACGGCGACATCTTCCGTTTCCTGATGGAGACGGAGGGCCTGAGCTTTCCCGAGGCGGTCGAGCGGCTGGCGGGCGAGGCGGGCGTGGCGCTGCCGAAGTTCGAGCCGCGCGAGATCGAGCGGGAGCGGGAACGGGCGAGCCTCACCGAGATCAGCGAACTCGCCTGCAAGTTCTTCGAGGAGGGATTCCGGCTGTCGGGATCGGAGCACGCGCGCGCCTACGCGGCGCGGCGGGGCTTGCGGCCGGAAACCCTGAAGGAATTCCGCATCGGCTATGCGCCGCGCGAGCGCGATGCGCTGAAGCGCTGGCTGACCGGCAAGGGCGTCGAGGAGGCCGATGCGATCGAGGCCGGGCTGCTGATCAAGCCGGATGACGGCCGGCCGAGCTATGACCGCTTCCGCAACCGGCTGATCATCCCGATCCAGGACGAGCGCGGCCGGGTGGTGGCGTTCGGCGGGCGGGCGCTCGATCCGGACGACCAGCCGAAATACCTCAACTCGCCGGAAACGCCGATCTTCCACAAGGGACACATGCTGTTCAACGGCCATCGGGCGCGGGCGGCGGCGCACGAGGCGGGGACGGCGATCATCGTCGAGGGCTATCTCGACGCGATCGCGGTGTATCAGGCCGGCGTCAAGGCGGTGGTGGCGGCGCTGGGGACGGCGTTCACCGAGGACCAGATCGCGCGGATGTGGCGGCTGGCGGCGGAGCCGGTGATTTGCTTCGACGGCGACAAGGCCGGTATCCGGGCGGCGCACCGGGCGATCGACCGCATCCTGCCGCAGCTCAAGTCCGGCTTCTCGTTCAATTTCGGCTTCCTGCCCGGCGGCAAGGATCCGGACGAGATCATCGCGATGAGCGGCCGCGACGGCTTCATGGCCGAGATCAACCGGGCCTCGACGCTGATCGACGTGCTGTGGGAGCGGGAGACCGCCAATGCGCCGATCGACACGCCGGAGCGCAAGGCGGCGCTGGAAAAGCGCTTCGAGGATCTCGTCCGCGAGATCAAGGACGAGCGGGTGGCGCGCGGATACCGGCTGTCGATCCGGCTGAAGCTGTCGAACCTGTTCTACGAGGCGGAGCGGCGGGCGCGCGACGCGGCACGGGCGAACCGGTCGCCGGAGCGCGGGCGCGGCGACAGCGGGCCGGGCGGGCGCGATGCTGGCACATCGGCGCCGCCATTGCCGGAGGGCGATCTGGTCGGGATCGAGCGGATCGTGCTGGGGCTGTGCCTCGAATATCCGGAACTGGTCGATCTCTATTTCGAGCGGTTGGTGACGGTGCCGTTTGCCCATGACGTGCACGAGCGGTTCAAGCGCGAGCTCTACCGGCTGGCGACGGAGCTGGACGAGCTGTCGGTGGCGTCGCTCTATTCGCGGGTGGATCCGCGGTTCTTCTTCGTGCTGAAGGAACTGCATGGCGACGATGTCGGCGAGGGCGGCGCGGCGCGCAATTCGCGGCTGCGGGAGCGGCTGCCGATCCTCGGGTTCCATCCGCCGGCGCCGTTCATCGAGGCGATCTTCACCCATCTGATCGATCGGCTGGAACTGCGGACGATGGAGCAGGAGCTGGAGACGGAGGTGTCGTCGGTGGGGGCGGATTGCGACGCCGAGGTCGAGGGACGCATCCTGTCGCTGTCGCGGGAGATCCACCGGCGGCGGGAGGAGCACGCGCGGGCCGATCAGGAGCTGGCGGAGGAGGCGAAGGCGATCCGCAAGGCGTTCGGCAGCGACGGTTCGCGGATGTGAGCCGCGGATGTGAATTCCCTCGGGCGCGGCCGTGCCGGGCGAATCCGGCGGCGAGGAAGCGGATGCGAATGCGGCAGGGCGATGACAGCGCCCGGCGCGCGTCGCACGGCACGTCTGCATTGGGGGCGCTACTGCTTGGCGGGGGCGGCGGCTAGGAAGGCGCGGGGTGCCGTCGGCGTTTCGCCGGGGCGCTGCCCGCAAAGAGGCTGAAATGGCGGCATTGTGGGTGGAGGCAATCGGCGGCACGGCGGCAACGTTGACGACCTTGTGCTGGCTGCCGCAAACGATCGAGATCCTGCGCCACAAGCGGACGGAGGGCGTGTCGCTGATCGCCAATCTCGCCTTCGGCTTCGGGCAGGTGCTGTGGATGGCCTATGGCATCGCGCTGCAGGCCTGGCCGGTGATGATCGCGACGGCGGTGACGCTGGTGCTGGTGATGGCGATCGTCGTGCTGAAGCTGCGCTACGGATAATGGCGGGTCGCCGGGCGATCCTGAAGACGGGGCTTTCCTCTTGTCACCGATGTGGACCGAAATCCTGGGGATGAGCGCGGCGGTGCTGACGACGCTGTGCTGGTTGCCGCAGACGCTGAAGATCCTGAAGGACAAGCGCACCGAGGGCGTGTCGCTGAGCACCAATGTGGTGTTCGCGGCCGGGCTGGCGTTGTGGCTGGTCTATGGGCTGCTGATCGGATCGTGGCCGATCGTGATCTCGAATGTCATCACCATCGGGCTGGTGCTGGCGATCATCGCGCTGAAGATCCGCTATAGCTGAGCGCGGCGAGACCGACCGGCGGGGCGGCGGCGGCGAGGGCGGCGAGCCAGCGCTCGATGCGGGCGCGGTTGACGCCGAAGTCGGAGCGGCCGATCTGGCTACGCGAATAGAGCGCGACGGTGGCGCGGCCGGGCTCCAGTTCATAGACCTTGACGACGATGGTATCGGGAAAGCGCATCCACTCGGTGCGCTGGACGAAGCGCGCCTCGAGCTGCTGCGGATAGAGCCCGACGCGGGTGGTGCGCGGCTCGGCTTCGGCGATGGCGAGGAGGCGGGCGAACAGGTCGGGCGCGGCCATGGCGAAGATCGGGGCGACGGCGTCGGGCGCGGCCTCGATCCGGTCGGGCGGGGCGACGAGCCACTCGTTCGGATTGGGGCCCTTGCGCAGGGTGGCGAAATCGACATGGCCGAGATCGGGATCGCCGAAGGCGAGTTTCCAGCTGTTGTCGCGGCCATAGACGGTGATCACCAGGATCAGGGCGACGAGCACGAGGCCGAGCGTGTGCAGGAGGGTCATGAGGGCAATGCGCCGTGCTGAGGACATGATGCGGGTCCGGTGTCGATCGGCATCCAGTCACGCCGAACGACGGTCGGCGTCAAGGGAAAACGGCCGGCGGCGGTCGGGTGGCACGAGGCAGGCGGTTGATGCGAGGTCGAACGCGGCAATCCTGTAATCCCGATTTCAATCGGAGGCAGGAATCCAATCCTGTTCGATGGAAATTAAGTATGATTACGTACTAATGATGGAAAATACGGAAATCGCGTCGGGCGGCGATTTTCGGCTCTTGAAACTGAACGCAATTCAGTTAGCCTGACTTGCACGGGTTTGATAAAGATCAATGGGATCACGGATTTAGCCCGATACATTGCCTTTGCTGGAACGTTGATCGACATCGTTCGAAAGGCGCCCGGCAGGAGACGGAACGGCTGAGATAACAGCCGACCGGGAAAGACGCGGCGGACCACATTGCTTGCGGTCGGGTTGCACGCAACCGGCTCGCGGGATGATTTGAAATCGATCGTCCGGACTTGTTTCCGCCATCGGCGGAGCAGACGGGTGAGTTCAGGAGACCGGCACGATCAGGCCTCGTGCCGGTCTTGCTGTTTCCGGGGACCGCGACGCAGGCCGACTCCGCAACTCGGGCCCGCACCGCGACCCAAGCCGGCGGCGGCGCGCGTCACTTGGTCGCGATGAAGATCGCTTCGTCGCGGCCGAGGCTGTACTTGACCTCGGTTGCCTCGTCGGCGCGGAACATGTCGACGCTGAAGCCGACCGAGCGCAGGCGGTCGGCGAAGTCGCGGCCGTAGAAGCGGATGTGGTCGATGGCGCCGAAGGCGGCGGCGCGTTCGGCCTTGGTCGAGAAGGCGGCGTCCTCGAAGCTCTGGTCGCGGGCCCAATTGAGCGGCACCGACAGAATTGCCCGGCCGCCCGGCTTCAGCACCCGGCGCATCTCGGCCATGGCCTTGCGATCGTCGTCGATGTGTTCGAGCACGTGGTGGCAGATCACCAGGTCGAAGCTGTCGTCGGCATAGGAAATGGCGCGAATGTCCTCGCGGTGCTGGACATAGGTCATCTTCGGGTCGGAGGCGATGTAGCCCGGATGGTCCTTCATGCGCTCGATCATGAAGGTTTCAGGGGCAAAATGCAGGATCTTCAGGCTCTTGTCGGCATAGATGCCGGCCTGTTCATAGAACAGGTGGGCGAGGCGATGGCGCTCGCGGCTGTCGCATTCCGGGCAGCGGGCGTTCCAGCGCACGGGCCGGCCGACCGCGGTGAACAGGCCGTGGAAGCCGCAGATCGGGCAGCTGCGCGGCAACTGGCGGCGGTTGAACTGACGACGGTCCTGCAGCCAGGCAATCGCGTAGCGGGTGGCGACTTTCAGGTTCATGGCGCGGTCCATTCGTCGGTTCGGCCTGTCGGCGCCAGTTTTGGGCGCGGCGGCTGCGGTTTTCGGGCCTGTGTATAGAAGGGGGAGGCCGGGAGCGCAATCGCGACGGCGGCTATGACCGGAAACGGGCAGCTTGATACCCTTGGGTTGTCCTTGGCCTGTTGTTGCCGCAATGGCGGTGGTGTTGACGCTTGCATCCGGTGCCGCTTTGCGACAAAACAACCGCGTTTCCCGGGCGCGCGGGCGGGGGCCGGCGCGCGGGATGATTAGGTTCACGTCCCCGGAGCATGTTCCATGGCCTTCATTTCCGACAGCCTTTCCCGCGTCAAGCCGTCCGCCACCATCGCGGTGACGAACAAGGCGCGCGAGCTGAAAGCGGCCGGGCGGGATGTGATCGGCCTTGGCGCGGGCGAGCCGGATTTTGATACGCCGGCGAACATCAAGGACGCGGCCGTCGCGGCGATCACGCGCGGCGAGACCAAGTATACGGCGGTCGACGGCATTCCCGAGCTGAAGGCGGCGATCTGCGCCAAGTTCAAGCGCGAGAACGGCCTCGACTACAAGCCGAGCCAGGTGTCGGTCGGCACCGGCGGCAAGCAGGTTCTGTACAACGCGCTGCTCGCGACCCTCAATCCGGGCGACGAGGTGATCATCCCGGCGCCGTACTGGGTCAGCTATCCGGATATCGTGCTGCTGGGCGGCGGCGAGCCGGTGTTCGTCGAGACCTCGATCGCCACCAATTTCAAGGTGACGGCGGCGGCGCTGGAGCAGGCGATCACGCCGAAGACCAAGTGGTTCATCTTCAATTCGCCGTCGAACCCGTCGGGCGCGGCCTATAGCCGGGCCGAGCTGAAGGCGCTGACCGACGTGCTGGTGAAGCATCCGCATGTGTGGATCCTGTCGGACGACATGTACGAGCACCTGGTCTATGACGATTTCGAATTCGTCACCCCGGCGCAGGTCGAGCCGGCGCTCTACGACCGGACGCTGACGCTGAACGGCGTTTCCAAGGCCTATTGCATGACCGGCTGGCGCATCGGCTACGCGGCCGGGCCGGAGAAGCTGATCAAGGCGATGGCGACGCTGCAGTCGCAGTCGACTTCGAACCCGTCGTCGATCGCGCAATGGGCGGCGGTCGAGGCGCTGAACGGGCCGCAGGACTTCATCGCCAAGCACAATGAAGTGTTCAAGGCGCGGCGCGATCTGGTGGTGTCGATGCTGAACCAGGCGAACGGGCTCACCTGCCCGACGCCGGAAGGCGCGTTCTACGTCTACCCGTCCTGCGCCGGCAC
>JAEULV010000096.1 GCA_016793065.1 Hyphomicrobiaceae bacterium
TCGTAGGCGACGACATAGGCGTGTTCGGCATTGGAGCGACGGGCCATGGCGGGGCTCCCCCGGGATCAGCGCGGCAGGTAATGCGGGTATTTCGGCAGTTCGCCGCCGACAAAGCGGGCGAACAGGCGGGCCTGCACCTGAATGAGCCGGCGCATCGACACCTGATAGCCGAACACCGGATGGGTGGTTTCCTGATCGAGCCGGCGCTCATAGGCCTCGATCAGGGCGCGGCGCGATTTGGGCTTCAGATTGCAACCGCCGGCGGCGAAGACGAAATCGGCGGGGGCGAGTTCGCCGTTGTTCAGCGCCATCAGCACGGCGCTATCGGCCAGCAGCGGCCGGAACGGTTCGATCAGGTCGAGGGCCAGCGCCGGGCGGCCGGGGCGCTCGACATGGTAGACGCCCTTCCACGGATCGAGCCCGGCGATGGACAGGGCCGAGGCGAAGGTGCGGGTGAGCAGCGCATAGGCGAGCGACAGGCAGGCATTGACCGGATCGGCCGGCGGCCGGCGGTTGCGGCGGTCGAAGGCAAAGGCCGGCAGGGCGGCGACCGCCTCGGTGAACAGGTGCGGCAGGGCGCGGAAATACAGCGCCGCCGCCTCGCCCTCGATGCCGAGCAGGCCTTGCGGATTGTCGATGCGCGGGGCGCGGTCGGCGAGCAGCGCCAGCCGGTCGAGCACCGGACCGCGCTCGGGCTCGGGGCCGCGCCAATTGCGCCGCAGCATGGTGCGGCTGTTGCGGATCTTGGCGGCGACTAGTTCGCGGGCGAAATCCAGCCGGCGGGCCGGATCGGCGCAGAAGGCATATTGCGCGGCGCGCGCGGCGGATGAGCGCGGCCCCTGTACGCCGGTCGAACCGAGATACCAGAAGCCCGACGACATCCACGCCACCGGCACGTCGCGGCGCAGCAGTTCATGCACCGCCGGGGTCGACAGCGACACCGGGCCGGCCAGTACCAGTTCGGAAATTTCATCGAGCGCGACGGTACGGTCGTCCTCGCCCTCGGCCTGGATCACCAGGGTGAAGTCCTTCTTGCCGATGCGGGCGCCGGGCTTCTGCACATAGAGCGGCAGGGCCGGGGTGGCGGCGGGCGGCGGGGTGCGCGGGATGGTGCCCTGGCGAAACCAGTTCAGTTCATCGGGCAAGCAGATCGGCAGCAGTGAGCAGCGCACGCATTTCGACGAATAATCCAGCGGCGGCGGCAACCGGCCGGCGGCAACGGTCAGCCGCAGTTCGGAGGCGGCGCGTAGTGTCGTGGCGACGAGGTCGTCCGACAGTTCGACCTTGACCCGCTCGCGGCTGTCGGCGAACCACAGCGCCCCCTCCTCGACCGAGTAGCCGGCCTCGCGCAGCAACAATGCCTGGACGCAGACCTGCACCCGCTCGGGCAGATGCGCGCCTTCGGCGACGTGGGGGCGCTTGCCGGTCTTGATATCGACCGGCACAACGCGGCCGTCGCCGGCCTCGATCACATCGAGTTCGGCGGTGAGGCCGAGCCGTTCCGACGACAGCAGCAGGCGGCGGGTCTTCAGCGTGTCGGCATCGCCGAGCGCCTCGGCCGCCGGCAGCGCCGGGGCGGGGCCGGTATCGGTCGCCTTGTGCGCCCGCCGGCCGGCGGCGGTGTCGGCATTGCCGGCCCACTCGCCGCGCCCCCATTCGAGCACCGCCAGGCGCGGGCAATAGACCCACTCGTTGACCATCCGCGCCGGCACCAGCATTTCGTCATCGGCGATGGCGGGAGCAAACAACGGCAGCTCCCCCTGCCGCAACCGCTCGCGCGGCTGCCGCCCGACCTCGTCGGCGCCGGAACCCGTCGCCGTCGCGTCCGCAAGGGTCGTGTCGGAGGGGGCCATGTCGGAGGGGGCCGTGCCGGAGAGGGCCGGGTCCGATGAGGCGTCCGGTTGTACGACTTCGGCTGGTTTTTCCGGGACTTCCGGATCAGGACAGGACATGGGGCGTCCTCCACAATGTGAGGATGCGGGAAAGTCAGCAAGGATGCAAGAGAGGCGTTTCTCAGCCGTTCCGAGGCCCTGACTTGCGTGCTTCCGGATCTGCGGACACGGCTTCGCGTGGCACGCCGGCGGTGGTGAAGTTCATGAATTTGCCGACGGGGATCCGCTCGGTGACCATGACGTGGTCGACGCCGAGGTGCTTCAGGCTGCCGGGCTGGCGCAGGTCGGGGTGGGCCAAGAGGGCGCGCAACGACGCGAGCGTCATGGGGAAAGCGAATATCGGCCAGGCGAGCGAGAACTTGCCCTCCATGTTGGCGCCGCCGAGGCAGAGCACCCGCACCCGATCGCCCCGTTGCTGCGGCGCCAGAGTGAGGCAGGCCAATCCGACGGCGGCGAGGCGGTTGGCGCCGTGTTGCGTGCCCTGCTTGTAGGCGCCATTGGTCGGATCGCCGGCCATCATGGCATAGCGGGTCGCCTCGAGCGGATCCCAGCGGAAGGAAAACGTCGGGTCGTCGTAGTGCCAGGGGGCGAACAGCGCTTCGGCGAGCGCCTGGGCGGCGGTCACGTCCACCGCTGTCTTGCCGCGGCCGCGTTTCGGCGGCGCGGCGGTCTTGGGGACGGCGACCAGTCGATCGAGGAAGTGCTGGTGGCCCTGACCGAACAGCAGGCAGAGCGGCGTCGGGTCGATGCCGGCCGGTGTCGAACCCTTGCTCTCCTTTACGGCGGCATCGCACATCAGGGCGCTGACCAGATCGGCCCGGCTGCGGGTCGTCGCCGTCGCGACCTCCCGCGCCTGCAACGCGAGAGCGCGCGCCTCGGCGCCGAGATGATTGAGATCCGGCTTGCCGTCGAAGTCGTGATCCGCCGCGAGGAGCTCGATGCCGGCATCGATGCGGGCGGCGATCTCATCCGGCGTCAAGGCGCGGGCGAGATGCAGGCGCGGCCGGACCGGTGGCTGGTCGACGCTCCAGCTAACGCGGGGAAACAGCCGGTCGCCTTCCCCGGCGGTGGCGTCCACCGCCTCAAGCGCGCGCAAGGCGCCGAGAAGCGCCAGAAACGCCAGCAGGTTATCGGGGCGCAAGCCGTCAAGGCGGCAGGGTTCGATCGCGCTGGTCATGAGCCCACCCGTTCGGCATCTGGCGTGTCGGAAGCGCGGTGATCGGCGAGGCGAAGGATCATCTCGAGCCTCGCCAGCCCGAACACGCCGTATTTCGCCTGCAGTTCGGCCATCAAGCTCGGCCAGTCGCGCCCGTGCCAATCGAAGGCCGGCGACTGTGGGCCGTGTCCCGCCTCGAGGGTGAGAGGCCCGCCGATCTCGCCCGGCAGATCGAGGGCACGTCGCTCGGCGTCGAGCGGATCCGCATGGGGGAAAAGCGGGCGCCCGCGACCGTGATGACTGCCGATCAGCCACAGCACCAAGGCCGGATCACGGGCGGCGGCGAAGGCCGTATGCTCGATCGCCATCCGCACCGACAAGGCTTCGTGACGCCAGCGGTCCGGCAGCTCGACCGACCGTTGACGACGCCCGGCGGCCTTGCCGGGGCGATCGGCGACGGTGGACTTGGCGAGCAACACCTCGCCGTCGCGAGCGAACGGATCGCCACCGGCGAGCATCGCCTGAAAGCGCGGGTCGGCCTTGCCGAGGTCGTGGAGTCGCGCGGCAAGGACGATGTCCTCGATGACGCCGTCCGCCAGGCCGGCCCGGCCGGCGGTGGCGCGGGCAACGCGGGCGACATCGCCGAGATGGCGCGCAAGCGGCATCGGCTCGGGCGCGCGGCGCGAACCTTCGGCGTCGGACTCGGTTGCCGAGGGCGGTGCGGCATCGCTGCCGGCGGCGACATCGCGCAGGCCTTGCGCCGCGAACAGCACCGCGCCGCGCGGCAGGCCCGACCGGGTCGGATCGGCATCCGAGACGCGACCATAGATGTCCGTGTCGATCTCGATGCCGCGCCCCTTCTCGCAAAGCAAGGTCAGTTCGTCACGGACGGCTGGCGGCAGTTTGGCGAAATCACCGTCATGGCGGCCGTCAGCATCCTTTTCGACGATCTGGCGCCAGCGGTGACGACCCATTTCCGCCAGCTTGACCGCGAGGCGAGAGGCCAGGACGGCGCCCTCGGCTTCAGCCGCCTTGATGCGGACGTCGCGCTCGCGCGCGCCGATGTCGTCCGGCACGTCGATGGGCGGCGCCAGCAGCATCGGCGCCAGCCGGACGGCCATGCGGCGGGCGCGGTAGGGCTTGCCGGCGGCGGCCGCGACATCGGTGGCCGGGGCGAGATTGGCCGGATCCCAGCCATATCGATCGACGCCACCGAAGCGCGTCGGAACAATGATGGTGTCGCCGGGACGGATCTTGTCCGGAGCGATGAAGCCGGAGCGATCATCGCCGGTCCAGCGGAACACCAGGCGTTGGCGCGGGCGGGCGGACGAGCGGGCCTCGTCCGGCTCGGCGGTGGCGATGTCGGCAAGGCCGGACAGCGCCGCCGGCATCCGCCGGCCCTCGGCGGCCTCGAGCCAGCGGCGCACGGTCCAGACCGGCAGTTCGATGGTCTCGCCGGAGCGAACGGGCGCCTTCGAAAGCAGCTGCCGGACCTTGGCGGCGTCGTCCATCCAGGCGGCGTCGACATCGGCGCGCCAGGCGAGATTGACGCCGGCCGGCTGCAATCGCGGCCCATGCAGGAACAACCCGAGATCCGGGGTCGTCGCGGGCATGGGCCAGGTCGCGGCGAACAGGTCGAGATGGGCGGGCATCAGCACCGGCGCGTCGGGCTTGGCGGCCAGCGCGGCCGCCGGAGCCGGATGTTCGGCCAGACGCCGGTCCAGGGCATCGATGCCGAAGTCGATCGTCGGCGCCTCGGCTTTCGTGGCGGGCTTGCCGGCCTGCTCGGCGAGCCAGAGCCAGCTCTGGCGGAGCGCCGTTCCATAGACGGCATCGTCGGCGCGAGCCGCCAGATCGGACTTCATCGCGACAATCGCGGCCATGGGCTGAATGGGCCGTCCGGAGCGATTGAGGCGGCCGAAGCGTTGGCGCAGGGCATCGAGCGGCGCCGCCTCGGTGACGAGGCCGTCGAGATCGATGTCGACGCCGGCCTCGATGCACTGAGTGGCGACGACGAAGAGCGGTTGCGCCAGTTCGCGCACGGCACCGGTGCGGATCGGGTCGAGCGCGCCGGCGACAATCTCCTCGCGCTCGGCGGAGCGAGCCGGACCGATGAGAAGCTCGATCGCGACCGTGGTGGCGGCCTGCCCGGCATCGGTATCGGTCACGGGATAGTGCTGACGCAATGCCTCGAACACCGCGCGGGCGCGGGCAACGCGGTTGACCACGACGCCGATCGCCGGCCTTTCCACGCCAGCGGCGCGCAGGCGATCGAGGGTGATGGCGGCCTCGCGCACCAGGACGTTGACGCGTCCGCGCAACTCGGCTTCGGACGCCTGATCGGCGTCGCTCTCGTCCGCGCCGGTATCGATCTTGTCGCCGCCAATCAGGCGGGCCGGCTTGCTTGCGCCGATGCGCGCCCGCAAGACCGGGTTGGCGGCGTCCTCCGCGTCAAGCCCAAATGGCGCCGCGGCGGTTTCGACCATGGCGCCAGGGGTCGCCGACAGGATGACGTAGTTCCACCGCGCGGCGGGTGTCCCCTCGGCGCGCCAATTCGGACCATTGTAAAGCTCGACCGCCGTGAGCGTCTGGCGAAACGGTTCGACCAGATGGGCTTCGTCGAGCAGGATCAGGCAGTCGTCGCCGATCAGGCCGGCATGGATCGGTTTCATCCGATCGGAGACGCCATAGCCGCGAAACAGCAGGCGGGAGCCGATCTGATCGACCGTGGCGGTGAGAATGGTGGGCTGCGTCGGCGAGCGAGCCCAGTCGCCTTCGAGCGGCAAGCCACCGCGCAGCCGTCGGGCGATGAGCGGCGGCGCATCCGGACCGGCGAGCAGTTGCAACCGCGCAGCGACGCGCCGCAACACCGGATCGGTCGGATCGGCAAGCGCAGCGGCAAGCTTGCGGGCGCGGGCATGGGCGTCATCGACGACCAGGCGGCGATCGACGACGAAGGCGATCCGCACCGGCGCGCGACGCGCCTGACCGCTCGCGCTCGCCCCCACTTGCAGGCGGTCCGCCTCCAGGGCGAGGTGGAACAGGGCGACGTCCATCGCGGCGGTCTTACCGGAGCCGGTCGGCAGTGCCAGGCCTTGGCGCGGCCAACCGTCGACCGCGACATGGTCGCGCAGCAAGCGCGTCTGCCAGGGAAACGGTTCGTGGCCATGGATGGCTTTGAAAAAGGCGGGGAAATCGTCCACCGTCAGCGGCGCGGTCATGTCGCGTCCTCCGCCATCGGCACGGAGCGGGCCAACCCGAGCCCGAAGAAGCGTCCGGCGCCGAGGATAACCGGACCCGCGACCGCCTCGCTGAAGGTGATCATCGCATGGGTCAGCATGCGGCCTTGCAGCGCCCCGGGCAGGCGCCAGTTCATCCAGGCCGGCGCATTGCCCGACGGATAGGCGGAGACGGCGCCGGCGACGGCGGAGTGCTTGCCGACGACCACAGTCTCGGGATCGGGCAAGCCGATATTGCGGCAGGCGGCCTTGATC
The DNA here is from genome assembly GCA_016793065.1 of Hyphomicrobiaceae bacterium. Lineage (GTDB taxonomy): Bacteria > Pseudomonadota > Alphaproteobacteria > Rhizobiales > Ancalomicrobiaceae > JAEULV01. Next base: position 6,543 of record JAEULV010000096.1, read on the forward strand.
AGCTCGATGAGTTCGCCGTCCCGGGCCTCGCCGGATTGCTTCAAGTGCCGGTCGAGGACGATCGGCGTCACGGTGGCGAACCGCCGCGAGGGACGACAATAGGGCTCGGGATCGAGCGAGGCGCGGCCAGGATCGAACGTCGGCGCCAGCAGCACCTGGAAATCGACATTGCCATGTCGGCCCGCCTCACCGATCGCGGCCGGACGCAGATCGATCAGGCGACGCCCCTGCTGCGTCGGGGCGGACAGGCAACCGCGCATGACGGCGTGGAATTCGGGATCATCAAGCAGATCGACACCGCGCGGCGGCACTAGGGCGAAGCCCAGGACATGACCGTCAGCATGGGGATGGCCGACAAAGGTCAGCGGGATGATCGCCAGGTGCGGATTGCGGCTCGGGCGCCCATCGGCGCCATGTCCGCTGATGTATTCGGGAATCGGCTTGTCGCCATAGGCCTTGAGGATCGTATCGCGCAGCACGCGAGCGACGATCGCCACGGCGCGCGTGTCAGGCATGGCCGTGCCGTCGGCGTCGACATGTTCCAGAACCAGCCAGTCGGCACCGAAGTGACTGCATGCGGCCGGCATCGCCGGGCTTGGCGTCGGCGACAGGCGGCGCCCGGCGCTCGGGCGCCTTTGCGCGGCGAAATCGGCGATGAGCTCGTCGAGGCGCCCCGGGTAGATGCCGAGCCGCGCCGGAACCGCCTTGTCGTCGGCCTCCTCCGCCGCAAGGAACAGGCATCGCGTCAGGCTGGCCGAATGCCCGATATAGGCGACGTCGCGGGCGATGGCGCAGAGGGCGTCGAACACATCCGCCGGAGCATCGGTCCGCGACCACAACAGCAGCACGCGCGGATCATGCGGGCGCGCCGCCGGAAACCGCCGAGGCTGGCGCGGCCGCCGCTCGGGCAGGATGCGGATGTATTCCTTCGGCGTCTTGCTTTCGGTCTGATCGTTGGGGGGCACGAAGCTGTTGACGGAGTCGCGTTCATATGCGGCTTCGGCGACGATCCGCGGCGGTTCCTGCCGTTCGAGCCAGAGCAGGGCGGCGCGCTCGTCATCACGCGCGCCACGCGCCGCCCAGGCCGCGACAAGGGCCGAAAACACCCGGTCGGGCTGCGGCGGCCAATCGGGCACGCCGCTTTCGGGTCCGCGCGCGGCAAAGGCGACGCCGGACAAATACTCGATCTCGAGAACGAGGGTCATCCGTTCTCGCCTTCTCCACCGGCATCGGCAAGCGCCAGCCGCTGGCTTTCGCGGATCAAGCCAACCAGCTTGTCCTTCGGCTTGAGCATCACCGCCGCCGGAGCAAGCGCCAGGCCGGCGGCGAGAGCGGCCGCGCGCGCGCCGGCGTAAATGGCGCGGGCATCGGCCAGGACGATGTCGATCGATCGCGTCGTGCCGTCGGCATCGACCAGTTCAAATCCGCCGGGACCGTCGCAGACCAGATCGCAGCGCGAGCGCAGGGCATAGCCGCGCGCGTCCTGTTCGACGATCGCAAGAATGCCGAGCGCGGCGAGGAACGCCCGACCGGCGGCATCCTTGTCGCCACCGCCGAAACGCAGCCGGCGCAGGGCGGCAAAGCTCAGAACGCTATTGTGTTCGACATAGTCGCAGGTCACCCCCAAGGCGGACACCGACGGGGCAATGTTGCCATGATTGATCTCGCTCGGGCGCACCAGCTTGGCGTTCTTGCCGGCCGCCTTGGCGCTCAATTCCCAACCGTTTTCACCCTCATAGACCTCAACCCGACGCAGGGTGCCAAGCGGATCGATGCGACTGCCGGTCCGGCGCGCCGCCGTCTGGACGTCGGACCTGTTGCCGCGCGTGTTGGGGACGTCCTCGACCGGCGTTCCAACGGCGAAGACCTCGGAGACGAGGCAGCGGGCGAACTTGGCGCCAAGGCCGCCGCCCTCGCCGGTCGAGTGCCAGGCACCGAACAGCAGGGCCGTCGGCGAGACTTCCAGCAGCGCGGCGGCGCTTTCAGGCTTGGCCTGCTTGAGCCGCTGGCCGAGCACGCTGTCCATGAAGGACTGCCCCTCCAGATCGCTGTCGCGCAGGATGGCGTCATAGATGCGGTGAGGCGCATCAAGCGACGTGATGCGGGTGATCGGCTCGACGCCGGCGCCGGCGAAATCCACGACGACATGCGGAATATTGGCGACGCCTTCGTCGATCGCGTCCAGCAGGCATTGCTCCAGCCGATTGGCCTGCGACTGGACGCTGTCGACGAGGACGCACCAGACATCCTGCCCTTCGATCCGGCGACGCTCGAACACGTGGCGCGGCGGATCGGTGCGGTTCTCGCCCGGATAGGTTGGCGGGAAGATCTTGTCGCCCGGACCACCGACCGGCTGCAAACGGCGACGACGGCGCAGGGCGACCTGATGGGCGACGGAAGCAGACAGCGCGGCAACATCCATGATTGAACCCCGATCCAAGTTATCACCCCATTAACTGTGAGGACGCTAGTCTCGAATGGGATCTCCGTCAAGCCACAAACGTTCCTCCGGTTGCAGATGTCGCAGTTATCCACCCTGCCCCCTTCCCCCTCGCCGCAACGCTGGAGCGTTGAGCGGCGGTTGGCGTTTGTCGAGCAGCGGTTGATCTGGGAGGGGCGGATCAATCGGGCGGATCTGGTCGCCCAGTTCGGCATATCGCCCAACCAGGCGACGGCGGACCTGCGGCGGTTCGATGTGCTGCATCCGCAGGCGCTGGTCTACGATCCGCGGGCCAAGACCTACCGGGCGGGTGCCGGGCTGCGGGCGGCCGACGACCGCGACACGGGGGATCTGCTGCGCGAATTGCGGCTGATCGCCGAGGGGGTGATGGCGGCCGGCGACGGGACGCTGGTGGCGCCGCCGCCGCTGGCATTGGCGGAAGCGCCGATGCGGCGGGTCGAGGCGGCGACGCTGCGGCTGGTGCTGGGGGCGATCCGCGACGGCCGGGCGCTGGAGACGACCTATCGCTCGTTCAGCTCGAACGAACCGCGCCGGCGTCGGCTGGCGCCGCATGCGCTGGTGTTCGACGGCTTCCGCTGGCACGTCCGCGCCCGCGATCTCGACGAAGACCGGTTCAAGGACTTCGTCATCGGCCGGATGAGCGAGGCCGTGGTCGGGGCAACGGTGGCGGCGGAGGTGGACCGCGATACCGAGTGGTCGCGGAAGCTGACCCTGACGATCGCGCCGCACCCGGAGCTTGGCCCGGCCGGTCGCCAGGCGATCGAGATGGATTACGGCATGACCGACGGGCAATTGCGGCTGGAATGCCGGGCGGCGGTACTGTGGTATGTGCGTCGCCGGCTGGGGTTGATCCCCGGACATGAGAAGATGGCGGGTCACGACCAGCATATCGTGCTCGTCTCGATCGACGGCTGATCCGCACGGCTGGCCCGAGGGGCGGCGGAGGTGGCGGTAACGCCGCCGGAGGGGGACGCCGGCCCGGCGCGAGGACTTCGAGCCCACGCTCCGCGCAACCCACCCCACCCGGCGCTGTCGCGCCACCCTCCCCATAAAGGGGAGGGAAATCGGGGCCAATTCGCGCGCCACCTCTCCCCTCTCCCCTTCGGGGAGAGGGTGGCCGAAGGCCGGGTGAGGGGCGCGGCGTCGGCGCATGCCCCCTCATCCGCCCCTTCGGGGCACCTTCTCCCCGAGGGGAGAAGGGAAAAGCGAACCCGCGCCAACCTGCCTGCCGCCCCGGCTCCCTCTTCCTTTTTGGGGGAGGTCCCGAGCAAGGCGAGGGGGTGGGGGTAGCCCGCCCGGAGCGAGGACTTCGAGCCCACTTTCCGCGGAACCCACCCCACCCGGCGCTACGCGCCACCCTCCCCATAAAGGGGACCTTTGCGTAATCCCCGATCTTTCTTGTTCGGACCGCTCAGGGCGCCTGTCTTCGGCCCCGGAGGGGGTGTTCGGGGTGTATTTCGGGGTATTCCAGGCCTCGAACGCCGTCTTCGGACGGAGTCCGGGCGTGATC
>JAEULV010000119.1 GCA_016793065.1 Hyphomicrobiaceae bacterium
TTCGAGATCCGCGACGGCCGCTTCGTCAACGAGGACGGCGACCGCAATGCCTGCGTCGAGGACGTCGCCTTCTGGCTGACCGAGTTCCTCAAGACCGACCTCGCCGCCGGCACCCTCGCCAACAGCCGCGTCGATCCCCAGGCCCACGGCACCACCGGCACCGGCCTCGACCGCCTCGTCGAGACCGTCGTCGACGACATCGGCCTCAACACCGAGACCGCCCAGGCCCAGATCAACGCCGGCGCCCGCGCCGCCGACGCCATGAACCACCTGATCGTCGACGGCATCAAGGCCACCGGCATCGCCGACGACGGCGACCTCACCGCCCTCGACATGCGCGACCTCAATGAATGGGTCCGCGCCAACCACCTCGCCGAATGGACCGCCCTGCACGGCGACGACGAGAACGGCGCCGAGACCGGCTTCCATCTGGTGCAGAACGACGGCGGCACCGGCTATCTCTATGGCGAGGAAGCCATCGATACCATCGCCGACGGTATCTATCACCTCGGTTTCGACATCGAGTGGGACCGCTTCGTCAACGAGGACGGCAACGGCAACGCCTCCCTCAACGACGTCGCCGGCTGGCTGTCGCTGATGCTGGCCGACGACCTCGCCGGCGGCACCCTCGCCAGCGGCCGCGCCGCCGTCGACCCGGCGACCCTGCGCTCCGACATCGCCTGGAGCCTCACCCGCTCCGTCACTGTCGACCACGCCGTCGGCGCCGTCGAGGCCGGCAAGCCCGCCGCCCTGCGCCTCGCCGAGGGCACCATCGCCCTGCGCTTCACCGCCGACACCCCCGACGACGGCTCCTGGCAGGTGCTGTTCTCCAAGGACGGCGCCTCCAACGCCGCCGGCGACATCTCCGTCTTCCTCAATGACGGCCACCTCTACGTCGCCATGCAGGACGGCACCGACACCGGCTGGCTGAAGGTCGAGGACCACCTGATCGAGGCCGGCCAGGCCTACGATCTCGCCGTCACCTTCGGCCCCCACGGCCTCGAGATCAGCCTCAACGGCGAGAAGGTCGCCGTCGACGACGACTTCACCGCCGGCCTCGCCGCCAACAACCGCTCCCTCGTCATCGGCGGCGGCACCTGGGGCCGCGATGCCGCCAACCCCACCGCCATCTGGAACCACTTCGACGGCACCATCGAGGGCTTCACCGTCTACGACCGCGCCCTCGATCGCTTCGAGATCGCCGGCCTCGCCCGCTCCGCCCCGCTGGCCGATCCCCAGCCCGGCGCCGCCGCCATCGAGGGCGACCTCCCCGCCATCCACGCCGGCACCGGCCTGCGCGGCGAGGTGTTCAACCGCACCGGCAGCTTCGACGGCGTCACCGACCTGATCGCCCAGACCGCCACCCAGGCCCGCGCCAACCAGACCTTCGACGTCGCCCGCGTCGACTTCGGCGTCACCCATGGCGAGACCACCCTCGGCGAGTTCCTCGGCGATGCCGCCCGCCTCACCTCCGGCTCCGCCGCCACCGACATGACCACCATCGGCTTCCGCCTCAGCGGCTATGTCTGGATCCCCGCCGGCGAACACCTCATCACCGCCCGCTCCGACGACGGCTTCATGCTCAAGCTCGGCGGCGAGACCGTCGCCACCCACCAGTGGGATCGCTGGTACGACGCCACCCATCAGCAGATCACCTCCACCGGCGGCCTCTATGCCATCGAGCTGTTCTACTACGAGAACAATGGCGAGCAGGGCCTGCGGCTGGAGATGGACGGCGCGGTCATCGGCCCCGAGCACTTCTTCCGCTCCGTCGCCGACTATCAGGCCGCCCTCGCCGCCCATGGCCCGATGCCCGACGGCGGCCTGCCCGAGGTCTATGCCGGCCCGCGCGGCACCACCGGCACCGGCCTCGACCAGATTATCGAGATGATCGGCTCCGACGACGGCCTCGCCCACCGCATCTCCTCGACCGACATCGCCGCCGGCGCCCATGCCGCCGACACCATCAACAACCTCATCGTCGATGCCATCCGCGAGACCGGCGCCGCCAATGACGGCGTCATCACCACCGCCGAGGCCTACGACCTCTCCGACTACATCCGCTCCCATCACTATGACGAGTTCGTCGCCGCCCATGGCGACGACGAGGGCGACAGCGAGACCGGCTACCACCTCGTCCAGAACGACGGCGCCACCACCCGCCTCTTCGCCGAGAACGCCGTCAACACCGTCTTCGACGGCCTCTACCACATCGGCTTCGACACCGTCTGGGGCCATTTCGTCAACGAGGACGGCAACGCCAACGTCCGCGTCGAAACCGTCGCCTACTGGCTCAACCAGCTCCTCCAGCAGGATCTCCAGAACGGAACGCTGGCCAATGGCGATGCCACCCCGGTCGTGCCCACCGGCCCGCTCGGCAGCTCGACCAACCCCGACGTGGTCGTCGACCAGGCCGGCAACGCCGTGCTCGCCGCCGGCGCCCGCAACCTGACCCTGACCGGCGAGGCCCGCAACGGCACCGGCAACGCCGCGACCAACCGCATGACCGGCAACGGCCATGACAACCTGCTCGACGGCGCCTCCGGCAATGACGAACTCGACGGCGGCGACGGCAATGACGTGCTGATCGGCGGTCGCGGCGCCGACCGCATGACCGGTGGTCGCGGCGACGACACCTACTGGCTCGACAATGCCGGCGACGAAGTGGTGGAACTGACCGGCACCGGCTCCGGCAACGACACCGTCAACATCACCCGCGGCTTCGCCAGCTACACCATGGGCGCCGGCCTCGAGGACCTCGTTTCCACCCAGGCCACCGCCTTCGGCGTCGTCGGCAACGGCCGCGCCAACCGCATCGAGACCGGTCGCGGCGCCGACAGCCTCAATGGCGGCGCCGGCGGCGACAGCCTGTTCAGCGGCGCCGGCAACGATCGCCTCGAAGGCGAGGCCGGCAATGACAGCCTCGATGGCGGCACCGGCGCCGACACCATGCTCGGCGGCATCGGCAACGACACCTACATCGTCGACAATGCCGGCGACGTCGTCTCCGAGGCCGCCGATGCCGGCACCGATCAGGTCCACGCCTCGATCAGCTACCGGCTGGGCGCCAACACGGAGTGGCTGGTGCTGACCGGCGATGCCGATCTCAACGCCACCGGCAACGCCCTCGCCAATCGCATCACCGGCAATGGCGGCGACAACTGCCTCAATGGCGGCGGCGGCACCGACCGGCTGATCGGCGGCGGCGGCGACGATGTCTACATCGTCCGCAATGCCGGCGTCGGCATCGTCGAGAATGCCGGCGAAGGGATCGACATGGTCAAGGCCTATGTCGACATCGCCCTCACCGCCAATGTCGAGAACGCCTATCTGTGCGGCACCGGCGATCTCTCCGCCCGCGGCAATGTCGGCGCCAATATCCTGCGCGGCAATGCCGACGCCAACCTGCTGCAGGGCCTCGCCGGCAGCGACACGCTGCAGGGCGGCGGCGGCGCCGACACGCTGGAAGGCGGCGCCGATGCCGACTGGCTCTATGGCGGCCAGGACAACGACCTGATCACCGGCGGCACCGGCATCGACCGGCTCTACGGCAATGCCGGCGCCGATCGGTTCATCTTCCTCGCCTGCGCCGATTCAAGCCGCGCCGACAATGCCCACGACACCATCCGCGACTTCAGCCACGCCGAGGGCGACCGCATCGACCTTTCCGCCATCGACGCCGTCAGCGGCGGCACCGATGACGCCTTCACCCTCGTCGGCCGCTTCACCGGCGCCGCCGGCCAGCTGGTGGTGACGACCGCCAGCAACGGCTACCAGGTGATGGGCGACGTCAACGGCGATGCCCGCGCCGACTTCATCATCGACGTGCTGTCGCAATCGCTGCTGGTCCAGGCCGACTTCGTCCTCTGATCCCGTCCCGGCGCCCCCCCCCCGCCGGCAGCATCAGCCGAATGCCTGCCCCGCCGCCCCGGTCAACCGCCGGGGCGGCGGAACCGTTTGCACGACCGCGCCTTCGGCCTCCGGTATCAGTCGATGCCGGCGGCGGCGAGCAGGGCCCGCATCCGCGCCGTTGCCAGGTCCGGGTCCTCGATCAGCCCGGCCGCGTCGGCGAGCCGGAACAGCTCGGCGTAGTGGACGATGCCGCGCGCCGATTCCAGGCCACCCAGCATGCGGAAATGCCGCTGCTGGCCGTTGAGCCAGGCCATGAACACCACGCCAGCCTTGTAGAACTGCGTCGGCGTCTCGAACATCTTGCGCGACAGCGGCACGCACGGCGCCAGGATCTGACGATAGCCGGCGACGTCGCCCGCCTCCAGCCGGGCAAAGGCGGCGGCCGCCGCAGGCGCGATCGGATCGAAGATGCCGAGAAGCCCGTGCGAATGGCGTCGACCGTCGCCCTCGATCGTGGCGGCGAAATTGAAGTCGTCGCCGGTATACATCTTCACCCCCGCCGGCAGCCGCGCCCGCAACGTCTCCTCATGCGCCTGGTCGAGCAGGGAAATCTTGATGCCTTCGATCTTGCCGCGCTGGCTTTCGATCAGGGCGACGACCGTGTCCATCGCCGTCGCCACATCGCGGCTGCCCCAATAGCCGGCAAGCTGCGGGTCGAACATGTCGCCGAGCCAGTGCAGGATCACCTTGTCCCCGGCCGCCTCGATCAGCCGCGAATAGACGGCGAGATAGTCGTCCGCCGAGCGCGCCAGCCGGCACAATGCCCGGCTCGCCATCAGGATCGCCCGGCCGCCGCACGCCTCCACATGGCTGAATTGCTCGACATAGGCCGCCACCACATCGTCGAGGTTCCGCGCCGCCAGCGGGTCGAGCTGGTCGGTGCCGACGCCGCAGGCAAGATCGGCGCCGGCGACACCGCGCGCCTCCGTCAGCGACCGCCGGATCAATTCGCGCGCGCCGGCCCAGTCGAGCCCCATGCCGCGCTGCGCCGTGTCCATCGCCTCGGCGATCTTGAACCCGAGCCCCCACAGCCGGTGCCGGAACGCCAGCGTCGCCTCCCAGTCGACCACCGGCGCCCGCCACGGATCGTGGGACGCCAGCGGATCCATCACCACATGCGCCGCCGCGAACACGGTGCGCACCCCGATCGGCGGGCCGCTGGCGCTGAAGCGGCTGGCTGGGCCGAGCCGGTGCGGGGCGGTCGAGCCATCGGCGCGGGGAAGGACAAGGGTCGGCATCGTCAGGCTCCGTCAGGCATCGTTTTGCTGGAACGTTCCATCGATATAAATCGAAAAATCGAAAACATGAAGCGATTTAATTAGTGCTCTTGACCAATATCCCAAACAATGCGATGGAACGTTCCATCAAACAGCCCGCCTTCCTGGCGGCAGGTCCGGATCCCATGGCCCCGCGCGTAACGATCATCGACATTGCCCGCGCCGCCGGCGTGTCGAAGTCGACCGTCTCGATCGTGCTGACCGGCAGCGGCCGCGTCAGCCCCGAAACCGCCGATGCGGTGCGCGCCGCCATGCGCGACCTCGGCTATGTCTACAATCGCGGCGCCGCCAATCTGCGCAATCCGAAATCACATGTGGTCGGCATGGTCATCAACGACCTGTCGAACCCGTTCTTCGCCGAACTGGCCATCGGCATCGAGCGGGTGCTGCGCACCTCCGGCTACATCCCGTTCATGGCCAACACCGCCGAGAGCCTGCTGCGCCAGTCGGAAGTCGTCCGTTCCATGCGCGAACATGGCGCCAGCGGCATCATCCTTTGCCCCACCGCCGACAGCACCGGCCGCGAGATCAACGAACTGGCCGAGCTCGGCATGCCGATCGTGCTGGCGATCCGCCGCGTCGCCGGCGCCCGGGTGTCGCTGGTGGCCTCCGACAACCGCGCCGGCTCGGCCGCCGCCGCCCGCCACCTGCTGGCGCTCGGCCATCGCCGCATCGGCTATGTCGGCGGCATGGCCCGCATGGCGGTGCGCCAGGACCGCATCGCCGGCTTTTCCGAGGCGCTTGCCGCCGCGTCGGTCGCCATCGACCCGACGCGGATGATCGAGTGCGCTCCGACCAAGGACGCCGGCTTTGTCGCCATGTCGGCGCTGCTCGCCCAGCCGAACCGCCCCACCGCCGTCATGTGCTTCAACGACGTCGTCGCCATCGGCGCCATGCTGGCGATCACCCGCCATGGCCTGACGCCCGGGGTCGACATCGCCGTCGTCGGCTTCGACGACACCAGCGAGGCCCGTCACGCCTCGCCGGCGCTGACTACCGTCTCTGTCGGCGCCGGCGACCTCGGCGAGCGCGCCGGCCAGATGCTGCTGCGCCAGATCTCCGGCGCCGCCACCGGGCCAGAGACCCACATCGGCGAGGCCCGCCTGGTCGTGCGCGAATCCTGCGGTGCCCCGGCGCAGTCGCGGGACGTCGCATGACCGACGCCGCCAGACCCTCCCGCCACCGCGCCGCCGCGCCGCGGCGCCGAACCTTTCCCGCAACGGGGCACTAGACCATGGCTTTTCCCAGGATCATGACCGCCGATCAGGCCGCCGCCCTGATCCCCGACCGCGCCACCGTCACGGTTTCGGCCGCCTCCGGCCTTGGCTGCCCCGACGCCATGCTCGCCGCCATCGGCCGGCGCTTCGAGGCGACCGGCGCGCCGCGCGACCTGACGACGCTGCACCCGATCGCCGCCGGCGACATGTCGGGCATCAAGGGCATCGACCACATCGCCCGCCCTGGCCTGCTGGCGCGGATCATCGCCGGCTCCTACCCGTCCGGTCCGTCGACGGCCGAGCCGCCGAGGATCTGGCAGATGATCTCCGCCAACGAGATCCCCGCCTACAACGTCCCCTCCGGCATCCTGTTCGACATGCACCGCGACGCCGCTGCCCGGCGCCCGGGCGTGCTGACCAAGGTCGGCCTCGACACCTTCGTCGATCCCGATCGCCACGGCTGCGCCATGAACGACAAGGCCGCCGCCGCGCCGATCGTCCGCAAGGTGGCATTCGACGGCGACGAATGGCTGTACTTCCGGGCGATCGTGCCCGATGTCGCCATCATCCGCGCCACCACCGCCGACGAGCGCGGCAATCTCTCCTACGAGCACGAGGGCGCCTATCTCGGCCCGGTCGATCAGGCGCTCGCCGTGCGCAACAATGGCGGGCTGGTCATCGCCCAGGTCAAGCGGCTGGCCAAGGCCGGTTCGCTGAAGCCATTCGCCGTCGCCGTCCCCGGCATTTTCGTCGACATCATCGTCGTCGATCCCGACCAGCGCCAGACCACCGGCACGGTGTACGAGCCCGCCATTTCCGGCGAGATCTTCCGGCCGCTGTCGAGCTTCGAGATCCCCGGCTTCGACGTCGGCAAGGTCATCGCCCGCCGCGTCGCCCAGGAAATGCGCCATGGCGACGCCGTCAATATCGGCTTCGGCATCTCGGCGCTGGTGCCGCGCGTCTTCATCGAGGAAGGCCGCCACGGCGACGTCACCTGGATGATCGAGCACGGCGCCGTCGGCGGCGTGCCGCTTCTGGATTTCCAGTTTGGCTGCTCCTCCAACGCCGAGGCGATCGTCCCGTCGCCGACCAACTTCACCTATTTCCAGGGCGGCGGCTTCGATGCCTCGCTTTTGTCGTTCCTGCAGATCGACCACGACGGTTCGGTCAATGTCTCGCGGCTCGCGGCCCGCCCCCATGTCACCGCCGGGGCCGGCGGCTTTGTCGACATCTCCGGCCGCGCCCGGCGCATCGTCTTCTCCGGCTTCTTCGGCGCCGGCGCCAAGCTCGACATCGTCAACGGCGAACTGGCGATCCTGAAGGAAGGCAAGGTCCGCAAGCTGGTCGCCGCCTGCGAACACGTGTCGTTCTCCGGCCGCCGCGCCATCAACCAGGGCCAGGACATCACCTATGTCACCGAGCGCTGCGTCATGCGGCTGACCCCCGCCGGCATCGTCGTCAGCGAGATCGCCCCCGGCGTCGATCTCGCCCGCGATGTCCTTGCCCAGTCGGAATTCCCGCTGCTGGTGCCCGAGCCGCCGAAGCGGATGGATGCCGCCCTGTTCCGCCCAGAACCGTTCGGCCTCAACCTGCGGGGCGCGCCATGAGCGACGGCATCGACCTCACGATCGACGGCGCCATCGCCGTCATCACCCTTGCCCGCCCCGACAAGCTCAACGCCCTCGACGCCGACATGATCGCCGGGCTCGCCCGCGCCGTCGACACCATCGACGATGACGACGCCCTGCGCGCCGCCATCCTCACCGGTTCCGGCAAGGCCTTCTGCGCCGGCGGCGACATCAAGGCCTGGGGCGCGCTAGATCCCCTCGCCATGGGCGAACGCTGGGTGCGGCGCGGCCATCGGGTCTTCGACGCGCTGACGCGGTTGAAGGTGCCGCTGATCGCCGCGATCAACGGCCACGCCCTCGGCGGCGGTCTCGAACTCGCCGCCACCGCCGATTTCCGCGTCTGCGAGACCGGCGCCAGGTTCGGCTTGCCCGAAACCGGCATCGGCATGGTCCCCGGCTGGTCCGGCACCCAGCGCCTCGTCACCCGCTTCGGCGCCCGGACCGTCCGCCGCCTGGTGCTGACCGGCGAGATCGTCGAGGCCGAGCGCGCCCTCGCCCTTGGCCTCGTCGACGACCTCGTCGGCAAGGGCGAGAGCCTCATTGCCGCCCGCGCCCTCGCCGCTCGCATCGCCGCCCGTGGTCCCGTCGCCAACACCATCGCCAAGCAGCTGATCAACGCCGCCGAGGGCGAGGACGCCGCCGCGACGCTCGAAATCCTCGCCGGCGCGCTGGTGTCCACCACCGACGATCTCAGGGAAGGCGTCGCCGGCTTCCGCGAAAAACGCCCGCCCGCCTTCAAAGGACGCTGACATGACCGCCCCGATCCACTTCGACCCGACGCGCCTGGCGGCGGCCCTTGCCCGCACCCCCGGCCGCTACCCGCTGTTCATCGACGGCAAGTCCGTCGAGGCCGCCGATGGCCGCGCCATCGAGCGCATCGGCCCGGCCCACGGCGTCGTCGTCAGCCGCTATGCCCATGCCGGCCCGATCGAGCTCGACCGCGCCCTTGCCGCCGCCCGCCGTGCCTTCGATCACGGCCCCTGGCCGAAGACGACCGCCGCCGAGCGCGCCCGCGTGCTGCACCGCGCCGCCGACCGGATCGAGGCCGATGCCGAACTGATCGCCACCCTCGACGTGCTCGAATCCGGCAAGCCGATCGCCCAGGCCCGCGCCGAGATCGCCGGCGCCGTCGACATCTGGCGCTACGCCGCCGGCCTTGCCCGCGACCTGCACGGCGACAGCACCACCGCCATGGGCGAGCACAAGCTCGGCATCGTGCTGCGCGACCCGATCGGCGTTGTCTCGATCATCACCCCGTGGAACTTCCCGTTCCTTATCGTCAGCCAGAAACTGCCCTTCGCCCTCGCCGCCGGCTGCACCGCCGTGGTCAAGCCCTCGGAAATGACCTCGGCCTCGACCTTGCTCCTCGGCGAGATCCTCGCCGCCAGCGGCCTGCCGGACGGCGTCTGCAACATCCTCGCCGGCGACGGCCCCGGCATCGGCGCGCCGATGACCTCCGATCCGCGCGTCGACATGGTCACCTTCACCGGCTCCACCCGCGTCGGCAAGGCCACCATGGCGGCGGCGGCGCCGACCCTGAAGAAGGTGGTGATGGAGCTCGGCGGCAAGAACGCCCAGGTGATCTTCCCCGACGCCGACATGGAGGCCGCCATCGATGCCGCCGTCTTCGGCGCCTTCTTCAATGCCGGCGAATGCTGCAATGCCGGCAGCCGCCTGATCGTCCACCGCGATTGCGCCGACGCCTTCACCGCCGGCTTCATCGCCGCCGCCGCCCGCGTCCGCGTCGGCGATCCGCTCGACGAGGCAACCCGCGTCGGCTCGCTGATCTCGCCGCAGCACTTCGACCTCGTCACCGGCCATATCGACGCCGCCCGCCGCGCCGGCGCCGATGTCGTCCTCGGCGGCGGCCGTCTTGCCGCCGCCACTGGCCATTTCCTCGCCCCCACCCTGGTCGCCGCCGCCGATCCGGCCATGGCCATCGCCCGCGACGAGGTGTTCGGCCCGGTCGCCACCCTGATGCGCTTCGACACGCCGGCGGAAGCCGCCGCGATCGCCAACGGCATCGACTACGGCCTTTCGGCCAGCGTCTGGAGCCGCGACTTCGACACCTGCATCGGCCTGTCGCGCCAGATCCGCGCCGGCACGATCTGGACCAACACCTTCATGGACGGCGCCGCCGAATTGCCCTTCGGCGGCTTCCGCCAGTCGGGGCTCGGGCGCGAACTCGGCCGCAACGCCGTCGCCGACTACACCGAGGAAAAGACCCTCCACCTCCATTGCGGCCCGCGCACCGCATGGTGGACGCCCCGCGCCGCCTGATCCGGCGCGCGGCACGACCTCAACCGACGGAACGCAACCATGGCCGCGATCGACGCCCCCGACATCGTCATCATCGGCTCCGGCATGGGCGGGGCCACCGCCGCCCATGCGCTCGCCCCCACCGGCGCCCGCATCCTCATCCTGGAGAAGGGCCATCAGCTGCCCGAGCGCCCGGAAAACCGCGACGCCCGCGCCATCTTCCAGCGCGGCGTGTTCCGCCCCGACGAAACCTGGCTCGACGGCAACCGCCAGCCGTTCAATCCCGGCAACTATTACAATCACGGCGGCAATTCCAAGTTCTACGGCGGCGTGCTGCTGCGCTACCGCGCCGCGGACTTCGACGGCGTCGCCCATGCCGATGGCGACGCCCCGCCCTGGCCGTTCGGCTATGACGAGCTCGAACCCTGGTACACCGCCGCCGAGCGGCTCTACCGGGTGCGCGGCGCCCTCGGCGACGACCCGACCGAGCCGCATCACTCGGCCGCCTATCCCCACGCCGCCATCGCCGACGAACCGGCCATCGCCGCCGTTCGCGCCCGCCTCAGGGCAACCGGCCTCAACCCGTTCTCGCTGCCACTGGGCGTCGACGTCGACCGCTGGCTCGCCCATGGCCGCACCCCGTGGGATGCCTTCCCCGATGCCCGCTCCGGCAAGATGGACGCCGAGACCTGCGCCCTGATCCCGGCCCTGGCCCATGACAATGTCCGCATCGAAAGCGGCGCCGAGGTCCGCCGCCTCATCGCCGCGCCCGATGGCAGGCGCATCGCCGCGGTCGAATACCTCAAGGCCGGCGAGCTCAATCGCGTCAGCCCGAAACTGGTGATCCTCGCCGCCGGCGCCGTCCGCTCCGCCGCGATCCTGCTCGCCTCCGCCGAGGGCGGCCTCGCCAACCGCTCCGGCGCCGTCGGCCGCTATTTCATGAACCACAACGCCAGCGCCGTGCTGGCCTTCGACCCGCGCTTCGTCAACGATTCGGTCTATCAGAAGACCTTCGGCCTCAACGACTTCTACCTCGGCGACGGCCCGGACCGCCCGCCCCTCGGCAATGTCCAGCTCCTCGGCCGCGTTTCCGGCGCCATCCTCAAGGCCAACCTGCCGCGCCTGCCCGAATGGCTGCTCGACCGCGCCAGCCGGCATTCGGTCGATTTCTATGCCATGAGCGAGGACCTGCCGAACCCGCAAAGCCGCGTCATGCTCGACGGCGGCCGCATCGTGCTCGACTGGCACCGCACCAACATGACCGCCCAGACCGGCCTCGTCGCCCGCCTCAAGCGGGCGCTGCGCGCCGCCGGCTTCCCGGTCGTCGTCTCCCGCCTGTTCGATCGCCGCACCCCGTCGCACCAATGCGGCACCATCCGCATCGGCGCCGATCCGGCGACCGCGCCGCTCGACCCGTTCGGCCGCGCCTTCGATCACGACAATCTCTTCGTCGTCGACGCCAGCACGCTCGTCACCTCCGCCGCCGTCAATCCGTCGCTGACCATCGCCGCGCTCGCCCTGCGCACCGCCGACCACATCCGCGCCCGCGAGCTTGCCGCATGACCCCGACCCGATCGCTCCAACCGCCCGCGCGAGGCCTTCGTCATGGTTGACTACATCATCGTCGGCGGCGGTTCCGCCGGCTGCACCCTCGCCGGCCGCCTGAGCGAGGACCCCGCCGTCAGCGTCCTGCTGCTCGAGGCCGGCGGCAGCGATCGCCACCCGTTCTTCGCCATGCCCGCCGGCTTCGCCAAGATGACCAAGGGCATCGCCAGCTGGGGCTATTCCACCGTGCCGCAACGCCATCTCGGCGACCGGGTGCTGTGGTACACCCAGGCCAAGGTCATCGGCGGCGGCTCGTCGATCAACGCCCAGATCTACACCCGCGGCAATGCCGAGGACTATGACGGCTGGGCCTACGACCACCATTGCGCCGGCTGGTCGTTCGCCGAGGTGCTGGCCTATTTCAAGCGCGCCGAGGACAACCAGCGCCTGATCGATCCGTGGCACGCCGCCGGCGGCCCGCTCGGCGTCTCGATCCCGATCAACCCCCTGCCGATTTCCGAGGCCTACCTGCGCGCCGGCCAGCAATACGGCATCCCCTACAATCCCGATTTCAACGGTGCCAGCCAGCCGGGCGTCGGCCATTATCAGGTCACCGTCCGCGACGCCAAGCGCTCGTCCGCCGCCAGCGCCTACCTGAAGCCGAACCGGAACCGCGCCAACCTCACCGTCCGCACCGGCGTCGCCGTCACCCGCATCGTCGTCGAGCACGGCCGCGCCGTCGGCGTCGAGATCGTCGAGGGCGGCCACCCGACGGTCATTCGCTGCGATCGCGAGGTGCTGCTCACCGCCGGCGCCATCAATTCGCCGCGCCTGCTGCTCCTTTCCGGCGTCGGCCCCGCCGATCACCTGACCTCTGTCGGCGTTCCCGTCGTCCACGACCTCGCCGGCGTCGGCGGCAATCTCCAGGACCACCTCGATCTCTACGTCATCGCCGAATGCACCGGCGACCACACCTACGACAACGTCGCCAAGCCGCACCGGACGCTGTTCGCCGGCATCCAGTACCTGTTGACCGGCAAGGGACCGGTGGCCTCCACCCTGTTCGAAACCGGCGGCTTCTGGTTCGCCGACAAGACCGCGACCGCCCCCGACATCCAGTTCCACCTCGGCCTCGGCTCCGGCATCGAGGCCGGTGTCGCCCGGCTGCGCAATGCCGGCGTCACCCTCAATTCCGCCTATCTGCGCCCGCGCTCGCGCGGCTCCGTCCGGCTCGCCAGCGCCGACCCCGGCGCCCACCCGCTGATCGACCCCAACTACTGGGCCGACCCGCACGACCGCGCCATGTCGCTCGAGGGCCTGCGCATGGCCCGCGAGATCTTTCGCCAGCCGGCGCTGGCGCCGTTCATCATGGCCGAACGCCTGCCGGGCGCCGACATCACCTCCGAGGCGGATCTCGCCGCCTACGCCTTCCGCTCCTGCAAGACCGATCATCACCCCGTCGGCACCTGCAAGATGGGCATCGACGCCGATGCCGTCGTCACCCCCGACCTGAAACTGCGCGGCATCGATGGCCTGCGCGTCTGCGACGCCTCGATCATGCCGCGCCTGCCGTCGTGCAACACCAACGCCCCGACGATCATGATAGGAGAGAAGGCGGCGGATCTGGTGCGCGATCGTCCGCCGCTGCCCGCCGTCAACCTGCCGCCGCGAGTGCCGTCATGACGATCCCGCCCGCCAACCCGGCCTCCGCCCCGCCCGATCGCCGCGCCGTCTTGCTGGCGATGTTCCGCGCCGCCATTGACGCCGCTTCGCCGGCATCTCGGCTGGCCGGCCACCTGCCGCCGCGCCCGAAGGGCCGCATCATCGTCGTCGGCGCCGGCAAGGCCGCCGCCGCCATGGCCGCCGCCGTCGAGGCCGCCTGGGACGGCCCGCTCGAGGGGCTGGTGATCACCCGCTATGGCCATGGCGCCCCGACCCGCCGCATCGAGGTGGTCGAGGCCGCCCATCCCGTGCCCGACGCCAGCGGCCGCGATGCCGCCCGCCGAATTCTCGACATGGTCCGCGGCCTGACCGCCGACGATCTGGTGCTGGCGCTCGTTTCCGGCGGTGCCTCGGCGCTGCTCGCCGCGCCGGCCGACGGCATCGACCTCGCCGACAAGCAGGCGATCAACCGCGCCCTGCTGAAAAGCGGCGCCGACATCGCCGAGATGAACTGCGTGCGCAAGCACCTGTCGGCGATCAAGGGCGGCCGGCTCGCCCGCGCCGCCTTTCCCGCCGAGGTCCGCACCCTGCTGATCTCCGACGTGCCCGGCGACGACGCCAGCGTCATCGGCTCCGGCCCGACCGTCCCCGATCCGACCACGTTGACCGACGCCCGCGCCATCCTCGCCAAGTACCGCATCGACCCGCCCGCCGCGATCCGCGCCGCCCTTGACGATCCCGCCAGCGAGACCCCGAAGCCCGGCGAGCCCTGCTTTGCCCGCGCCAGCACCGTCACCATCGCCCGCCCGCAGGATTCGCTGCTCGCCGCCGCCGCAGTTGCCCGCGCCCACGGCATCGCGCCGGTCCTGCTCGGCGACGCCATCGAGGGCGAGGCGCGCGAGGTCGCCCGCGTCATGGCCGGAATCGCCCGCGCCTGCGCCCTGCACGGCACGCCGGCGCCGGCGCCATGCGTGCTGCTGTCGGGCGGCGAAACCACCGTCACCGTGCGCGGCAACGGTCGCGGCGGCCGCAATGCCGAGTTCCTGCTCGCCCTCGCCCTTGCCCTCGGCGGCGACCGCCGCGTCAGCGCCCTTGCCGGCGACACCGACGGCATCGACGGCTCCGAGGACAATGCCGGCGCCGTACTGATGCCCGACAGCCTCGCCCGCGCCGCCGCCCTCGACCTCGATCCCAAGGCCCGGCTTGCCGCCAATGACGGCTACGGCTTCTTCGCCGGCCTCAAGGATCTGGTGCTGACCGGCCCGACCCTGACCAATGTCAACGATTTCCGCGCCATCCTGATCGAGCCCGACGAATGCCGACAGCCATGACCATCCGCCCCGTCGCCCTCGTCACCGGCGCCAGTCGCGGCATTGGCCTCGCCATCGCCCGCCGGCTTGCCGTCGACGGCTTCGATCTCGTCGTCACCGGCATCGCCCCGGACACCGACGGCGTCGCCGCCGGCCTCGCCGCCCTCGGCGCCGGCGTCACCTATCTCCACGGCGATCTCGCCGATCTCGCCACCCATGCCCGCTGGCTCGACGCGGTGCGCGCCGGCCCCGGCCGCATCGATTGCCTCGTCAACAATGCCGGCATGGGCGCGGTGGCGCGCGGCGACGTGCTCGATCTTGCCCCGGAAAACTTCGACCGGGTAATGGCGGTCAACCTGCGCGGCACCGCCTTCCTCACCCAGGCGGCGCTGAAGCTGATGCTGGCCCAGCCCGCCGGACCGATCGCCCGCTCGGTCGTCACCATCACCTCGGTCAGCGCCACCCATGTCTCGCCCGACCGGCTCGACTACTGCATCTCCAAGGCAGCGCTGGCGATGTGGTGCAAGGGTCTGGCGGTGCGTTTCGCCGCCGACGGCATCGGCGTCTTCGACGTCCGCCCCGGCATCATCCATTCCGACATGACCGCCGCCGTCACCGAAAAATACGACCGGCTCATCGCCGGGGGGCTGGTGCCGGCCGCGCGCTGGGGCGAGGGCGAGGATGTCGCCGAGGTCGTCGCCGCGCTCGCCTCCGGCCGCCTCGGCTTCGCCACCGGCAGCGTCATCGACGTCGGCGGCGGCTTGCAGATCGCCCGGTTCTGATGCTCAGGGCCGCGCGGCCGCCGCGATCAGCCTTCCAGCGGCGGGATCGGCCGCGGCCGGCCATTGTCGTCGATGGCGACGAAGGTGAACGTCGCATCCGTCACCTTTTCGCGCAGCGAGGTGCGGAACCGCTGCGCCCACGCCTCGAGATGGATCTTCATCGAGGTCCGTCCGACATATTCGACCTCGGAATAGACGCAAAGCACGTCGCCGACCCGCACCGGCCGGATAAACGTCAGGGCCTCGACCGCGATCGTCACCACGCGCCCCTGCGCCCGCTCCACCCCGGCAATGCCGCCGGCCTGATCCATCTGCGACAGCACCCATCCGCCGAAAATGTCGCCATTGGCATTGGTGTCCGCCGGCATGGCGATCTGGCGAACGGTCAGTTCGCCGCGAGGGGCTTCGGCGGTGGTCGTGGCCATGGGGCCTCCTTCGGGCCAAATCAGCATTGGCCCGAATAGAGCATCGTCCCGGCCGCGAGGCAATGCGACGGCACGCTCGCGGCCCGCGACGTTTGGGTCAAGCCGCTGCATCGCCGAGGGCAAGGTCCGCTCAAGTGGATGCCACTTGAGCGGACAAGACCTGCGAAAACAAAGAGATGCGAGCGGTGTCCGATCCAGTGTGATCGGATGCCGCTCTAGACAAACAGCTTCTCGCCTTCCAGCCCCTTGTAGAGATCGGCGACTTCCTCGGCATAGCCGTTATAGAGCAGCGTCGGTACCCGGTCGCGCGTGCCGAGCACCTGTTCGCTCGCCTGGCTCCAGCGCGGATGCGCCACTTTCGGGTTCACATTCGCCCAGAACCCGTATTCGCCCGGCCCCAGCGCTTCCCAGAACGTCTTCGGCCGTTCCTCGACGAAGGAGAACCGCACGATCGACTTCACCGACTTGAAGCCGTACTTCCACGGCACCGCCAGCCGCAGCGGCGCGCCATGCTGGTTCGGCAACGGCTTGCCATAGGCCCCCATGGCGATGAAGGCGAGTTCGTTCGCCGCCTCCGCCATCGTCAGCCCCTCGACATAGGGCCACGGGAACCACGACTTCGCCTGGCCGACGGCCACCTTCGGATCGTTGAACGTCTCCATCCTGAGATATTTTGCCGATCCGAGCGGCCGGGCCAGCGCCACCAGCCGCGACAGCGGAAAGCCCGTCCACGGGATCGTCATCGACCACGCCTCGACGCAGCGCAGCCGGTAGAGCCGTTCCTCCAGCCCGAGCTTGCGCATCAGGTCCTCGGCGTCGATCTCCAACGGCTTTTCGACAAGCCCGTCGATCTTCACCGTCCACGGCCGCGTCTTCAGCTTGGCGGCGGCGCGGGCGATCTGCTTCGACGTGCCGAACTCGTAGAAATTATTGAATTCCGCGTTGTCGGCCTCCGGCGTCAGCGCCCGGTCGAGCTTGAAGCGATCGTTGCGCGGCGCCGGAAAAAGACCGGCCTCGGCGCGAGCCCCTCCGGCGATGGCCGGGGTGAGCGCCAGCGCCCCAAGTCCGGCCAGCACCTGCCGGCGCGAGGCAAACACCGCTTCCGGCGTCTCGGCCGATGATGGCAGGGTCCAGCGGGGGCGGCGAATGAAGCGCATGTCCGGCATCCTCGGCGCCACGCGATGCGTCGGGATGACGGCGGCGCGGCTCTTCGTCAAACCATCGCCGAGCCGGCCGCCGCCGGCAACGCAACTCGGCTCAAAGCCGCGTGATCGATCGTGAGCGGAACACGCCGGCGCGGCTTTCCGCCGCCGCCGGGCACTGTCGGCCGTCAGGCAGGCGTCAGCACCTCACCCCACGCGGCTTTCGTCCTCCGGCGCATAGCCGTCCCAGGACGACGGCGGCGCGCCGGCGCTGTCGTCATGCTCCGGCGCCATCAAGGCTGGACCGACCTGATCGGGAAACGGCACATACGGCGCCCGCTCCGGCACCGCGAAATCCTGCCCGGTCCCCCGCAATTCGATCGGCAGCCGCAGGGCGCCGACCGGCGAGACCAGCCCATAGCCGAGCACCAGACCGGTCACGAAACACGCCGCCACCACCAACGCAAAACGCCCGCTCATGTCCCGGTCCCGCTCCCGACGAAATGGTAAACGAAACCTTAACGCAGCCGATCCGCCTTGGCGACGGCTATTCTTGCCGAATGGTTAATATGCACCGCAGCAGCCCGCGCCGGTGCCGTCCAGCCCGTCCCGATTGCCTGAATCGGCGATAAGTCGAATCACGTCGATTAGATATTTCGCT
>JAEULV010000014.1 GCA_016793065.1 Hyphomicrobiaceae bacterium
GCCCCCGAATGACCATAGCCTCCCCGGCATTGCTGAAACTGCTCGTTTGGCTGTCGCCGGCCTTTCCCGTCGGCGGCTACACCTATAGCCATGGCCTCGAATGGGCGATCGAGGACGGCAGCGTCGCCAGCGCCGCCGATCTTGCCGCCTGGATCGCCGACATCCTCGCCCATGGCGGCGGCCGCAACGACGCCATCCTGTTTACCTGCGCCCACCGCGCCGCCACGGCCGGCGATGCCGGGCGCCTCGTCGACGTGGTCGAAACGGCGCTCGCCTTCCAGCCCTCGCGCGAGCGGCTGCTGGAGACGACGGCGCAAGGCACCGCCTTCGTCCGCGCCATCCGCGACACCTATCCGCTCGCCGGGTCCGACCGCCTCTATGACGCCGTCGAGGCCGCCCGCGATCGCTTCGCCGGCGATGCCCGCCTGGCCTTCCCCTGGCCCTATCCGGTCGCCGTCGCCATCGCCGCCGCCGGCCACGGCGTACCGCTCGCCCCCGCGCTTGCCGCCTTCCTCCAGGCCTTTGTTGCCAATATCGTCTCCGCCGGCGTCCGCGCCGTGCCGCTCGGCCAGACCGACGGCCTGCGCCTCGTCGCCGGCGCCGTCGACCGCATCGCCGCCCTCGCCGAACTTGCCCCCGGGCTCGATCTCGACCATCTCGGCGGCGCCACCCTCCGTGCCGACATCGCCTCCATGCGACACGAAACCCAGTACACGAGGTTGTTCCGTTCATGACCAAGCCCGGCAAATCCCCCAACGGTCCCTTGCGCGTCGGCATCGGCGGGCCGGTCGGGTCCGGCAAGACCGCACTGATGGACGCGTTGTGCAAGCGGCTGCGCCAGGACTTCGACCTCGCCGCCATCACCAACGACATCTACACCAAGTGGGATGCCGACTATCTGGTGCGCTCCGGCGCGCTGGCACCCGAGCGCATCATGGGCGTCGAAACCGGCGGCTGCCCGCACACCGCCATCCGTGAGGATGCCTCGATCAACCTCGCCGCCGTCGCCGAGATGCGCGCCCGCTTCCCCGATCTCGACCTGATCCTGATCGAATCCGGCGGCGACAATCTCGCCGCCACCTTCTCGCCCGAACTCGCAGATCTCACCGTCTACGTCATCGATGTCGCCGCCGGCGAGAAGATCCCGTCGAAGGGCGGCCCCGGCATCACCCGCTCGGACCTGCTCGTCATCAACAAAACCGACCTCGCCCCCATGGTCGGCGCCGATCTCGGCAATATGGACCGCGATTCGAAGCGCATGCGCGGCGCCCGCCCCTTCGTCTTCGCCAACATGAAGGAAGGCGCCGGCGTCGCCGAGGTCGCCGATTTCATCATTCGCCAGGGAGGCCTCGCCTGATGTCCGTCGCCCGCTACCGCATGTTCGCCGCCTACAACGCCTGGGCCAACCGCCGCCTCTACGATGCCGTCGCCGCCCTGCCCGAGGCCGAGTATCGCGCCGATCGCGGCGCCTTCTTCAAGTCGCTCGAAGGCACGCTCAACCACATCGTCATCGCCGATCAACTCTGGCTTGCCCGCTTTCTCGACGCGCCGCCGCCCTATACCGAGCTGACCGGCATCGTCCGCGACGACTTCGCCAGCCTGCGCGCGCTGCGCGAGGCCGAGGATGCCCGCATCATCGCCTATGCCGACAGCCTCACCCCCGCCGATCTCAATCGCCGCTTTTCCTATCGAACCATCACCAATCCGGCGACGGTCGAGCAGGATCTCGCCCCGGCGCTCGATCACTTCTTCAATCACCAGACCCACCATCGCGGCCAGGCCCATGGCATCCTGACCAATCTCGGCCATGATGCGCCCTCGCTCGATCTGGTCTATTTCCAGCGCGAAAGCGGCTTTGGCGGCATCAAGCGCCTCGACTGACAGCTCTGCCAACCCGGAACCCGATCATGCCCATCGTCAATCGCTTCGCCGAGATGTTCGCCGAGATCAGCGGCTGGCGCCGCGCCATCCACCAGCATCCGGAACTCGGCTTCGACGTCGAGACCACCGCCGGCTTCGTCGCCGGGCGGCTGGCCGAATTCGGCTGCGACGAGGTCGTCACCGGCATCGGCCGCACCGGCGTCGTCGGCCTTATCCACGGCCGCGCCCGGGCAAGTGGCCACGTCATCGGCCTGCGCGCCGACATGGACGCCTTGCCGATCGTCGAGGAAACCGGCAAGCCCTGGGCCTCGCGCGTCGCCGGCAAGATGCACGCCTGCGGCCATGACGGCCACACCGCCATGCTGCTCGGCGCCGCCCGCTGCCTCTGCGAGACCCGCCACTTCGACGGCACCGTCGCCGTCATCTTCCAGCCGGCCGAGGAGAGTGGCGGCGGCGGCCGCGAAATGGTCGCCGACGGCCTGATGGAGCGCTTCGCCATCCAGTCGGTCTACGGCATGCACAACATGCCGGGCCTGCCGATCGGCCACTTCTCCATCCGCTCCGGCCCGCTGATGGCCGCCGCCGACGTCATCACCATCACCGTCCACGGCAAGGGCGGCCACGCCGCCTGGCCGCACGGCTGCATCGATCCGGTGATGATCGGCGCCCACATCGTCACCGCCATCCAGTCGATCGTCGCCCGCACCATCGACCCGCTCGACAGCGCCGTGATCTCCATCACCACCTTCCACGCCGGCGAGGCCGACAACGTCATCGCCGAGCGCGCCCATCTCTCCGGCACCGTCCGCACCCTCAATCCGGCGACCCGCGCCGCCATCGAAACCCGCATCCGCGACGTCGTCGAAAGCGTCGCCCGCGCCCATGGCGGCAGCGCCACGCTCGACTATCGCCACGGCTATCCAGTGACCTTCAACCACGAGCGCCAGACCAATTTCGCCATCGACGTCGCCCGCTCCGTCGCCGGTCTCGACCGCGTCGACGCCGACATCCGCCCGATCATGGGCGCCGAGGACTTCGCCTACATGCTCGAGGCCCGTCCCGGCGCCATGATCTTCCTCGGCAATGGCGACAGCGCCGGACTGCACCACCCCGCCTATGATTTCAACGACGAGATCATCCCGCTCGGCTGCTCCTACTGGGTCCGCCTCGTCGAAACCGCCATGCCGCTGCTGCCCTAGACCGGCGCCCGGCCCCCCCATCCGGCCCCCCATCCGACCGCTGCATCCGGCGGCTTCGGCCCCGGATCGGCTCGCCGGGCCGGCTTGACTCTCTCGGTATGATGTTTTTCTATAATCATCATACCGCCGAGGTTCGCCGCATGCCCCGTTGTCGCCACGCCGCCATCGCCGCCCTCGCCCTCCTGTCGGGCCTGATCGCGGCCGCCCCGGCCGGCGCGCATTTTCAGGAAATCCTGCCGAGCGCCGACGTCCTGCCCGAGGGCGGCGCCGTGACCCTCGATCTGGTCTTCACCCACCCGATGGAGGGCGGCCCGGCCATGCCGATGGCGCGGCCGGCGCGCGCCGGCGTCCGCGTCGGCGGGGCCGTCACCGACCTGACGGCGAAGCTGCAATCGAAGCCGGTCGACGGCAAGCCCGCATGGACCGTGACCCACGAACTGAAACAGCCCGGCGCGGCGGTGTTCTTCGTCGAGCCGCAGCCCTACTGGGAGCCGGCCGAGGGCAAGTACATCATTCACTACGCCAAGGTCGTCGTCGACGCCTATGCCTCGGGCGACGGCTGGGACGCGCTGATCGGCCTGCCGGTCGAGATCCGTCCGCTCGCCCGCCCGCAAGGCCTGTGGACCGGCAACCTGTTTCGCGGCGTCGTCCTCAACGCCGGCAAGCCGGTGCCGTTTGCCGAGATCGAGGTGGAATTCGTCAACGACGGCACGGTCACGGCACCCAACGACGCCTTCATCACCCAGGTGATCAAGGCCGATGCGAGCGGCAGCTTCGCCTATGCCATGCCCCGCGCCGGCTGGTGGGGCTTTGCCGCCCTGGTCGAGGCCGACAAGCCGATGAAATCGCCCGACGGCAAGCCGGTTCCGGTCGAGCTCGGCGGTCTGATCTGGGTCAAGGCCACCGACATGACCGGCAAATGAGGGAGAAGCGCCATGGCCCACATTCCTGACGGCGTCCTGTCGCTGCCGGTGCTCGTCGCCGGCGGCACCCTCGCCGCTGGCGGGCTGGCCCTTGCCCTGCGCCGCCTCGACGATCGCGCCTTGCCGAAGGTCGCTATCCTCGCCGCCGCCTTCTTCGTCGCCTCGCTGATCGCCATTCCGATCGGCCCCACCAGCGTCCACCTGCTGCTCGCCGGCCTGATGGGACTGGTGATCGGCTGGGCAACGCTGCCGGCGGTGTTCGTCGGCCTGCTGCTGCAAACCGTGATGTTCGGCTTCGGCGGCCTGTCGACCCTCGGCGTCAACACCGTCAATATCGCCGGCCCCGGCCTCGTCCTCGGCCTTGCCCTTGCCCCGGTGCTCACGCGGCTGTCGCCCGCCCGCGCCGGCCTGCTCGCCGCCCTCGCCGGCGGGCTCGCCGCCGCCGGCACCGGCGGGCTCGTCGCCCTGGCGCTGGTCGCCTCCAGCAAGAGCCTCGCCGCCACCGCCCCCATCGTGCTCGCCACCTATCTGCCGCTGGTCGTTGGCGAGGCAATCGTCACCGGCCTCGCCGTCAGCTTCCTCAAGCGCGTCCGGCCGGAGACCTTCGCCGCCGCGCCCGCGCCACTTGCCGCCGGGGTCCACCCGTGATCCGGCTCGTCTTTGCCCTTCTCGCGCTCCTCGCCGTCGCCATCCCGGCCCAGGCCCATCGGCTGAAGCTGTTCGCCACCGTCGAGGCCGGCAACGTCAGCGGCTACGCCTTCTTCGTCGGCGGCGGCCGCGCCGCCGGCGTCCGGCTGACCATCCGCGATCGCGACGGCCATCTCCTCCATGGCGGAGAGACCGATGCCGACGGCGGCTTCCGCTTCGCCCCGGATCGCCCGATCGCTCTCGTCATCGCGGTTGAGTCCGGCGACGGTCATATCGCCGAAACGTCCGTCGATGCCGAGCGCTTTGGCGCCGGCGCCAATCCGCCGCTCCTCGCCGCGACCCTCTCGACGGTCGTTCCCGAGGCCGCGCCGGCGCCCGCCGCCGAATCCCCCCCGCTCGACCTGTCGGCGGCGGCCGAGGCGCGGATCGCCGCGCTGGTCGAGGCCGCGACCGCCCGCGCCGTCGCCGCCCAGATCCGCCCCCTGCTCGAGGCCCACGCCGCCAGCGAGGGCCGTGCCCGCTTCAACGATATCGTCGGCGGCATCGGCATGATCGTCGGCCTCTGCGGCCTCGCCGCCTGGGGCTTCAGCCGCCGGCGTCCGTCATGAGCGACGCGAGCCTCGCCCCGGACGCCGCGCCCGACCGTCTCGACCGGCTGGCCCCGCGCGCCCGCCTGCTGATCGCCGCCATCGCCATCGTCGCCGCCATCCTCACCGGTTCCCTCCCCGGCCTTGCCGCCCTCCTTGCCATCGCCGCCTTCCTTGCCCTGACAGCCACCGCCGATCCGCGCCCGCTCGTTGCCCGCCTCGCCCATGTCGAGGGCTTCCTGGTGGTCGCCCTCGCCATCCTGCCCTTCACCACGCCCGGCACGCCGGTCGTCGCCATCGGCCCGCTCGCCGCCAGCGCCGAGGGGCTGCGACAGGCGCTGACGATCGCCCTGCGGGTCAATGCCTGCATCCTCATCGTCTATACGTTCGTCGGTGCCCTCGGCCCCGTGCGCTTCGCCCGCGCCGGCGGCGAACTCGGGCTGCCGCCGCGACTGGTGGCGCTGTTCAACCTCACCTATCGCCATGTCGAGCTGATCCGCGGCGAATATCTTCGCCTCGCCGAGGCGATGCGTGCCCGCGCCTTCGTCCCCCGTTCGCGCTGGCACACCTGGCGCAGCTACGCCAATCTGATCGGCATGATCGTCGTCCGCGCCCTCGACCGCGCCGAGCGTGTCGACGAGGCCATGCGCTGCCGTGCCTATGCCGGCCGCATCGCCGCCCGCGTCGCCCCGCCGCCGCTGCGCCGGCACGACCGGCTGGCGCTCGCCGCCGCCCTCGCCCTTGCCGCCCTCGTGGTCGGCCTCGACCGGTTGCTCGCATGAGCGTGCTGATCCGCCTCGATCAGGTCTCGGTCGACCGCGCCGGCAAGCCGGTGCTGGACCGGGTGGATTTCCGCCTCGATCCTGGCGAGCGCGTCGCCCTCGTCGGCGCCAACGGCGCCGGCAAGACCACCTTGCTGCGCACCCTGATCGGCCTTGAACGCCCCCACGCCGGCACCGTCACCGCCTTCGGCGCCGAACGCCGTCGCGAGGCGGATTTCCGCGAGGTCCGCGCCCGCGCCGGCTACCTGTTCCAGGACCCCGACGACCAGCTGTTTTGCCCGACGGTCATCGACGACGTCGCTTTCGGCCCGCTCAACCTCGGCCTTGCCGACGCCGACGCCCTCGCCCGCGCCGAGGCAACCCTCGACGACCTCCGCCTCGGCCACCTCAAGCACCGCGTCACCCACCGCCTCTCCGGCGGCGAAAAACGCCTCGTCACCATCGCCGCCGTGCTGGCCATGCGCCCCGACGCCCTGCTGCTCGACGAACCGACCAACGCCCTCGATGACAGCCATCACCGCCGGCTGGTGGAGATCCTGTCGGCCCTCGACATCGCCATGGTGATCGTCTCCCACGACCGGCCGTTCCTGGAACGCCTCGCCACCCGCGTCGTCGTGCTGAAAAACGGCCGCACCGGCGACGGCCTCATCCACCGCCACCCGCACACCCACGACCATGTCCATATCCACGGGCTGGACTGATACCGGCTCGCCCCGTGTCACTCGGTCGCCGCCGGGCGCCATTCGAGATCGTAGGTCTTCAGGCCCGAGGTCGGATTTGCCCCCTCGCCGACGACGGCAAAGCCGATGCGCTTGTAGAACGCCACCGCACGCGGATTGTCTTGGTTGACCGTCAATGCCACCCGCCGTGGCGACACCCGCCGCGCCTCGCCGATCAGCGCCTCCGCCACGCCCTTGCCCCACCAGTCGACGCCGACGACGATCTGGTCCAGATAGCCGCTTCGCGGATCGATCATCACCAGCCCGGCAACGTCGCCGGTCTGCGTCATCGCCACCCGCAGCGTCTCCCCCCGCTCCATCGCCGCGACGATGTGATCGACGAACCAGCCACGCCGCGCCTCGAAGTCGATCGCCGGCATCGTCGTCGCCCAGCTCGCCACCCACAGGTCGGCAACCTCGGCCAGATAGGCGTGGGTCATGTCGTAAAACCCGCGCAACGTCTCCCGCGGCGCGCTCATCGGTCGGTCAGCCGGAATTCGATGCGGCGGTTGCGCGCCATGATCTCGTCGGTCGCGCCCTCCTCCAGCGGCTGGAACTCGCCGAAGCCCGCCGCCATCAGCCGGTTGGCCGGCACCCCGGCGGCGATCAGCTGCTGCACCACCGAAATCGCCCGGCCCGCCGACAGTTCCCAGTTCGACCGGAACCGTCCGGTGCCCGACAACGGCCGCGCGTCGGTATGGCCGTCGACCCGCAGCGTCCAGTTGATCTCCGGCGGGATCGCCACCGACACTTCCTTGATCGCCTCGGCGATCTTCACCAGCTCGGCCTTGCCGATGTCGTTGATCTGGTCCGAGCCCACCGGAAACAGCACTTCCGACTGGAACACGAACCGGTCGCCGACGACGCGGATTTCCGGCCGGTTGCCGAGGATTTCCTTCAGTCGCCCGAAGAAGTCGGAGCGATAGCGCTGCAATTCCTGCACCCGCTGCGCCAGCGCCACGTTGAGCCGGCGGCCGAGATCGGCCAGCTTGGTCTGGCTGTCCTTGTCGCGCGCCTCCGAGACCTCCAGCGCCTGTTCCAGCGCCGAGATCTGCCGCCGCAGCGCCGCGATCTGCTGGTTGAGCAGCTCAACCTGCGCCAGCGCCCGCGCCGTCAGCTGCTTTTCCTGATCGAGCGCCTGCGATGCCGCCGAGGCGCCGGCGCCGGCCGAGGCATTGGCGGCGGTGGCGCTGTCGAGCAGCCCCTGCAAGCGGGTCTTGTCCTTGTCGGCCGCCGCCAGATTTGCCTCGAGCCCGGAGAGTTCGTCCGTCAGTCCGCGCGTCGCCGCCCGCTCCAGCGCCAGCAACTCGGTCAGTTCCGCCAGTTGCGCGTTGAGCTTGCTCAGGACCGTGTCCTGGTCCCGCACCTGCCGCGTCAGGAAGAACTGCGTCAGCATGAACACGCTGAGCAGGAAGATGATGACCAAGAGCAGCGTCGACAACGCATCGACGAAGCCCGGCCAGTAGTCCGGCCTTTCGCGCCGGCGCAGTCGAGCCGAACGCATCGGGCTATTCCTTTTCGCTTGTGTCGATCAGCGTGTTGAGCCGGTCGATCAGCTTCTTCAGGTCGCGCGATTGCTCCGACTGGTTCTCCACCCAGGTCTTCACCATCTGCTGTTCGGACCGCATGTGCTGTACCAGTCCGTGAATGCCTTCCGCCAGATTGGCCATCGCCGTCGACGCCGGCCGGCCGCCCTGCCCGCCGCTTTCCGACACCACCCGCGTCAACCGGTCGATGGCGCCGCGCAGCATGTCGTGGCTACCGATCGCCCCGGCCGCCTCGTCGGCCTTCAGGTCGAGATCGGTCACCGCCGACAGCCAGTCCTCGAGTTCGTTGTAAAAGCGGTTCTGCGCCTGGCTCGCCTGCAGGTCGAGAAACCCGATCACCAGCGATCCGGCCAGACCGAACAGCGACGACGAGAACGCCAGCCCCATGCCGCCGAGCGGCGCCGCCAGACCGGTCTTCAGGTCCTCGAACATCGCGCCCGTGTCGGCGTTCTGCGGCACCGACAGCGAATTGATCGCCTTGCTCACCGACCCGACCGTTTCGGTCAGGCCCCAGAACGTGCCGAGCAGGCCGAGAAACACCAGAAGCCCGCCGAGATAGCGGGTGATGTCGCGGCTTTCATCGAGCCGCATGCCGATCGAGTCGAGGATCGAGCGCATGATCTCCGGCGTGATCTGCATCCGCCCGGCCCGATCGCGAAACAGCGCCGCCATCGGCCCGAGCAGCCGCGGCGGGTCCTGCATCTGCAGGCCCGGATCGCCGATGCGGAAGGCATTGACCCACCGGACCTCGCGAAACAGGATCGCCACCTGCCGCACCGCCAGCAGGATGCCCAGCACCAGCACACCGATGATCAGCCCGTTGAGCCCCGGATTGGCCAGGAACGCCGCCCAGATCTGACGATAGAGGATCAGCGCGACAAAGCCGGCGATGATCAGGAAAATCAGCATCCGCCACAGGAACACCTGCGGGTTCGACAGTTTGTGCGGATCCAGGGATCGGGCCATCACGTTCTCTCCGCCGGGCCAGAGGAGCCCGCTCGTTCCAAATCACCTGCCGTGATCAGTTTGCAGCAACTGCGGGCGGAATGTCACCCGCCATGTTGTCGGTTCCGTGACGCGCCCGCCCGCGCGTTGCCTTCAGGTGACGTCCGCGCCGGCCCGCCCCCGCTCGGCCAAAGCCCGTTCGCCCATCGCCCGCTCGCCGGTGCTTCGCTCGCCGAGCCCGACGACCCGGTTCGCCACCTCGGCCAGCGTATCCCGCAGCGTCGCGTTTTCCCGCGCGATGCGCTGGTCGAAATCCGCCTGCAGCCGCTCCAGTTCCGCCAGCCGCGCCGCCTGCCGGTCCCGCTCGCCCAGCGCCACCACCAGCCGGCGTTCCAGCTCGGTGCGCTGCTGCTCCGCCGCCGCAAGCGCCTTGTCGATATTGTCGCGACCGTCGGGTTCGGGCTCGCCCCGCGCCGTCTCCCGCCGCTTCGCCTCGTTCAGCGCCTCGACCAGATCCGTCGTCCGCTGCCGCTCCCGGGCAAGCTCGCTCTCCAGCCGCGCCGCATCGCGCGTCCGGCTCTCCAGCGCCTCGTCGCGATCGGCAAGATCCGCCCGCATCCGGTCGACCTTGGCCTCCAGCGCGTCGACCTTCTGCTTCTCGCGCGCCACCGCCGCGTCGCGGCCGCGCAATTCGCTGTCGATCTGCGCCGCCCGCGCCGTCTCGGCGTGCTTTTCCTGGGTCATGTTGGCAAGCTTGCCGCGCAGGATCTCGCCCTGGCTGAGCGCCGAGGCAAGGTCCATCTTGGTCTCGGCGATGCGCCGGTCGAGATCGACGGCGAGGTCGGCATAGCCGCGAATGTCGCGGTCCTGCGCCTCGATCGTCGCCCGCGCCGCCGCAAGCTCCGCCTCCAGCGTCGCCCTCGTATGGGCAAGATCGGCCTCGAGCCGGTCGCGCGTCGCCGCAAGCTCGGCTTCCAGCCGGTCGCGCGTCGCCACCAGCTCCGCCGCCTGCGCCGCGATCCGCTCGTCGCGCGCCGTCACGTCGGCGTCCAGCCCGGCGATCCGCCCTTCCAGCGTCGCGATGGTCGCCTCCAGCGCCGTGCGCCGGGCGAGTTCATCGGCCTCGTCCGCCTCGCGCTTCAGCCGCGCCGCCTCGAGCGCCCCCCAGAGCCGGCCGGCCTCGCCCATCTGCTCGCTTGCCCGCGCCCGCGCCGCCTCGGCCTCCTGCTCCAGCCGCCGCGCCGACAGCGCATGCTCCGCCCTGAGCTGGTCGCGCTCGGCCTTCACTTCATCGAGATTGATCGGCAGTTCGGCGCGATACCGGCGCGTGGTCAGGCGTACCGCGCGGTTCCACACCGCCGGCATGATCATGAGCGCCACGAGCCCGACGATGAGCCCGCCCAGCGCGGCGTACATGATCGCCTCGATCACCGCGCCTCACCTTCCGTTCGCCACGCCGTCACCTCGACGGTCGCGGCAGTCATTCAAGCCGCCACCCGAGCGACACCTCGGCGACAATACCGATGCCGACGCCAACGGCAAGCGCCTCGTCGCCACCCGACCCGGTCGACGATCGGCCGAACCCGGATCAGAACGGATTCCAGTCGGCCTGCGAGGTGAATTTCAGGTAGCCGATATTGAGGCCGAGGCGCGCGCCGACGCCGGAGCGGACCGGCACCACATAGATGTTGTCATTGACCAGCGCCGTCATGCCGAAGCCGCCGATCAGGTAGAGCGAGCCGTTGACGCCGATGAAGCGCCGATGGATCGCCCCGACGCTCGGCAGGTTGTAGACCAGCATCATCGTCCGCGCGCCGTCGCCACCGAAGTCCCAGCCGATCGACGGGCCTTGCCAGAACACCTTGTGCTGGCCGGCATTGCGGGTATAGAGCACGCCCTCGCCATAGCGCAGGCCGCCGACGATCGCCGCCGAACCTTCCTCGCCGAGGATATAGCCGTTCGGCTGGCCGTAGTCCTTCACCGCCTTCTCGATCAGCGTCGCCAGCGAACCCGAGACGTTGCCGAAGAACTGGTGCCCGGTATTGACCAACTCGTTGGTCGAGTAGGTCGACGGCCGCTGCTGCGCCTGCGTCGCCAGCGGCATTGCCAGCAGCGCGAACAGCGCCAGGATCAGGCTCAGGCTGTGACGGATTTGCCGCGTCATCAGAAATCTCCCCGCTTTCGCATCGCGCCATGCTGTTTTCATCGCCGGCTGTTTACCGGCTCTCGACGCTTGGCGGTCATGCTGTGCCGACGAAATGACCGCGGCACGATCGATGGACCGAATCATGCGACGATATCATAGCGCGAATCAGGCGGTATCGCGGCGAAGCCTGCTCCTCGGCGTGGCGGCATTCGTATCGTTTCGCGGCACGCCCGCCGGCGCCGGCTGGACCGGCGAGCGCTTCGTCGTCGACCGCAACAGCGGCATCGCCATCGGCGGCTTCGACCCCATCGGCTATTTCCTCGAACGTCGCGCCGTGCCCGGCCTGCCCGAATTGCAGGCCGACTGGGCCGGCGTCACCTGGCTGTTCGCCAATGACGGCAACCGCGCCGCCTTCCGTCGCGATCCCGCCACCTATGCCCCCCGCTTCGGCGGCTACTGCGTCGAGGCCATATCGCGCGGCCTCGCCGCCGAGGGCGATCCGCGGCTGTTCCGCGTCCACCACAACCGGCTCTATTTCGCCCGCGACGCGGCGACACTCGCCCTGTTCGACACCACGCCCGACAAGATCGCCGCCGCCGCCGCCGAGCGCTGGCCGCAGCTCGCCGCCACCCTCGCCGGCTGAACCGCCGGCGATCCCCGCCGGCCAACCGCGCGGGTCACCGAGCTGGGATGCCGCGACATGCCGCGATTGGCACGGGATTCCCGAGCGTGTATCCCGGTCGGCAGAACTCTTCACGGCCGATTCGCACCCTTTGATCGATCGCGCCCGAACCCTGTCAGGAGCCGAACCATGACCGACGCCGCCGACATTGCCGCCATGGACCTCGCCGCGCTCATCGCCAGCCGCGTCTGCCACGACATCATCTCGCCGGTTGGCGCGATCGAAAACGGCCTTGAGGTCATGGCGGACGAATCCTCCGGCGAGGAGATGAAGGCCTTCGCCCTCGACCTGATCAAGAAGAGCGCCCGTCAGGCCTCGGCCAAGCTGCAATATGCCCGCATCGCCTTCGGCGCCGCCGGCTCGGCCGGCGCCGAGATCGACCTCGGCGACGCCGAGAAGGTCGCCCGCGGCTTCATCGCCAACGAAAAGCCAGACCTCGCCTGGGAAGCCCCGCGCGCCCTGATGCCGAAGAACCGGGTCAAGCTGCTGCTCAACCTGCTGCTGATGTCGCTCGGCTCGATCCCGCGCGGCGGCAAGATCAGCGTCGTCGTCGGCCCGGACGTGTCGGTCCCCACCTTCACCATCACCTGCACCGGCCCGAGCCCGCGCATCCCCGCCAATGCCGAGGCGCTCTTGGCCGGCACGATCGAGGGCCATGGCGCCGACGCCCATATTATCCAGCCGATCTATACCGGACTGCTTGCCCGCGCCGCCGGAATGAGCATCAAGATCGAAAAAACCGACGACGGCGTGATTTTTTTGGCCTCTCCCGCCGCGTAACACCGCTTTGCTGACGATCTCCAAAACACCTTATTAACCCATAGGACCGACACTTGTCTCCACTCCTGAATCCCAAGCCTCGACTGCTTGGGAGCGGCGGGATAGGGGAGGCAAGGTCGAGGCCATGGACGATCTGCTGCGCGAATTTTTGACTGAGACTAACGAGAGCCTTGATGTCGTCGACGTCGAGTTGGTGAAGTTCGAGCAGGAGCCGAACAATACCAAGGTGCTCGACAACATTTTCCGGCTTGTCCACACCATCAAGGGAACATGCGGGTTCCTCGGTCTGCCGCGCCTTGAAGCACTCGCCCACGCGGCCGAAACGCTGATGGGCAAGTTCCGCGATGGCGTGCCGGTGACCACCGAGGCGGTGTCGCTGGTGCTGTCGACTATCGACCGGATCAAGGCGATCGTCGGCGACCTCGAAGCCACCGAACAGGAGCCCGCCGGCGCCGATCGCGACCTGATCGGCGAACTCGAGCGCATGGCGCTGTCGGCCAAGCAACCCGCCAAGGACGCCGCCCCCAAGGACCCGCCCAAGCTCATCGATGCCGATGCCGGCCCCAAGCACACCGCCGGCGAAATGCTCTATCAGGTGCTCGAACGCCCGCTGCGCCCCGGCGAGGTGTCCCTCGACGAGCTGGAACGCGCCTTCCGCGAGACCATGGCCGAGCCCTCCGCGCCCGCGGCCGAGATCGCTCCCCCGAAGACCGAAGCCCCGAAGGTCGAGGCGCCGAAGGCCGTCGCTGAAAAGCGCGATGCCAAGGACGCCAAGGAACACAAGGAGCCGGACGGCGAGATCAAGGGCGGCGTTGCCTCCCAGTCGATCCGCGTCGCCGTCGACACCCTCGAAAACCTCATGACCATGGTTTCGGAACTGGTGTTGACCCGCAACCAGCTCCTCGAAATCGTCCGTCGTCACGAGGACAGCGAATTCAAGGTGCCGCTGCAGCGCCTTTCGAACGTCACCGCCGAGCTGCAGGAAGGCGTCATGAAGACGCGCATGCAGCCGATCGGCAATGCCTGGCAGAAGCTGCCGCGCATCGTCCGCGATCTTTCCAACGAACTGTCGAAGCAAATCGAACTGGAAATGATCGGCGCCGAGACCGAGCTCGACCGCCAGGTGCTGGAACTGATCAAGGATCCGCTCACCCACATGGTGCGCAACTCCGCCGATCATGGCCTCGAGACCCCGGAAACCCGTCGCCTCGCCGGCAAGCCGGAAAAGGGCACGATCCGGCTCTCGGCCTATCATGAGGGCGGCCACATCATCATCGAGATCGCCGACGACGGTCGCGGCCTCAACCTCGAGCGCATTCGCCAGAAGGTGATCGAGAACGGGCTTTCGACCGAGGCCGAGCTCGACAAGATGACCGAGACCCAGATCGCGAAGTTCATCTTCGCCCCGGGCTTCTCCACCGCCGCCAAGGTCACCAATGTCTCCGGCCGCGGCGTCGGCATGGACGTGGTCAAGACCAACATCGACGCCATCGGCGGCACGATCGACCTGAAGACCGCTTCCGGCAAGGGCACGACCGTCACCATCAAGATCCCGCTGACTCTGGCGATCGTCTCCGCCCTCATCGTCGAATGCGCCGGCGACCGCTTCGCCATCCCGCAGCTGTCGGTGGTCGAGCTGGTGCGCGCCCAGTCCAACAGCGAGCACAAGATCGAGCGGATCAAGGACACCCCGGTCCTGCGCCTGCGCAACAAGCTGCTGCCGCTGGTGCCGCTGGCCAAGCTGCTCGAGATCGAGAACGCCGACCCGAACGCCAAGGTCGCCACCGAGGATGACGGCTTCATCGTCGTCACCCAGGTCGGCAACCAGACCTTCGGCATCGTCGTCGACGGCGTGTTCCACACCGAGGAAATCGTCGTCAAGCCGATGTGCTCGATGCTGCGCAACATCACCATGTTCTCCGGCAACACCATTCTTGGCGACGGCTCGGTGATCATGATCATCGACCCGAACGGCGTCGCCCAGGCGCTCGGCACCGCCGTCGCCGAGGCCGTCACCACCCAGGACGCCGACGACGAGGGCCGTGCCCGCGAGGCCGCCGCCCAGACCGTGTCGCTGCTCCTGTTCCGCGCCGGCACCATGGAACCCAAGGCCGTGCCGCTCAGCCTGGTCACCCGCCTGGAAGAGTTCTCGGTCGACAAGATCGAGCGCTCCAACGGTCGCGACCTGGTACAGTATCGCGGCTCGCTGATGCCGCTGGTCTATTTCGACGCCATCAGCCAGCGCCGCGAGACCGGCGCCCAGCCGATGCTTGTGTTCTCCGATGCCGGCCGCTCCATGGGCCTGGTCGTCGACGAGATCATCGACATCGTCGAGGATCGCCTCGAGATCGAGGTCGCCTCGGAACGCATGGGCATCCTCGGCTCCGCCGTCATCAAGGGCAAGGCCACCGAGGTTATCGACATCGGTCACTATCTGCCGATGGCCTTCGAGGACTGGTTCCATCGCAAGGAGATGAAGGTCGAAAACCTGACCAAGACCCTCCTGTTCATCGATGACGCCGCCTTCTTCCGCAACATGTTGACGCCGGTGCTGAAAGCCGCCGGGTTCAACGTCACCACCTGCGAGAACGCCAGCGACGCCATCGGCCTGCTGGAAGGCGGCCGCCGCTTCGACATCGTCGTCTCCGACATCGAGATGCCGGAAATGAACGGCTTCGAGTTCGCCGAGCATATCCGCCGCAACCCGCGCACCCGCAACGTTCCGCTGATCGCCCTGTCGTCGCTGTCGACGCCGGCGTCGATCGAGCGCGGTCGCCAGGCCGGCTTCGACGACTACGTCGCCAAGTTCGACCGTCCGGGCCTGATCGCGGCCCTGAAGGAACTGACCACCTACCAGATGGGGATCGCCGCATGAGCGCTGAAACCGTCAATGCCTCGGACAGCATTCAGTACGTCACGGTCTTCATCGGCGGCCAGCTGTTCGGACTTCCGATCGAACGCGTCCACGACGTGTTCATGCCCGAGTCGATGACCCGCGTGCCGCTGTCGCAGCGCGAGATCGCCGGCGTCCTGAACCTGCGCGGCCGCATCGTCACCGCGGTCGACATGCGTCGCCGCCTGCACCTGCCGCCGCGCACCGACGGCAATCCGCAGATGGCCGTCGGCATCGAATACCGCGGCGAGAGCTACGGGCTGCTGATCGACTCGGTCGGCGAAGTCCTCAACCTCGCCACCTCGGGTCGGGAATCCAACCCGATCAATCTCGACCGCCGCTGGGCGTCGATCTCGGGCGGCGTCCACCGCCTGAACAGCCAGCTCATGGTCATTCTCGACGTCGACCGCGTGCTCGGCGCCATGGCTGAAAGCCTCGCGGCCTGATCCTCAGGCCGCGGCATCCGTCGGCGACGCCCGACGCCTGCAGTATCTCGTCGAACCGGCAGAAGCCGGGGGTTTAAGGTGTAAGGCCTTGTTGCCGTTGGAGTGTGTCATGAAGAGTTGCCTGGTCGTCGATGACTCGAGCGTCATTCGCAAGGTCGCGCGCCGGATCCTGGAGGATCTCGCCTTCGCCATCTCGGAAGCCGAGGACGGCAAGCAGGCGCTCGACGCCTGCCGCAAGCAGATGCCCGACGCCATCCTGCTCGACTGGAACATGCCGGTCATGGACGGCTTCGAGTTCCTGAACCAGCTGCGCAAGGAACCCGGCGGCCAGTCGCCGAAGGTCGTGTTCTGCACCACTGAAAACGACGTCTCGCACATCGCCCGCGCCATGCGCGCCGGCGCCAACGAGTACATCATGAAGCCGTTCGATCGCGAGATCGTCGAAGCCAAGTTCTCCGAAGTCGGCCTCGTCTGACCGGAGGACGTGTCATGAACCTGCCCTTGCGCGCCCCTCCCGGGGGAAGCGTCCACGCGGGCGCACCTCCGGCCTCCACCGATCCGGTCCGGGTGATGGTGGTCGACGATTCCGTCGTCGTCCGCGGCCTCATCGGCCGCTGGATCGAGGAAGACGGCAAATACCAGTGCGTCGCCAGCCACCGCAACGGTCGCCTGGCTGTTGACGACGTCGAGCGGTCCAACCCCGATGTGGTCATCCTCGACGTCGAGATGCCGGAAATGGACGGCCTTGCCGCCCTGCCGCTGCTTCTGTCGAAAAAGCCCGGCCTCGTCGTCATCATGGCCTCGAGCCTGACCCGCCGCAATGCCGAGGTCAGCCTCAAGGCGTTGTCGCTCGGCGCCGCCGACTATGTGCCCAAGCCCGACAGCAATTCCGGCGTCACTACGTCGCCGGAGTTCCGTCGCGAGCTGATGCTGAAGATCGGCGCCCTCGGCCAGAAGGCGAAAGCCCGCACGGCCGCGTCGACGCCGATGCCGGCGCCGCGCGCCTTCACCGCCAGCCAGCATGCCGCCCCGCCCGCGCCGTCCGGCTTCAATCGCTATGCCCCCAATTCCGGCATGGCGCCCGCGAGCCCGGCCCCGCATCAGCCGGCGGCGCGTCCGGCCGCCCCGGCACCGGCCACGGCCGGCCACCATCCCGCCCCGGTCCATCACCACTCCGGCGCCGGGCATGGCTTCACCACCCGTGCCTACAGCTCGGTGGCGCCGCGCATCCTCGCGATCGGCTCTTCCACCGGCGGCCCCCAGGCCCTCGCCAAGCTGTTTGCCGCGATCGGCCCGTCGATCGGCAACCTGCCGGTCGTCGTCACCCAGCATATGCCGCCGACCTTCACCGCCATCCTCGCCGAACACCTGACCAAGGCGTCCGGCCGGCTGGCGGCGGAAGGCACCCACGGCGAGCGCATCCTGCCCGGTCGCATCTACGTCGCCCCAGGCGGCAAGCATATGGTGCTCGCCAAGTCGGGAACCGACGTCACGATCCAGCTCACCGACGGCCCGCCGGTGAATTTCTGCAAGCCGGCGGTTGATCCGCTGTTCGATTCCGTCGCCGCCGCCTTCGGCGCCGCCACCCTCGCCGTCGTCCTGACCGGCATGGGCTCGGACGGCGCCAATGGCGCGCGGGTCATCGCCGGGATCGGCGGCAGCATCATTGCCCAGGACGAAGAAACCAGCGTGGTCTGGGGAATGCCCGGAGCCGTCGCCCATGCGGGCGCGGCCTCCGAAGTGCTGCCGCTCGAACAAATCGGCCCCAAAGTAACGCGTATCCTGACCGGAGGCCGCCCGTGACCCCAGTTGAGTATGACTATCTGCGCCAGATGCTGAAGGCGAAATCCGGCCTCGTTCTGTCCAACGAAAAGCAGTACCTGATCGAAAGCCGGCTGCTGCCGGTCGCCCGCAAGGCCAATCTCGCCTCGATCTCGGCCCTCGTCGCCAAGATCAAGGAGCCCGGCCAGGGCGCGCTCGTCGATCAGGTCGTCGAGGCGATGACCACCAACGAGAGCTTCTTCTATCGCGACAAGCTGCCGTTCGATCACTTCACCCAGACGATGATGCCGCAGATGCTGCAGTCGCGCGCCCGTGATCGCCGCATCCGCATCTGGTGCGCCGCCGCCTCCACCGGACAGGAGCCCTACTCCATCGCCATGTGCCTGAAGGAGATGGAGCAGAAGCTCGCCGGCTGGCGCATCGAGATCATCGGCACCGACCTGTCGACCGAGGTTCTCGACAAGGCCCGTCAGGGCATCTACAGCCAGTTCGAGGTCCAGCGCGGCCTGCCGATCAACAATCTG
>JAEULV010000047.1 GCA_016793065.1 Hyphomicrobiaceae bacterium
GCGCCGACCGCGCCGGCCTCGCTCTCGGCGCCGAGGGCGTTGCGATACCAGTTGGCGAAGCTGTTGTAGACCTGCCGCCGCGAGGCGATGATGTCGTCGTTTAACTTGCTGCGCGGCTCGCTCATGATGCCCCAATGGGGCGCCGGCGCGCGGAAGGGGCTGGCCTTGCACGATGCCGCCGCCGGGCCGAACAGGCCGGTGACCTCAACATTGGCGGGAACGTTGACGACGGCGCCATAGGTTGGGCTGACTACCGACACCCGCGAGATCCGCACGCCCTCGGCGACCTGCAGGGTCCACAGCATCTGCGCATGCGACGCCAGCACGAGGTGCACCGGTTTGGCGGTTTCGGTGACGACGACGGTGGCGTAGTGCAGCTGGTCGTCGCTGTAATAGGCATCGGCCGGGTCGATCTGGCCGTTGGACTTCCAGGTCTCGATCTGGCGCCTGACCCGCTCGTCGATCTGGTCCTTGCGGATGCGGTAGAGCGGGGTCTCGATCCGGTTGCCGTCGACATGGACGAGGGTGATCTTGTCCTGGACGGCGTCATGGGGCAGACCGCAGCCGATCGCCTGTTTCATGAACTCGATGCGCGCCGGCGGCCGCTTGAAGCTCGGCTCGACATAGCCGGTCAGCACCGCCTGGCGCCAGAGGAACTTGCGGTCGGCGGTGAGGACGGCGCCGTCGTGGGCGTTGTCGCCGAAGCGCTTCTGCATCACCTCGCCGGCGGCATTGCCGGTAGGGATCGGCTCTTCGCCGGAACAAGCGGAGAGGAGGAGCGGCATCAGCGCCAGGATCACATACATCGACTTCATGAACGCACCATCGAGCATTACCTTACCTAGCGTCATAATCGAAATTCGCTAATTCACGGTAAAGTTGCTTGTTTCGCGGCAATGCCTGCCTCGGATCGGTACCGGGATGTCGCAGGCCGGGTCGGGCAGCGAGCGGGAGCGGCGCTGGGTGGATCAGACGCCATCCTTGGCGGCGGCGGAGCGGACGCGCAGGATCAGATCCTCGAGCGAGCGGCGCGACAGGCCGCGCAGTTTCAGCGCCAGCAGGTTGGTGAGTTCGGTCGCCTTCGGATCGAGCCCGGAGGTATCGAGGGTGATGCGCGGATCGGAAGCCTCGGCGAGGCGTTGCAGCTCCTCGGCCTCGTCCCAGATGATGTTGAAATAGGTGATGCAGCGCTGCACCAGCAGCCAGGTGGGGCGGCCGCGCTTGCCGCGTTCGAGCGCCGACAGATAGCTGGCGGAAATGCGCAGGGCCTCGGCCATCTGGGTGAGGGTGATGCCGCGCTCGCGGCGCAGCTCGCGCAGCTTGGCGCCGAACGGGGTCATGTGCCCCCTCCCCCGCCGGCCGGCCGCGGCCGGCGCAGGCGGACATAGAGCGCGCCCTCACCGCCATGGATGGCATGGGCCAACTGGCGCGACAGCACGACGCCGCGCAGCTCGGGCTGCTCCAGCCAGTGCGGCACCACGCGGGCAAGGACGCCGCGCTCGTGCTCGTAATGGGCCGTCGCCGGCCGGCCCTTGCCGGTGATGACCAGCACCATGCGATCGCCGCGCGCCTGCGCCGTGTACAGGAACCGACGCAGGGCGGCATGGGCTTCCTGCTGGGTCATGCCGTGCAGATCGATGCGGGCGTCGATGTCGATGCTGCCCTTGACGACGCGCGCGACGGTGCGGCGGTCGAGCGGCTGAAGTGGTGGCGGTCCGGGGCGGCGCTTGGGCTTTTCCGGCTCGTGTGGCGGATGGGCGGCGGGCGGCGCCAGCGCCGTGGGGATCGGGTGCGGCGGCGGCGGTTCGGCCGTCGGCGCCGGTGGCGGCGGGGCGTGCACCAGGCGCGGACGGCGGACGCGTTTCGGCTTCAGCGGCGCCACCGATTCCAGCACCTTGTCCCACAATTCCCGATCGGCCTCGGAGAGGTGGCGCGGGCGGCGGCGGCGAGTGGGCAGCGACTCGTCGGTCATGGCCGCGCGTCCGGTCTGGGCACCAGCACGACGAAGCGGCGCGGTTCGTGGCGGACCCGGCCGGCGCGCAGGCCGGCATCGGCACCGAGGCCGACAAAGACGTCGCCACGGGCCGGGCCGACAATGGCGGAGCCGGTATCCTGGGCGATCATCAGCCGCCGGAACGATTGCAGCGCGCCGTCGTCGCCGAGCGGCAGGTCGGCCTCGATCCACACCGGCGTGCCGAAGGTGTGCAGCGTGCGGTCGACCGCGAGCGAGCGCCCGGGCGTGATCTGGACGCCGGCGGCGGCGATGGCGCCGAGTTCGGGGGCCAGACCGTCGAGCGGGCGGAAGAAGACGAAGGAGCGGTTCTGCCGCATCAGGTCGCGACCGGCGGCCGGATCAGCCTCGATCCAGGCGCGCAGGCGGTCGAGCGTCATCTCGGCGGCGGTGCTGACGCCGCGCTCGACCAGGATGCGGCCGATCGAGGTGTAGGGATGGCCGGTCTTGCCGTCATAGGCGATGCGCAGGGCGCTGCCGTCGGCGAGACGGATGCGGGCGGAGCCCTGCACCTGAATGAAGAAGGCGTCGACGGGGTGTTCCAGCCAGACGAGTTCCAGCCCGCGGTCCCGCAGCGCGCCGGCCTCGATCGCGGCGCGGTCGTGGTACTCGACGATGCCGCCGCTGGCGACGGCGCGGCCGAAGGCGAAGCCCGGCGGCACGGCAGCCGGGCGATGGTTGGCGTCGATCTCGACGAGGTCGGCGGGGCGACGATAGAGCGGCACGGCGAAGCGGTCGGTGCGGGTCAGCGAGCCGGGCACCTCGGGCTCGAAATAGCCGGTGAGAAACGGCCGGCCGTCGCTCGGCTCGACCAGATGCGGGTCGAAATGGCGCTCGAAGAAACGGCGGGCGATGGCGGCGTCGGGCGCGGCCGGAAGCGCCAGCGCGGCGCGGCAGGTGGCGACAAGGGCGGCCGAGTCGATGCCGAGGGCGCGGGTGCGGGGCGGCTCGGCGATGGCATGGGCGCAGCCGAGGCGGAACGCGGCGAAGGCTTCGGCGTGCCGGTCCTGCGGCCAGCCGTCGAGATCGGCGAATGCGATGCGCGTCAGCCGGCTGGCGGCGGTCATGTGCGAATCCCCGGCGGCGTTCACTGTCGCAGTGATGCCGAAGACCGCCAGCCAAAACAAGCACATTGCCGCGGCAAGGCCGGCGAGCCGACGTTGCGCGGGCGGGCGGGGCACGGGCAGGCGGGGCACGGGCGGGCGGGACGAGGGCGCGCGCATGCGGTTGCCTCGCCCGGCCGGGATCAGTCGGCGGCTTCGGTCAGCACGAGCTTCCAGTTGGGATCGCGCGAGGTGACGTCGCGGGCGAAGGTCCACTGGTCGATGACCTGGGTCGGGTGCACCGGATCGCCATCGACGACGGTGCCGGCGGCGTCGCGCGTCACCGACACCAGCTGGCTGACGAACCGCATGGAGATCGACGCGGTCGAGCCCTTGACGGTGGCCTCGGTGATGTCGGCCTTGTCGATGCCGATGAACTTGCTCTCGAGCTTGTGGCCGGCGGCCTCGCGGGCGGCGATGGCCGAGACGAAGCCGTCATAGACGTCCCTGGCCAGCAGCATCTTCAGGGTGTCGCGGTCGCCCTCGGCGAAGGCGGTGACGATCATCTCGTAGGCCTGGCGGGCGCCGACGACGAAGCTGGTCGGGTCGAAATTGCGGTCGGCCGACATGACCTGACGCAGGGCGGTGTCGAGGGCCGAGCCCTCGGGGGCATAGCGCGGCGGCGACGGATTGGCGTCGGCGGTCTCGGCTTGCGGGGCGCGGGTCGGCAGCGGGATGACGTTGTCGGGGCGAGCGGCGGGCTCGCCGGCGCGCGAACGATCAACCGGCTCGAACGGCGACTGCTCGCTGCCGGTCTTGCGACCGAGGACCGAGCGCAACCGCAGAAAGATCGCCACCGCCAGAATCAGGAATACGATGCTGGTAATGTCAAAGTACTGGCTCATCCGATCCGACCTCTCGCGACCGTTGTCGCGCCTCTCCCATGCGTTCGCTCGCCGCTGCTATAGCATCTCCCGGCCGGATTGACGACAGACGCGGCAAGGGCGTTTTGCCGTCTTGCCGGGTGTCCGGG
This sequence comes from Hyphomicrobiaceae bacterium, assembly GCA_016793065.1. Lineage (GTDB taxonomy): Bacteria > Pseudomonadota > Alphaproteobacteria > Rhizobiales > Ancalomicrobiaceae > JAEULV01. Next base: position 4,088 of record JAEULV010000047.1, read on the forward strand.
CGTCGGGGCGAGCAGCCAATGATCCTGATATGTAAGCCATGAATCGGCGCAAACCAGTGGCAAGGCGCCAACGGCCGGCAAAAACCGCGCGCCGGCGGGCCGATCCCGCGACATTGGCGGGAGGCGCCATGGCGAAACCACGATCTTTGCCTATATGATGCGTTCACTGGAGACCCGCGCAATGCCGATCCTCGTCATCCTGGCCCTGATTCTGTGCTGGCCGCTGTTGGAAATCGCCACCTTCATCGCGGTCGGCGGGCATATCGGCATCCTGCAGACGCTGTTACTGATCGTGACGACGTCGGTGCTGGGCGGCGTGCTGCTGAAGCAGCAGGGCGTGGCGATGCTGACGCGCATCCGCGCCGAGATGGGACGGGGCGACGTGCCGGCCGAGGCGGTCGCCCATGCCGGGATGATCGCGGTCGGCGGCATCATGCTGCTGTTGCCGGGGTTCCTCTCCGACATCGTCGGCGTCGCGCTGTTCCTGCCGCCGGTGCGGTCGCTGCTGTTCCGGCTGTTTGCCGGGCGGATGCGGGCGCAGGGCGGCATGGGCGGCGGCATCCGCATCATCGAGCTCGACAGCGCCGAATGGACGGCGACGACCCGGCCGCGCGAGCCGCAGGGCCCGCTGATCGACCAGGACCCGCGCTGACCGGGCCGCAAACCGGCGATAATTCCGCCCTCGCGCCTTGCTGGTCCACCGGACGCGTGGTAGCGAAGCGGCGACTTCCAACCGGCACTCGACCGGGCTTTTCCGGAACTCCGGCAAGCCGGCAGGGCGCCCGAAATCCGCACATCATTCCCGAGGAAAACCTGGTCATGACCACCCAAGAGGCCCCGGCGGCTCCGCAGCTCAACGTCCTTGCCCAGTACGTCAAGGATCTGTCGTTCGAGAACCCGAACGCGCCGCAGTCGCTGGCGCCGGCTGAAACCCCGCCGCAGGTTTCGATCAACGTCAACGTTTCGGGCAAGCCGCTGTCGGAGACCGAAATCGAGGTCGACCTGACGATCGAGGCCAAGGCCGAGCGCGCCGGCTCGACGCTGTTCGCGGTCGAGGTGGTCTATGCCGGCCTGTTCCGGGTGATGAACGTCCCGGCCGAGCACCTGCATCCGTTCGTGATGATCGAGTGCCCGCGCCTGCTGTTCCCGTTCGCGCGCCAGCTCGTCGCCGAGCAGACCCGCAATGGCGGGTTCATGCCGCTGATGATCGACCCGATCGACTTCGTCGCGCTGTATCAGCAGAACGCCGAGGCGGCGCAGGCCCAGGCGCAGCCGAACTGATCCCAGGGGCCGAGGGCGCAGACGCACCCGGCCCCCGGAAACCCGCGAATTTCCCGCCTGCATCAGAGGCAGGAGAAATTCGCAGCGCCGCACAGCGCGCAAATGAAAAAGCCGGGCAGCGATGCCCGGCTTTCTTGTTGGTGCCAACCCGTTGGTGATCCGGGCACCCTTGCGTCAGAGCTGCTGGGCGGCGGCGAGTTCGCCGATGCCGTCGCGGCCATAGACGTCGTCGCGGAAGTGGACGATGCCGTTGGCGGTCGCCCAGGCGGTGATGTAGTTGGTGTAGACGGCCGGGCTGTTCTTCACCTTGGCGTCGACGCGCTGGACGTTCTGGAACATGTAATCGACCTGCTCGGGACCCCAGTTCGGAGTATCGCGCAGGATCCAGGTGACCAGCTCGCGGACGTTCTGGATGCGCATGCAGCCGGAAGAGTGGAAGCGGGCATTGTCGCCGAACATGTTCTTGAACGGCGTATCGTGCATGTAGACGGTGTGCTCGTTGGGGAAGTTGATCTTCACCGAGCCCATGGCGTTCATCTCGCCCGGATCCTGCCGCACCGTCAGACGGGTCAGTTCGTCGCTGTCCCAGTTGATCTGGCTCGGGTGCAGCTCCTGCGCGCCGTTGAAGATGCGGATCTTCAGGCGGTCGAAGTAGGACGGATCCTCCTTCATCTTGGGGATCAGATCCTTGCGGATGATCGAGACCGGCACCGTCCAGTAGGGATTGAAGTTAATGTCGGTGACGCGCGAGGTCAGCACCGGCGTCTGGCGGTCGACCTTGCCGACCACCGCCGTGTGGCGGGCGACGACGCGGCCGCCCTCGACCGCCTCAAGCTCGGCGGCCGGAATGTTGACGAAGACGTAGCGATCGCCGAGGAAGCCCGACATCGAGCGGACGCGCACCAGATTGGTTTCCAGCTGGCGCAGGCGCAGCTCGGCCGGGACATTCATGATGTCGCGGGTGGCCTGATCGACGGCGCCGGTCGGCTTCAGGCCGTGGCGGATCTGGAAGCGGCGGACGGCGGCGTCGACGAAGCTGTCGAAGACGTCCTGAACGCCGTTCTGCGGATTGGGCAGGTCGCCGGTGATGGCGAGACGCTGGCGCAGCTCGACGACGGCCGGGTTGGACGTGCCGATCTTCATGCGCTTCGGCCCGCCGATCGGGCGCCAGCCGCCACGGGCGACGATGTCCTGGTAGATCGGCAGCACGCGCTCGATCTGGGCGGCGGTGGAGGGCGACAGCAGCGGCTGGTCCGACATCAGCTCGCCGGCGGTGACCTGGGTGCCGTCGAACTTCGACTCCCATTCGCGCACGGCGCGATCCCGCAAAAACGCCTCGAGCGGCGTTTCCTCGGCGACGGCCGGCAAGGCCCAGGACCCGGCGACAGCCACGATGCCGGTGAGAAGCCCACGACGGCTCAACTGCAATCCGCCCGCGCTCTTCATTCGTAGAACCACCGTGCCACTCCTTGAACTTCCTGCCAGCGTTCCCGGCCGATGCGCTCATTCGATACACCAAACGTGGTTAATTAAACCACATTCCGTCGCAAGCCGCCATGTCGGGAACCATGCGCATCGCCAGCCCAGCCGATCCGGAGACCCCGCATGGCCGCAACGCTTTCGACGACGTTAACGATCTCCCTCGGGTTATTCACCCTAATGTGGCTGATTCATGTCAGAATTCGCGACGCCAGCATCGTCGACTATGCGTGGGCGCCGGGATTTGCGCTGATTGCCGCTGTTTCGGCGGTGCTGAACGGCGCCGCCACGGCGCATCAACTTGTTGTGCTCGGGCTCGTCTGCCTGTGGTCGGCGCGACTGACCTGGTACCTCGTCGGCCGGCACTTGCGGGCGGGCGTCGAGGATTCCCGCTATGCGGCGATGCGGGCAGAGGCCGGGCCCGGCTGGTGGTGGCAGAACCTCTTCATGGTGTTCCTGCTGCAGGGCGTGCTGCAATGGGCGATCGCGACGCCGATCCACGCGGCGATGCTGGCGGCGCCCGGGTCCGGCAACGGGCTGGCGTTCTGGGGCGGCGTCGCCGCGTTCGGAATCGGGCTGGCGATCGAGGCGGTCGCCGACGGGCAGCTCGCGGCCTTCAAGCGCGATCCGGGCAATGCCGGCAAGCTGATGACGACCGGGCTGTGGCGGCTCAGCCGGCATCCGAACTATTTCGGCGAGATCGTGCTGTGGTGGGGCCTGGGGTTTGCCGCCATCGGCGCCGGCGGCGACTGGTGGGCGCTCGCCGGGCCTGCCCTGCTCACCCTGCTGATCCTGCGCGTCTCGGGCGTGACGCTGCTCGACCGGCACATGTCGACGCGGCCCGGCTGGGCGGCCTATGCGGCGCGCACCCCGGCGCTGGTGCCGGGATGGCCGCGACGCCCGGCGGGATGAACGACAAAGGCCCCGGCGGTGAAGCCGGGGCCTTGCCTTCAATCGAACTGCATAGCCGACCGAATATCAAAGGCAACTAATACCCAATGCCTTCAATCATATTTCCAATGCAAAAATCAAAAAATACTCGATCCGATAAACTTAAAGGCCAGCTCTTTGATTTTTTTTATTGTGCCTATATTATTTTTCACTATCACTGATTTTTCCGCTATTATTTCCACGAATAAATCAACTGCGATGGAAAATAATACTATCGAAACACTACAGCAAATCGAAAATATTAAACCGATCATTCATTCACCACCTCCTTTCTTTAAGTTTTGACCCCATCGAAATTTGAATTTCAAAAGGATCATACAATTTTTGCAACACGATCACTGTGATTATTTAATTTTCTTAACTGAATCGCATCACAAAATAAATCACCTGATTAAATCGATCTCGTGAAAAGGGCTACCTATCGATATCCAATTCTTGACGTTCAGCCCCCCATGTATTTAAACTCAACCAGGCGAATGAGGTACTGGACCTCAGCCACCGGCGAGCCGACAAATTCAAAATCACATTACTCCCAACGATTGGATAGCGCTTTCGCCTGCGAACATTTTGTTGACTCTAAAGCTCGAATATGAAAATTAGATCAGCACAAGGCTCACTTTTGATAGAGTTCCTGACATTTATCAGAATAATCACTCTCAAACTTATTCTAAACTGTAGTTAGCAAAAAGTCAAGTGAAAATTGCATTCCAAACGACAAAGGCCCCGGCGGTGAAGCCGGGGCCTTGCCTTGCAGGCATCCATGGACGTGGATCGCGGTGTTCGGCGGTTCGCGCCCGACCGGAGATCAGAGGCGATAGAGGATCTGGTCGGTCCAGAACCGCTCGAGCCGGTGCAGCGACTTGTTCAGGGTCTTGAACTCGCCGGAATTGATGCCGCCAACCTGTTCGACGGTGCGGATGTGGCGCTCGTACAGCTTGTTGACGATGTCGGCGATCTCCTGGCCCTTCGGCGACAGGCTGACGCGGACCGAGCGGCGATCGATGCGCGAGCGCTCGTGCTTGACATAGCCCATCTCGACCAGCTTCTTCAGATTGTAGGAGACGTTGGAGCCGAGATAGTAGCCACGGGTGCGCAGTTCGCCGGCGGTCAGCTCGGCGTCGCCGATGTTGAACAGCAGCAGGGCCTGAACGCTGTTGACGTCGTCGCGACCCATGCGGTCGAACTCGTCCTTGATCACGTCCAGCAGGCGACGATGAAGCCGCTCGACCAGGGTCAGAGCTTCGAGGTAGAGCGGCTTCAGGCCGACATTTTCTTCAGAACTGGCCAGTTGTTCGTAGGCCCGCTTGGCGGTGATCATGGTGACGCCTCTCATTTATCCCTGTGACGCGGGTATTCCCGTCGTTCGTGGAGACAACATAGGAAAGCCAATTCAATTTCGGCTTAATTCGCAGGCTGAATTTTATGTAAATCAGCCAGGCCTGTTTTCTTACTGAATCGGAACCCAACGAGTTTGCTAAAATTCATCTGAAGATGTTTGGTTTATTTCGATTCACCACGGCGGATTGGCGGGGATTCCTCGCGGAAAGCCGAGGTTTGCCAAGCGGCGGTCAACCGGCCCCGCAGGCGGTAAAGTCAGCCGCCGACACCGCCCAACCTGGGCAAGGCCGACGCCGGTCTTGAGGTTTGGGTGGGGAACGGTGTGGACAAGCGGAGAACGGCGGACGGCAAATGCGGCCCTCAGACGGCGCCTTCGTCCTCGATGTTCAGGATTTCGCCGCAGGCCTTGCAATGGACGGCGTCGTGATCGTGGCGCTTGAGGCCGCAGCGGGGGCACTTGTGCTCGACCTTGTGGGGGCGGATCATCACCTGCACCAGGCGCAGGAACAGCGAGACGCCGAAGATCATGATGACGACGGCGATCATCTTGCCGTCGGTGCCGTTGAGCGTGACGTCGCCGAAGCCGGTGGTCGTCAGGGTGGCGACGGTGAAATAGAGTGCGTCGGCGTAGTTCTGGATCTTCTCGTTGCTGTAGTGCTGGGTCTCGTAGACGATCGCCGTCATCAGGAAGACGAAGACGGCGAGATTGACGCCGGCGTTGATGGTCTGCTCGTGGCGGCGGAAGAAGACGAAATCCTGACGCAGGCGGCGGAGCGTCTGGTAGGAGCGCAGCAGTCGCAGCATGCGGGCGACCCGCAGGAACGCCAGTCCCTCGCCGACGATGGGCGCCAGCAGCGAGACGATGACGACGATGTCGGCGATGCCGGTCGGGTTGAGCAGGTCGGCGGCGCGGTTGTGGCTGATCCACAGCCGGGCGGCGAAATCGAGGCAGATGACGAGGCCGATGGCGAAATCGATCGTGTGGGTGGCGCCCAGCTGCGGCGCGAAGGACGACACGACGAGGAAGGCGATGGTGACGATGTCGAAGACCAGCATGGCATAGCGGAACACCACCGCCCGGCGGCTGGCGCCGTGATAGAGCTCGCGGATCAGGTCCTTCATTGTCGCCTCATACCGCAGGCCGACGGCGCCGACGCGCCCGGCCCCTGAGGATACGCGAATTTCTCGTCCGCATCAGAGGCATGAGAAATTCGCACCAGGAATACCATCGGTCATTTCCAATGCCCGATGGCATCAGGACAGCGATCGTCCCCGACCGCCCCGGCGGAAGGCCAGGGCGACGGGACATCAGGGGAAGAGGGCGATCTGGTCGACGCCCATGGTCTCGGGCAGGCCGAACATGACGTTGGCGTTCTGCAGCGCCTGGCCGGAGGCGCCCTTGATCAGGTTGTCGATGACGCAGAGCAGGATGGCGCGGCCGGGCTGGCGATCGGCGAAAACCGACATGTGGACGTAGTTGGAGCCGCGGACGTGGCGGGTGTGCGGCACGGTGCCGAACGGCAGCACCTTGACGAACTCCTCGCCGGCGAAGCGGGCGGCCAGGATGTCGTGCAGGTCGCGCGGGGTCTTGCCGGCGACGCAATCGACATAGATCGTCGCCTCGATGCCGCGGTTCTGCGGCAGGAGGTGGGGGGTGAACGACGCGACGACCGGCCGGCCGGCGGCGGCGGAGAAGCCCTGGTCGAGCTCGGCCATGTGGCGGTGATGGCCGACGCCGTAAGCGTGGAAGCCTTCCGACACCTCGGTGAACAGATTGGCTTCCTTGGCGGCGCGGCCGGCGCCGGAGACGCCGGACTTGGCGTCGATGACGATGCGGTCGGGATCGATGGCGCCGGCTTCCAGGAGCGGAATCACCGGCAGCTGGCCGGCGGTGGTGTAGCAGCCGGGATTGGCGACGAGGCGGGCCTTGGCGACCTTGTCGCGGGCGAACTCGGTGATGCCGTAGACAGCTTCCCGCTGCAGGTCGAGGGCGGCGTGGGGGTGGCCGTACCACTTCTCATAGGCCGCCGGATCGGCGAGGCGGAAGTCGGCGGAGAGGTCGACGATCTTGATCCGCGCCGGCACGTCCTTCAGCACCGCCTGGGTGGTGGCGTGCGGCAGGGCGCAGAAGACCAGATCGATGCCGCGCCAGTCGACCTCGGCGATGGTGACGAGACGCGGCAGGTCGAAGCCGTAAAACTGCGGGAAGGCTTCGGCCATGGTCGAGCCGGCCTTGCGATCGGCGGTCAGCGCCTTGATGTGCATGCGCGGATGGCGCAGCAGCATGCGCACCAGTTCGGCGCCGGTATAGCCGGAGGCTCCGAGGATGGCGACGGCGATCTTGTCCATGGCAGGTCTCGCGAGATGAGGAACGACGGCGCTGCTTATGGCGCGGTTCGACGACAAAGGAAAGACCCGGGGTGCCTTCCGGGCGGGGCGGCCCGCTCAGTCGGCGAGGCGGCGTTCCAGCGCGGCGAGGAAGCCGGCGCGGGCATCGGGCGGGGCAAGGGCGCGCGGATCCCATACATGGCGGGCGAGGAAATGGCCGGTGAGACGGAAGCCGTCGCGCAATTGCCCGGCATCCGGCGCCTCATGCGGGCGGCGCTCGACCAGGAAGGCCGGCAGCGGCAGCAGGCGATTCCCGTAGGGGCTGCCGGCGGCGCGGGTGGCGGCGCGGCCGGTGCGGGGGCTGACCCAGGCGAGGTCGTCGGTGGCGCCGGTCAGGGCACAGACGCCGAGATCGAGACCGAAGCCGAGGGTTTCGAGCACCGCCATTTCGAGGCGGACCATCAGCTCGCCGCTGAGGCCGGCATCGTCGAACTGGCCGGTGACGACCTCGAGCGCGGCGTAAAGCTCGGGGTGCGGATCGCGTTCGGGCAGCAGGCGCAGCAGGCCGGCGGCGTGCTGGATGCCATGCAGCGCCAGCGGGTTGGTCATGAACGAGGCGGCGACCAGGCGGGTGGCCTCGACCAGCCACTGGCCGAGATGCTCGTCGAGCCGGGCGCGCCAGGTGGCGCTGACGGCATTGCCGGGCTGCAGCGTGGCGGCAAGGGCGGGCGAGCGGGCGGCCTTGATCATGCCGAGATGGCGGCCGTGCTCGCGGGTCATGAGTTCCAGCACCGCCGAGGCTTCGCCGTGGCGGCGGGTGCCGAGCACGATGGCGTCGTCGGTCCACTCCATGGTCCGATCTAGCAAGGATTCGCGATGGCGGCAAAGCGGCGCGCGGAGGCGCGGCTCAGAGATCGGCTTCGTTGTCGAACTTGTCGAGATGGGTGTGGGTCGCCTCGATCCAGCGAACGGTGCCGGTCAGCGAGCGCATCACCACGGTGTGGGTGGTGATCTTGCCGGGGGCGAACTTGACACCCTTGAGGAAATTGCCGTCGGTGACGCCGGTGGCGGCGAACAGCACGTCGCCGCTCGCCATCTCTTCCATCTTGTATTTCTTGTTGAGGTCGGTGATGCCCATGCGGCGGGCGCGGGCCCGCTGTTCCTCGCTGGTGAAATGCAGGCGGCCCTGCATCTGGCCGCCGATGCAGCGCAGCGCGGCCGCCGCCAGCACGCCCTCGGGGGCGCCGCCGATGCCCATGTAGATGTCGATGCCGGTTTCGGCCGGATCGGTGGTGTGGATGACGCCGGCGACGTCGCCGTCGCCGATCAGGCGGATCGCGGCGCCGGTCTGGCGGACTTCCTCGATCAGCCTGGCGTGGCGGGGACGGTCGAGGATACAGGCGGTGATGGAGCCGATATCAACGCCGCGCGCCTCCGCCAGCCGGCGGATGTTCTCGGCCGGCGGATAGTCGAGATCGACGACGCCTTCGGGGAAGCCGGGGCCGATCGCCAGCTTTTCCATGTAGCTGTCGGGGGCATTGAGCAGGCTGCCGGATTCGGCGAGCGCGATGACGGCGATCGAGTTCGGCAGGTTCTTGGCGCAGATGGTGGTGCCTTCGAGCGGGTCGAGGGCGATGTCGACCTTGATGCCCTTGCCGGTGCCGACCTCCTCGCCGATGTAGAGCATCGGCGCCTCGTCGCGCTCGCCCTCGCCGATCACCACGGTGCCCTGGATCGGCAGGCGGTTGAGCTCGCGCCGCATGGCGTCGACGGCGGCCTGGTCGGCGGCCATCTCGTCGCCGCGCCCGCGCAGCCGCGCGGCGGCAACGGCGGCGCGCTCGGTGACGCGCGCCAGTTCCAGCGTCAGGATACGGTCGAGAACGGCGCCTGCCTGGGCGGGCTTGGACATGATGCGGATCCCCCGGTCGTCAGTTTGCAAGGAGCGTTTTCGCTCTCTTTCCGTCTCGCCAGGGCCGTGGTCGGCAAGGGCGAGGCGATCCTATGCGATGCTGGTTACGATTGCGCCTGGATCGGGCGCATGTCAGCGCGTCAGAACGTCTCGATACGGATGTATCGCGGCATTTCCGCGACATGGCCGTCGGCGAGGATCTGGTCGAGCGCGCCCTTCAGCTCGGCCTCGGTGGTCTCGTAGGTGATCAGGATCACCGGCTGCGGCGCGATCTTGTCATGGGCGGTGGGGGCATCGGCGCGGGGCGCGCGGGCGCGCTGGACGATCGATTCGAGCGAGATCGCCCGCTCGGCCATGCGGGTGGCGATGGCGGCGAAGGCGCCGGGGCGGTCGAACACGGCGAGGCGGACGAAGAAGCCGGCGGCGACGGAGGCGGCGTTCGGCGGCACCGAGGGCTTCATCTTGGTCGCCGGACGCCCCATGGTGGTGAGCCAGGTGCCGCGGGCGATGTCGGCGATGTCGCCGACCACCGACGAGGCGGTGGCATCGCCGCCGGCGCCGGGGCCGACCAGCAAGAGCTTGTTGACGAAATCGGCGTCGATCGCCACGGCGTTGATGACGCCGTCGATGCGGGCGATGGCGGAGGATTTCGGCACCATCGTCGGGTGGACGCGCTGCTCGACGCCGGCGGCGGTCTTCTCGGCGATGCCGAGCAGCTTGATGCGATAGCCGAGTTCATCGGCGGCCTGGATGTCGGCCGAGGTGATGCGGGTGATGCCCTCGACGCGCAGCGCGTCAGGGGCGGCGTTGATCTCGGTGCCGAAGGCGAGGGAGGCGAGCAGCGCCAGCTTGTGGGCGGTGTCGTGGCCGTCGATGTCGAAGCTCGGATCGGCCTCGGCATAGCCCAGGCGCTGGGCCTCGGCGAGGCAGGCGTCGAACGACAGGCCTTCCTTCTCCATGCGGGTGAGCATGTAGTTGCAGGTGCCGTTGAGAATACCGGCGACGCGGCTGACCTGGTTGCCGGCGAGCGCTTCGCGCAGGGTCTTGATGATCGGGATGCCACCGGCGACCGCCGCCTCGAAATTGAGGCTGACGCCGCGCTCCTCGGCCAGACGCGCCAGCTCGACGCCGTGGGCGGCGAGCAGCGCCTTGTTGGCGGTGACGACGTGCTTGCCGGCATTGAGGGCGGCGCGCACCGAGGCCTCGGCCGCGCCGCCGGCGCCGCCCATCAGCTCAACGAAGACGTCGATGTTTGGGTCCTGGGCGAGCTTGACCGGGTCCTGGAACCAGTTGACGCCGGCGAGGTCGACGCCGCGATCCCTGGAGCGGTCGCGGGCGCAGACCGAGCGCACCTGCACCCGGCGGCCGCAGCGTTCGGCCAATTCGTCGCCGTGCTTGGCGAGAAGCCGCATCACCGAGACGCCCACGGTGCCGAGCCCCGCCAACCCCAGTCTCAAATTCGCCTGCATGTCGACCCGCGCCTCTATGACCAAATTGGATGGCGGGATTAGCACTCCCCGCGCTTCAGGGGAAGGGAGGGCGTTGAGCCGGGCGCCCGGAAACGACGCGATGTCGCAATTTCACGCGTAGACGGCCGCCACTTCGGGCGATGGTTTGCGGTTATGCAAATGTTTGCGGCATGGAGGGGTTGGGGGGATAAAGGCAACGCCGCCGCCCTCGCCTGCCCCGGCGCGGCGGATTCGCCCCGCCGGCGCGAAGCGCAAGGCGCGCGGACCGGCGGCGGGGCAAGGGGCGGGATGAGGCGAGCCGTTCGGATCAGCCGGCCTTGACCGGCATCTGGATGACGTTGTGCAGGGTCTTGTCGGCGCCATCCATGAACTTGCGGATGGCGCGGGCGGCCTGGCGGATGCGCTGTTCGTTCTCAACGAGGGCGAGGCGGACATATTCGTCGCCGTGCTCGCCGAAGCCGATGCCGGGGGCGACGGCAACCGAGGCCTTTTCCACCAGAAGCTTGGAGAATTCCAGCGAACCGAGATGGCGGAACGGCTCCGGAATCTTGGCCCAGGCGAACATGGAGGCTTGCGGCGACGGGATCGGGAAGCCGGCCTTGCCGAAGCTGTCGACCATGACGTCGCGGCGCTTGCGGTAGATCTCGCGGACCTCGCGGATGCAGTCGTCGGGGGCGTTGAGCGCGGCCGAGGCGGCGACCTGGATCGGGGTGAAGGCGCCGTAGTCGAGATAGGACTTGACCCGCGCCAGCGCCGCGATCAGCCGCTCGTTGCCGACGGCGAAGCCCATGCGATAGCCCGGCATCGAGAAGGTCTTCGACATCGAGGTGAACTCGACGGCGACGTCGATGGCGCCGGACACCTGCAGCACCGACGGCGGTGGGTTGTTTTCGTCGAAATAGATCTCGGCATAGGCGAGATCCGACAGGATGAAGATGCCGTGCTTGCGGGCGAAGGCGACCACGTCCTTGTAGAACTCGAGATCGGCGACGATCGCCGACGGGTTCGACGGGTAGCACAGGATCACCGCGATCGGCTTGGGGATCGAGTGGCTGATGGCGCGCTCGAGCGCATGGAAGAATTCCGGGCCGGGCTCGGCCGGCACCGAGCGGATCGAGCCGCCGGCCATCAGGAAGCCGAAGGCGTGGATCGGATAGGACGGGTTGGGGCAAAGCACGACGTCGCCCGGCGCGGTGATCGCCTGGGCGATGTTGGCGAAGCCTTCCTTCGAGCCGAGGGTGGCGACGATCTGGGTGTCGGGGTTCAGCTTCACGCCGAACCGGCGCATGTAATAGTTCATCTGCGCCTTGCGCAGGCCGGGAATGCCGCGCGAGGCCGAGTAGCGATTGGTGCGCGGCTTGCCGATCGTCTCGATCAGCTTTTCCTCGATGAACTTCGGCGTCGGCAGATCGGGATTGCCCATGCCGAGGTCGATGATGTCGGCGCCCTGAGCTCGTGCCTTGGCCTTCAGACGGTTGACCTGTTCGAACACATACGGCGGCAGCCGACGAGTCTTGTGGAAGTCTTCCATCGTATTCAGCCTTTCACATGCACGCCGGCCGTTTCCTCCGGGCCGGTGGCGGCGCGGGGACAGCGCATGCCCCGCACATCATCGCGTTTCAGACACCGACCGTCGCGCGCCGCCATCGGCGGGTTGCGGCAGGCCTGGTATGGACCGCACTCGATCAGCCCCGGGGAGCGGTTCGACGCGGGATTTCATCCCCCGACCGTGACCGCAGCAAGGCAGGCGCCGGGTTTCGGGGAGGGTTCTGGTATCAGACCCGAACCGAGCCCGCACCCCTTTGACGGCGTAATTATGTCGTGAAACCTACCAAAATGGTGAAAAGTTGCGTTTGGGTGACAGGCTGACCTACATTTTCGCAGAATATTTCAAAATATCAGCCGTTCCTCGAATTCCGGTCGACGTCATTGCGTCGATGCGCAACCGATTTGACCGCGCAGGCAGGGGGCGGTCGTCGCCGCGGGCGCGGTTTCCGCCTCGATCGCCTTGACCGCGTCGCTGGCGTGGGTGCGGCCGAGCGCCTGGAGCTGGCCGTCGATCGGGCGCGGCTGGGCGCCGGCGGCGGCGGCATTGGCGCTGGCTGCCGCCTCGCGCAGGCGGCGTTCGGCCTGGGCCTGTTCCTCGGGGGTCTTCAGGGTCGACAGCGGCTGGGCCGGGCGATTGGCGACCGGGTAGCCGTCCGATTGCAGATCCGGCGCACCATAGGCCTGCACGGATCCCGGCAACGGCCTCGCCGGGCTTGCGACAAGCGGCTGGGCCTCGGCGGCCGGCATGGGGCGATCCGGGGCGATCAACGTGGTCTCGAGCGCGGTCGAGCAGCCGCAAAGCGCTGATGCGGCGACAAGAATGGCTGCCATGCGAACAATTGACGCGTGCGGTTTGATCGGCATCAATGCTCCGGCCTGCCATCTGGAGGAACTGAAATCATCGGTCGTACGTCTATTGTCGACCACGAACTGTCACTACATGCCCTTGTCACAAGGCCATTTCATTCGCCTATTATGCCAACATAATGCTGACGATCCAGTGGGCATCACGTCGCGTGCGTTCGCGCCGTCGCATCCTTGGGTCGAGGCACCATTGCCGACGGCAGGTTTGTCGATCGAAATGGCAACGAAATGAAGGCGGGACCGGCCTGAATGGTCTCGCGACTGGGGAGCGCTCCAATGGCCGAAGCCGGTGAAAACCCGCTGATGCAGTACATGATTCGGAATCCCGAGGCGTTCGCATCGAACCTCGCGCAGATTCTCGAAAATGCCGGCAAGGCCGCCGCCGCCTATCTGCGCCCGCGCGAAACCGGCGAGAACAAGAGCGCCATGGCGGACGAACTGACGTCGGTCACCAAGACGCTGGCGCAGGTCGGCGAATGGTGGCTGGCCGATCCGCAGCGGGCGATGGAAGCGCAGAACAAGCTGTTCGGCAAATATCTCGACCTGTGGGGGGCTTCGGTGAAGCGCTTCGCCGGCGAGGAAGCCAAGCCGGTGGCCGTGGCCGATCCGCGCGACAAGCGCTTCCAGGATCCGGAATGGTCGCAGAACCAGTTCTTCGACTTCGTCAAGCAAGTCTATCTGGTGACGGCCGACTGGGCCGAGGGGCTGGTCGACAAGGCCGAGGGCCTCGACGAGCACACCAAGCACAAGGCCGACTTCTATATGAAGCAGATCACGGCGGCGCTGGCGCCGTCGAACTTCCTGCTGACCAACCCGGAACTGCTGCGCGAAACCGTCAATTCCAATGCCGAGAACCTGGTGCGCGGCATGCGGATGCTGGCCGAGGACATCGAGGCCGGCGGCGGCGACCTGAAGATCCGCCAATCGGATCCGAGCAAGTTCCAGGTCGGCAAGAACCTGGCGACGACGCCGGGCAAGGTGGTGTGGCAGAACGACGTCTGCCAGATCATCCAGTACACCCCGACCACCGCCAAGGTGCTGAAGCGGCCGCTGCTGATCTGCCCGCCGTGGATCAACAAGTTCTACATTCTCGACCTCAACCCGGAAAAGTCGTTCATCCGCTGGGCGGTCGAGCAGGGCAACACCGTCTTCGTCATTTCCTGGGTCAACCCGGACGAACGCCAGAGCGAGAAGTCGTTCGAGCACTACATGCGCGAGGGCGTGCTGGAAGCGCTCGACGTGATCGAGAAGGCGACCGGCGAGCGCGAGGTCAACTCGATCGGCTATTGCGTCGGCGGCACGCTGCTGTCGGTGACGCTGGCCTATTGCGCCGCGGTGGGGGATACCCGCATCAAGACGGCGACGCTGTTCACCACCCAGGTCGATTTCCGCTATGCCGGCGACCTGAAGGTGTTCGTCGACGAGGAGCAGATCTCGGCGCTCGAGGAGCGGATGCGCGAGCGCGGCTTCCTTGACGGCAAGAAGATGTCGGGCGCGTTCAACATGCTGCGCTCCAACGATCTGATCTGGCCGTATTTCGTCAACAACTACTATCGCGGCAAGGAACCCTTCCCGTTCGATCTGCTGTACTGGAATTCGGACTCCACCCGCATGCCGGCGGCGAACCACGCCTTCTACATGCGCAACTGCTACCTGGAGAACAAGCTGTCGGCGGGCGAAATGGTCGTCGGCGGCATCAAGCTCGATCTCGGCAAGGTGAAGATCCCGATCTACAATCTGGCCGCCCGCGAGGACCACATCGCGCCGCCGCGCTCGGTGTTCGTCGGCTCGCAGTGCTTCGGCGGCGACGTCAACTACGTGCTTGCCGGCTCGGGCCACATTGCCGGCGTGGTCAACCCGCCGGGGCCGAAGGTCAAGTATCAGTACTGGACCAATGGTCCGGCCCAGGGCGAGCTCGGCGACTGGATCAAGTCGGCCAAGGAAACCCCCGGCAGCTGGTGGCCGAACTGGATGGAGTGGATCCGGGCCCAGGCGCCGGACGAAGTCGACGCCCGCGAGGTCGGCGGCGGCGTGCTGACGCTGATCGAGGACGCCCCCGGCAGCTATGTGAAGGCCAAGGCCTGAGCGCGACAGCTTGCGGCAGCGGCAAGACGGCGCCCGGTTGGCGCGCCGATCGAGCCGAGCCGACGTTTCCCTCACCCCCCGGCGGCGGCTGCCTCCGGGGGGCTTTGTTTTTCAAGGGAGCGGATGGGGCGCGGGGCCGGTTCGGACGAGCTCAGAAGTGGCGGAAGCCGGGGCGGATGGCGGTGAAATCGGCGTGGCGGCGGCCGGTCAAGCGGAGCCCGGGGGTATCGGCGGAGACGTGACCGATGCGGGTGATGGCGACCGGGGCGGCGGCGGGATCGAGGCCTGGCGGGGCGCAGAACAGTAATTCGTAGTCGTCGCCGCCGGTGAGGGCTGTGGCGAGGCAGCCGGCATCGAGGTCGAGGGCGGCCTCGACGGCGGGCGAGAGCGGCACGGCATCGAGATCGAGGGTGATGGCGACGCCGGACGCGGCGGCCATGCGGCCGGCGTCGATCAGCAGGCCGTCGGAGACGTCCATGCCGGCGCTGGCATGCCCGGCGAGCCATGCCGCCAGCGCGGTGCGCGGGCGGGGCAACAGGTAGCGGTCGACAAGGTGATCGGCGAGGTCGGGCGGCGGTTGCCACGCCGGCGGCGGCGTGCCGTCGATCCGGGCGCGGCGCAGCGGCAGGCCGAGGGCGGCGTCGCCAATGGTGCCGGTGACATAGACCGCGTCGCCGGGGCGGGCGCTGGTGCGGGCCAGCATGCGGCCGGTCGGGACGGCGCCGATGGCGGTAATCGACAGCATCAGCCCGGCGGGCGAGCGGATGGTGTCGCCGCCATAGAGGGCTATGGCGAACTCGGCCTGATCGGCGGCGAGCCCGGCGGCAAGCGCGTCCATCTGCCCGGCGGTCCAGTCATCGGGAAGGCCGAGCGCCAGGAGGTAGCCAAGCGGCCGGGCGCCCTTGGCGGCGAGATCGGAGAGGTTGGTGCGCAACGCCTTGCGGGCGACCAGGTCCCACGGATCGGCGGCGAAGAAATGCACCCCGGCGGCGAGCGCGTCCTTGGTGAGGACGAGATCGTGGCCGGGCGGCGGCGTCAGGCAGGCGGCATCGTCGCGCAGACCGAGGGCCGCCGGATCGGTGGCGAGCGGGCGCAGCCAGCGGGCGATCAGATCGTCCTCGCCCGGCCGCGCGGCGCTGGTCACTTGCCGGCGTCCTTGGCCGGCTCGAACTCGTCGGGGCGCAGGTCGTGGGCGATGCGGTCGAGCACGCCGTTGACCAGCTTCGGCTCGTCCTCGTTGAAGAAGGCCTTGGCGACGTCGACATATTCGGAGATGACGACGCGTGCCGGCACGTCCTTGCGCTCCATCAGTTCGAAGGCACCGGCGCGCAGGATGGCGCGCAGCGTCGTGTCGATGCGCTTCAGCGGCCAGTCCTCGACCAGGGCGGAGTGAACCAGCGGATCGACGTCGCGCTGGCGGCGGACGACGCCGATGACGATCTCGCGGAACCAGGCGGCATCGGCCTCGCGGAATTCAAGGCCGTCGACTTCCTTGCCGAGACGGTGGGAGACGAACTCGGCCAGCACGTCGGCAAGCTCGGTGCCGCCGATTTCCATCTGGTAGAGCGCCTGCACGGCGCCAAGGCGGGCGGCGCCGCGCTTGTTGGCGGGGCGCAGGTCGCGCGGCAGCTTGGCCTCGGCCTCGGCCTCGGCGGACTTGGGTTTTGCGGTCTTCGCCAAGATCAATCCTCGCCCGCTTCTTCGAAGCGGCGCTTCAACGCGATCATCGTCAGGCAGGCCCGGGCGGCGAAACCGCCCTTGTCGAGCTTCTTCGGATCGGCGCGTTCCAGCGCCTGTTCCTCGTTCTCGACGGTGAGGATGCCGTTGCCCAGCGCCAGCGTGCCCTGAACCATCAGGTCCATGACCTTGCGGTTCGATTCGTTGATGACGATGTCGTAGTGGCTGGTGTCGCCGCGCACGACGGTGCCGAGCACGACGAAGCCGTCGTAGAAGATGCCCTCGCCTTCGACCATGGCGTCGAGCGCGATCGCCAGTGCCGCCGGGATTTCGAGGCAGCCGAGCACCGCAACCCGCTCATAGGTGACGCCGTTGGCTTCGAGGACGGCGATGGCGCCGTCGGCGAGCTTGTCGGCCAGGTCGTCGTAGAACCGGGCCTCGATGATCAGGACGTGGGCCGGTTCGTCCTCGGTGTCGAGGATGATCTCGGCGGGGGCTTGCTTCTTGCGGGCAACCATGGCGGCAGACTCGTCTCAAGGGGCCGGAATTCAGGCGATCCCGATGTTCTTACCCTGCTTCGGCGAGCCGCGCCACATAGCGCGCCATCAAGTCGACCTCCAAATTGACGCGATCCCCGGCCTTCGCCGCGCCCCAGGTGGTGACCGCCAGCGTGTGCGGGATCATCATGACGCCGAAGCGGTCGCCGTCGACCTCGTTGACGGTCAGCGAGGTGCCGTTCAGCGCCACCGAACCCTTCTGGGCGATGAAGCGGGCGAGCGCCCGGGGGGCGCGGAAGACGAAGCGGGCCATGTCGGCCTCGTCGACGCGGCTGACGATCTCGGCGACGCCGTCGACATGGCCGGTGACCATGTGGCCGCCGAGTTCCTGGCCGAGGCAGAGCGAGCGTTCGAGATTGATGCGGCCGCCGACGGCCCAGTCGGCCATGGTGGTGACGGCCAGGGTTTCCGGCGAGGCCTCGACATCGATGAAGCCGCGGCCATCGGCGAGATGGCCCTTGTCGACGACGGTGAGGCAGATGCCGGCATGGGCGATGGAGGCGCCCATGTCGATGCCGGCGGGGTCGTAGCGGTTGGCGATGCGCAGGCGGATTCCGGCGGCGCGGGGCTGGAGATCGACGATTTCACCCACGTCGGTGACAATGCCGGTGAACATGCGGGTCATCCTTTGTCGCGATGGCGACGCTCGAAGGTGGAAAGACGGTCGGGGCCATGGGCGCGCGCGCCGACAAGCAGGAATCGTTCCCGCAGGCCGGCGCCACGGTTCGCCAGCGACGGCGGAGCGGCGATGGCACCGGCGCCGAGGGGGATGGCGCCTTCGAACAGGGCGACGCGATCGACGAGGTCGTGGGCAAGCAGGGCGGCGGCGAGTTCGGTACCGCCCTCGCACAACACCGACATGACGCCGTAGAGGCCGAGCAGCCGCAGGGCATCGGCGAGCGACACGCGGCCGGCGTCGTCGCGGGCCGCCTCGATGACATGGACGCCGGCATCGCGCAGCGCCCGCATCCGCGCCGACGGGGCGCCACCGCCGGCGATGACCCAGACCGGGTGTTCGGGCGCGGTGCGCACCAGGCGGGAGGCCAGCGGCAGGCGCGCCTCGGCGTCGATGACGACCCGCAGCGGCTTGCGGTCGATGACGCCGTCGAGGCGGACGTCGAGGCGGGGATCGTCGGCGAGCGCGGTGCCGATCCCGACCATGACCGCATCGGATTCGGCGCGCATGGCATGGACGGCGGCGCGGGCGGCGGCGCCGGTGACGGCGACGTTGGCCTCCCCTGCCCGGCCGATGGCGCCATCGGGCGAGACGGCGAGCTTCAGCGTCAGGTGCGGCCGGCCGAGGCGGCGGTGGGTGAGGAAGCCGGCAAGCCCCTCCTCGGCGGCGGCGGTCATCACGCCGGTTGAGACATCGACGCCGGCCTCGCGCAGGAAGCGGCAGCCGCGCCCGGCGACGCGCGGGTCCGGATCGAGCACGGCGACGACGACGCGGGCGATGCCGGCACGGATGATGGCGTCGACGCAGGGCGGCGTCTTGCCGATGTGGGAGCAGGGCTCGAGCGTCGAGTAGATGGTGGCGCCGCGGGCGGCGGCGCCGGCCTGGGCCAGCGCCTGCGGCTCGGCATGGGGGCGGCCGCCCGGCGCGGTGACGCCGCGTCCAAGCACATGCGGCACCGGGCCGGGGGCGACGACGATGGCGCCGACGGAGGGGTTGGGCTGGGTGGCGCCAAGGTGACGGCGGGCGAGTGCGATCGCCGCCGCCATGAAGCGGGCGTCGGTTTCGGGATCGGCGTTGGCGATCGAAGGCATGGCGGCCAAGGGGGCGGTCCCTGTTTCACCCGGTCGGTCGGGACCGCACGCGGGCGAGAGCGGCTGTCAATCGTCGGAGCGCTTCTTGCGGTCGGTCTCGTCGCCGGACAGTTCGTCGAGCACGGCCTCGAAATCGCGCGCCTGCAGGAAGTTGCGATAGACCGAGGCAAAGCGCACATAGGCGACGTCGTCAACCGCTTTCAGCCGCTCCATCACCAATTCGCCGATCTGCTCGGAATGGATCTCCGGCTCGCCGGTGGACTCCAGCTGGCGGACGATCGACGACACCAGCCGCTCGATCTCCTCCGGCTCGACCGGGCGCTTGCGCAACGCCACCTGCACCGAGCGGGCGAGCTTGTCGCGGTCGAAGGGCACGCGGCGGCCGGAGCGCTTCAGCACGACGAGTTCGCGCAGCTGTACCCGTTCGAAGGTGGTGAAGCGACCGCCGCAGGCCGGGCAGACGCGACGGCGGCGGATCGCGGTGCCGTCCTCGGTCGGGCGGCTGTCCTTCACCTGCGTGTCTTCACTGGCGCAATAGGGGCAGCGCATCGGGTCGCTCCATGGAACAGTCGGCTGATCGGGACCTTGCCGCGAAAGCCGCGAGGGCGGGCAGTGGCCAGATCCCGCCGGGCGGCGAACCATGCGCCGACGACGGGGCCGGATCAATACCCGCAATTTGCCGGGATGCCTACCCCTTGGCCGGATCGTTGCCCCATCCACGCATTTTCGGATTGTAGCGAACCGGCTTGAACGGCCACGGCGGAACGGCTTCCTTGCGCGGCGGGCGGGGAAGGATCACAGTCGCCCGCAGCCGATCCTGACGACCGAGGCGAGGCCATGGATTTCAACCTTTCCGAAGACACGCGCGCCTTTCAGGATGTCGCCCGCGCCTTTGCCGCCGACGAATTCGCGCCGCATGCGGCGGAATGGGACGAGGCCTCGCATTTTCCGGAAGAGGCGCTGCGCAAGGCGGCGGCGCTGGGGTTCGGCGGGCTCTACATCCGCGACGACGTCGGCGGCTCGGGATTGTCGCGGCTCGACGCGGCGGTGGTGATCGAGGCGCTGGCGATGGGCTGCACCTCGACCACGGCCTATCTGTCGATCCACAACATGGCGGCAGCGATGATCGACCGCTATGGCGACGAGGCGCTGCGGCGGCGCTATCTGCCGGACCTGACGGCGATGACGACCTTTGCCAGCTATTGCCTGACCGAGCCGGGAGCGGGGTCGGACGCGGCGAGCCTGCGCACCCGCGCGGTGCGCGACGGCGACGGCTATGTGCTCAACGGCTCGAAGGCATTCATCTCCGGCGGCGGCCGGTCCGACGTCTACGTCGTCATGGCACGCACCGGCGTCGACGGCCCGAAGGGCATTTCCACCTTCGTCGTCGACAACGGCACGCCGGGGCTGTCGTTCGGCGGGCAGGAAAAGAAACTCGGCTGGAAATCGCAGCCGACGGCGCAGGTGAACTTCAGCGACTGCCGCATCCCGGCGGCGAACCGGCTCGGCGCCGAGGGTCAGGGGTTCAAGATCGCCATGTCGGGGCTCGACGGCGGGCGGATCAACATCGCCGCCTGTTCGCTCGGCGCGGCGCAGGCCTGCCTCGACCGGGCGGTGGCCTATGTCAAGGAACGGCGGCAGTTCGGCCGGGCGATCGGCGAATTCCAGGCGCTGCAATTCCGGCTCGCCGACATGGCGACCGAACTGGAAGCGGCGCGGCTGATGGTAATGAAGGCGGCGGCGATGCTCGATGCCGGCGATCCGCGCGCCAGCGTGCAATGCGCCATGGCCAAGCGCTTCGCCACCGATGTCGGCTTCGAGGTGGTCAACGCGGCGCTGCAGCTGCATGGCGGCTACGGCTATTTGCGCGACTATCCGATCGAGCGTTACCTCAGGGATGTGCGGGTGCACCAGATTCTCGAGGGCACCAACGAAATCATGCGCGTGATCGTCGCGCGCGACCTGCTCGCCTGACGACCCGCCGAAAGAAGGACAGCAACGGCCGTGTTCTCGACCCCCGATCTCCTCGTGCACCAGACGGCCAAGGCCGGCGTCCTCACCCTCAACCGACCGCAAGCGCTGAATGCGCTCAACCGCGACATGGTGCTGGCCATGCGAGCGACGCTGGAGCACTGGGCCGGCGATCCGGCGATCGAGGTGGTGCTGATCCGGGGCGCCGGCGACCGGGCCTTCTGCGCCGGCGGCGACATCCGGCAGATCCACGATCTCGGCAAGGTCGAGGGCAAGGCCGGCACGCCGGCGCAGCTCGACTTCTTCGCCGACGAATACCGGCTCAATGCCTATCTGCACCGCTACCCGAAGCCGATCGTGGCGATGATCGACGGCATCGTCATGGGCGGCGGCGTCGGCGTCAGCGTGCACGGGCCGTATCGCGTCGGCAGCGAGAAGACGCTGTTTGCCATGCCGGAAGTCGGCATCGGCTTCTTCCCCGACGTCGGCGGCACGCATTTCCTGCCGCGGCTGAAGCACGAGGTCGGCAGCTATTATGCGCTGACCGGCGAACGGGCGAAGCAGGCGGATGCCCATGCCACCGGCATCCTGACCCATTGCGTGCCATCGGCGCGGTTCGACGAACTGGAGGCGGCGCTGGGGGCCGGCGGCAAGGTCGGCAAGACCCTGGCGCGGTTCCACGTCGATCCGGGCGAGGCGCCGATCGCGGCGCATCTGAAGGCGATCGAGCGGCTGTTCAGCGGCCTGTCGGTGGAGGAAATCCTGTCGGATCTCGATCGCGAGGACGGACCGTCGAAGGCGTTCGCGCAGAAGGCGGCGCTGGTGATGCGCGGCAAGTCGCCGACCAGCCAGGCGATCGCGCTGCGCCAGATGCGGATCGGCCGCGATATGGACATGGATACCTGCATGATCACCGAATTCCGGATTGTCAGCCACATCATGCTCGGTCACGACTTTTACGAGGGGGTGCGGGCGGCGATCATCGACAAGGGCGCGACGCCGCAATGGCAGCCGGCGGCCTTGAGCGATGTCGACCCGGCGGTGATCGCGGCGCATTTCTCCCCGCCGGCGTCGGGCGACCTGGTGATGGCGTGAGCGGGACGCGGCCGGCCCGGCGACGGGGCGGCGCAAATCGGCCGGACGCCGAGGTTTGACTTTGCAGACGGGTGGAATGGACGTAACCCTGACAAGCGCGCCGCAGAATCCGCCATTTGAAACCGCCGACGAGAGATCGCAATGTCCGAAACGCCGCCCTCGATCCAGGTGACCCTGAAGCAACGCTCGACCGGGCCATGGTGGAAGGTCGATCCGCGCGTGGTGCTGGCCGGGTACATGCGCGGGCTGGCGATCGTGTTTCTCGCCACCGGCATCATGCGCTGGTCGGTGGTGATCGGCGCCAGCGAGTGGAGCGGCCAGGGCTTCGACCTGCTCAGCGTGCCGATGCAGGGGGCGATGGTCTATTTCGCCGTGATCGACCTGGTGGCCGCCGTCGGGCTGTGGCTGGCGGCGCCGTGGGGCGGCGTCGTCTGGCTGTTATCGGCGATGTCGCGGGTGCTGCTGCACACCGGATTCATGGCGACGTTCGGGCAGGAGAACCTGTCGGTGATGCTGCAGGTGGCGACGATCCTGGCCTATCTGACGCTTGCCTATCAAGCCGACCGGGCCGAAGCCCGGATGTGAACGACAGCAATACGGGAGGAGAACCGACAATGGCGCATATCGCGTTTCTGGGGCTTGGCAACATGGGCGGGCCGATGGCCGCCAACCTGATCAAGGCCGGTCATTCGGTGGTGGGCTTCGACCCGGTCGAGGCGTCGCTGGAGCGGCATGCGGCCGCCGGCGGCAGCGCGGCGAAGTCGATCGCCGGCGCGGTCGACGGCGCCGACGTGGTGGTGTCGATGCTGCCGACCGGGGCGCATGTGCATGCGGCCTATGTCGAGCAGGGCGGCGTGTTCGCCGTCGCCCGCAAGGGAGCGCTGTTCATCGACTGCTCGACCATCGACGTCGAGGACGCCCGCGAGGTCGGCAATGCCGCCAAGGCGGCGGGGTTCGGCTTCATCGACGCGCCGGTTTCCGGCGGCGTCGGCGGCGCGGCGGCCGGCACGCTGACGTTCATGGTCGGCGGCGACGAGGCCGATGTCGAGGCGGCACGACCGTTCCTCGAGCTGATGGGCAAGACCATCGTCCATGCCGGCGGTCTCGGCACCGGGCAGGCGGCGAAGATCTGCAACAACATGATCCTCGGCATCTCGATGATCGCGGTGGCGGAGGGCTTCGTGCTGGCGGAAAAGCTCGGGCTCGATGCGCAGAAGCTTTACGACATCTCGTCGAAGTCGTCGGGCCAGTGCTGGTCGATGACCAGCTATTGCCCGGTGCCGGGGCCGGTGCCGGCGAGCCCGGCCAATCGCGACTATGCCCCCGGCTTCGCGGCGGCGATGATGCTGAAGGACCTGAAGCTGGCGCAGGACGCGGCGCGCACCGCCGGGGCCTCGACGCCGCTCGGCGCCCAGGCGGCGCAGCTCTATCAGGTGTTCTGCCAGAACGGCGGCGCCGCAACCGACTTCTCCGGCATCATCAAGCTGCTGCGCGGGGCGTGAGGCGCCTCAAGCGGCGTCCCGGTTGCCGGGGCGCCGGCGGGCTTCAGGGCGAGCTTCACGGCGGGCGTCACAATGGCGAAAATCGACGGCCGGCGGCTCGTCGCTGGCCGCAGCCGGGCGCGACAAGCAGGGGCGAGCGGCGGCGGGACCGATGCGGCCGGCGACGGCGCGCGGCGATCGTTCATCCACCAGCGGCAATGTGACGCATGGGAGAGGCGGCCGTGGCGGCGCGGCGGAGACGATCGGGGCGAGATGGATCGCGGGCGAGGCCGGGCATGGCGACAAGAACACGCACAAACTTTGACCAATAACTCAAATAACAGTCAGCCCGACAATGACACTTTCACGACAAACGCTTGTAGTAAAACAGGTTTTCCGCATCGCAGCATTTTTATGGCACCGCAGCGAAGCGTTGTCTGGCGTGGATCAGCGCTCACCCTGAAGCCGGGTCGCGGCGGCAACGCGGTGCTGCAGCGGCACGTCGGGGAAGGCCGCGCGCAGGGCGCCGAGGGCTTCGGCGCTGGTCGTCGGGCGCATCCGGTCGAGCAACCGGCGCATTTCGGCAATCCGCGCCTCGATTGTCAGGCGGGCTTCGAGGCCGGCGCCCTGGGCATCGGCGCTGGTCCATCCGGGCGGCAGCTCGCCCCTGTGCATCATGGGTCCCGACATGGGGCACCTCGCTTGGTTTGCATTGCTTCGGCATTGTCAGGCTTGCGCCTTGTCCTGCCTCGTCTCAACACTGCCTTGCACAACTGATGCCAGCCCGGCGGACCCGGTGTCGACCGAATCCGATTTTCTCCGTGGCATCAACACTTTCACGGATGCACCCAATCATGCACCCGCGAATGCAAACGCAGCGTTAACAAATGATGACGGCAGCGTTCCAAACCGCGACCGTTTCCTCCGCGAGCGCGTGAACCGCCGTTCGGGCGGATTCCGGCTCGTCATTTTTCGTCATCGCCGATCTTGCCGACCCCGCGATGACGGACAGTATAGCAACTATGCCGGATAGCCCCAATTGCCGCAGTGACCTTAATCAAGTCATCGATCCCGCATTCGACATATTGCGTCAGCGGCGTGACGGTGCGAACCTGTCAAGAACCGTTCGGCGTCGTGCGTCGAGGCCGTTCGGACGAAGGAGTCGCGGGCTGCTTGAAGAGCGCGGGACGCGGCGTGGTTTTTCCGGATCGGGCGGGCAGCGGCGCAAAGGCCGACCCGTCGAGCAAGCAGCAAGGTCCGGACCATCGGGCCGAGGAGCAAGTCGTGAACGAGCACCGCTATCTGCCGAAAAACACGTTGCTGCGGACCCTGGCGATCAACTGGCTGATCGGCTTCGGCGTCACGGTGATCATGCTCGCCGCCATGCTGTATTTCGACACGGCGCATCTGTGGACGCTGATCTCGACCGCAAACGATCCCTATACCCCGACGATCCTCTTGTTCCTCGGACTGCTGATCACGCTGTCGAGCGTGGCGATGGGCACGGCGATCATGAGCCTGCCCTATGACGACACGGGCGGCCCGGACAAGGGCACGCGCGAGGCGGTGATCGACCTGGAGAGCCTGATGCGCAAGCCGGCTCCGGCCACGATCAACGCCCGCAGCCAGCGCCGCCGCTGATCGCGCGACGGAGCGGCCAAGGCGCGGCGCCTTCGGGGCCGGGCACCGCGCCTCGCAATCGACCGGACAAGTTCCGGTCGGCTACACTCCTCATCCGGGAGCGATCCTGTCAGACAGCATCTTGTCGCTTTGCATTCGTCTCCGGGAACGGCTGTTTCCGGAGATTTTTGCTGTCTGATCACGTCGTGGATCGCCGGCGTCGGGACGCCGACGTCGTAATGCCGGTTGGGTGACGCGGATTTCAGCGCGGCTCGGAGGCCGGCGGCGGCATTGACGCATCCTCGGGCGGGTCTTCGTCGATCGCCTCGTCGCCGACCAGGACCTCGGCGGCGATCGGCTCGGGTTCGACCTCGGTGCCGTGCTCGGCGGCGAGGCTGTGCCACTGGCGCCAGCCGAAGGGCAGGCCGGCGAGATAGGCGAGCGTGATCACTGCCAGCGTATGGAACGGGTAGGACACCAGGAGCGCGACGAAGGCGACGATGCCGGCAAGCAGCGGCAGCACGTGCTCGCGCGGAACCTTGGCGCTCATCTTCTTGCCGGACCAGGTCGGCACGGTCGACACCATCATGAAGCCGACGAACAGCACGTAGACGAGCACCAGCCAGGCGACCTCGGAGGGGGGGGCGTGGCCAACGATCTCCGACAGATAGACCGGCAGCAACACCGTCAGGGCGCCGGCGGGGGCGGGAATGCCGGTGAAGAAGTCCGACTGCCAGTCGGGCTTGGGCTTGTCGAGCATCGAGTTGAACCGCGCCAGGCGCAGCGCGGCGGCGATGGCGAACAGCAGCGCGGCAATCCAGCCAAGCGACTTGATGTTGACCAGAACCCACGAATACAGCAGCAGCGCCGGCGCGACGCCGAAATTGACGAAGTCGGCGAGGCTGTCGAGCTCGGCGCCGAACTTGGACGTGCCCTTCAGCGCCCGCGCCAGCCGGCCGTCGACGCCGTCGAGGATGGCGGCGAAAACGATGCCGGCGACGGCCCAATCCCAGCGGGAATCGAACGCCATCCGGATCGAGGTCAGGCCGCAGCACAGCGCGATCAGCGTCACGACATTCGGCGCGACAAGGCGAATCGGGATGCGCCGCAGCTGGGCGAAGCGCCGGCGACCGGGATCGGGAGTTGCTGGCGTGGGATCCATGCTCGGGGTTCCTTGTGGGCGCAACCCGGTCAGGCGACGCGCGACAGCAGCAGGGTATTGGCGGTGGCGAAGCGGGCCAGCACGGTTTCGCCGGCGATCGCCGTCTGGCCGACGAACACGGCCGGAACGACGCCTTCCGGCAGATAGACGTCGAGGCGAGAGCCGAAGCGGATCATGCCGAAGCGCTCGCCGGCCTGCAGGTCCTCGCCCTCGCGCACCCAGCCGACGATGCGGCGGGCGACGAGGCCGGCGATCTGCACGACGCCGATGCGGCGGCCGCCTTCCATGTCGATCACCAGGCCGTTGCGCTCATTGTCCTCGCTCGCCTTGTCGAGTTCCGCATTGAGGAACTTGCCCGGCTTGTAGGCGATGCGCGAGATGCGGCCGGCGACGGGCGCCCGGTTCACGTGGCAATTGAAGACGTTCATGAACACCGAGATGCGCAGCATCGGGGCCTCGCCCAGGCCGAGTTCGCGCGGCGGCACGACGGCGCCGATCTGCGAGACGCGGCCATCGGCGGGCGAGATCACCAGATCGGCGTCGACCGGTGTGACGCGCGGCGGATCGCGGAAGAAGGCGACGCACCAGATGGTGAGACCGATGCCGATCCAGAACAGCGGCGAAAAGAACCAGCCGATGACGAAGGTGAGGCCGGCGAAGATCGCGATGAACGGGTAGCCCTCGCGGTTGATCGGCGGGATGGCGTTGGTGATCGACTGGACGATGGAGTTCATTGCGACGGCTACTCTTCGGCGGCCCGCGCGGTCGGCGCGGGCAAGATCCAGGAGAAGCGCCGCTGGAGCTCAGGCGACGCCGTTCATGGCCGCTGTTGTGTCACGCCCGTTGCCGGAATGAAAGCCCGAGCCGGACGCAAGACGGCGCGATCCCCCGAAAACGGCGGAAATCGCGTGTTTCGCCGTGCTCGTGCCGGCCGGATCTAGCGGGCCTGATCGAGGACGCGCTTGCATTCCAGCAGTTCGAACAGGATCGACTGCAGCTTTCGCACGTCGTCACGGGACAATTGCCCCTTGCTGCCGCCGGTTTCGACCGGCGCTGCGTCCGGACGCGACGAGCCCGTGGCGCCGCGCAGCCGGTCGATGATCGAGGGATGCTTGTCCATGACGGGTTGGGTCCGGGGCTCGGGCGGATCGACGATGATGCCGCGCGGCGGCGGCGGGTCGTCGTTTCGAAACATCGACGAAGGTGGGGCGGTGACCGGTCGCGGCGGCTGCGGCGGCTGGGCGACGGCGCGCGGCGCCTCCGGCGGCGGCTGGAACAGCCGCGATCCGGCGTGTTGCGGGGCGGCGGTGCCGAACGTGCCGGTGGCGATCTGCGGTACGCGCAGCACATTGGGGCGAGCCGGTTCCGGCGGCGGGCTGGGGGCCGGCGTCGGCGGCGCCATCCGTTCGAGCCGCATCGGCTCGGGGGCAACGGCGGGCGTCGGCGAGCGCGGGGGCGGAGACGCCGGGGGCGCCGGCGGAGGCTCGGGCATCTCGATCTCGCCGTCGAACTCCTGTTCGAGGCTCGCCATGTCGTCGCCATCGGTCCCGGTATCGGCATCGCCGGGATCGTCGCCGTCCGGGCCGGCCTCGTCGACATAGCCGGCCAGCCGCCGCTCCAGCGGCGGGCGCTCGAAGCGGTCGTCACGGGGCAGGCTGTCGAGGCTGGGGGCGCCCTCGCGCCAGATGTTCTGGACGAAGCGCAGGCCCTGTTCCTTCAGGATGCGCTGCACGCCGCGGATGGTGTAGCCTTCGCCGTAAAGCAGATGGCGGATGCCGCGCAGCAGATCGATATCGTCGGGGCGGTAGAAACGCCGGCCGCCGCCACGTTTCAGCGGCTTGATCTGGTTGAAGCGCGTTTCCCAAAAACGCAACACGTGCTGGGGCAGATCCAGTTCTTCTGCCACCTCACTGATGGTACGAAACGCATCTGGACCTTTGTCCGCGACCATTCGAACGCCCACTCAGCAAAACGAGACTGAAGCGGGCGTCGCTCGGGCGTCGCTCACTCCCCGTCGCCGGACAACGCGGTGTTGATCTTCTGCTTCAACACGTTGGACGGCTTGAACACCATCACCCGACGCGGCGAGATCGGAACCTCCTCGCCGGTCTTCGGATTGCGGCCGATGCGTTCGCCCTTGGAGCGGACGAGAAACGAACCGAACGACGAGAGTTTGACCGACTCGCCCCTGACGAGGCAATCGGAAATCTCGGCCAGGACGGTTTCGACAAGCTCGGCGGACTCGGTCCGCGACAAGCCCACCTTCGTATACACGGCCTCGCACAGATCGGCACGCGTAACGGTTCTGCCCCCCATGACAAAAGCCCCTTAGTGGTTGATGTCGCTGAAATATCAGACGGATGTCTTTTTATTGGGATCAACGTATTGCCTCACAACCGCCGGGTCAACGGGGAGACATACGCAAAGACCGCAATAAGAGGCCCAAACACAAAAGAATCGGGGCCAACTCACGGTAAAATGGTCGCAAACACGGCGTTGGCGACCGACTTTCCGGTCAAAATCCCAGCACTCGACGGTCGCGGCGGGGACTAACCCAACGGCACGACCTCAAGCTGCGATCTCACCAGCGCACCAGCGCGGCGCCCCAGGTGAAGCCGCCGCCCATCGCCTCGAGCAGGACCAGGTGGCCCGGCTTGATTCGACCGTCCTTGACGGCGACGTCGAGGGCGAGGGGAATGGACGCCGACGAGGTGTTGGCGTGGAGATCGACCGTCAGCACCACCTTCTCCGGACCGATGCCGAGCTTCTGCTCGGTCGCGTCGATGATGCGCTTGTTGGCCTGGTGGGGGACGAACCAGTCGATGTCGCTCATCGGCACGTTGTTGTCGTCGAGGATTTCATGCAGCACCTGCGGCACCATGCCGACGGCGAGCTTGAACACCTGATTGCCTTCCATGCGCAGATGGCCGACGGTCTGGGTCGAGGACGGGCCGCCGTCGACATAGAGCCGCGACTTGTGGCGGCCGTCGGAGCGCAGCCGCGTGGCAAGGATGCCGCGATCGGCGATGGTGCCGTCGCCCTGCTCGGCCTCGAGCACCACCGCGCCGGCGCCGTCGCCGAAGAGGACGCAGGTGTTGCGGTCGTTCCAGTCGAGGATGCGCGAATAGGTCTCGGCGCCGATCACCAGCACGCGCGAATGGGTGCCGGCCTTGATGAAATTGTCGGCGATGGCAAGGGCATAGACGAAACCGGTGCAGACGGCCTGGACGTCGAAGGCGGCGCCGCCGGTGATGCCGAGATTGGCCTGCACCGTGGTCGCGGTCGCCGGGAACGTGTAGTCCGGCGTCGAGGTCGACAGCACGATGAGATCGATCGTGTCGGGATCGAACCCGGCATTGTCGATGGCGCGGCGCGCGGCCTCGGTGGCCAGATCCGAGGTCATCTGGCCCGGCGCGGCGCGATAGCGCTGGGTGATGCCGGTGCGCTCGCGGATCCAGTCGTCCGAAGTGTCGACGACCTTGGCGAGATCGGCATTGGTGATCACTTCATCGGGCAGGTAGCTGCCGATGCCGCGGATGACGGAGCGGATCATGCTTAGGACATCCCTTCGTCTGAGGCGGGGGCAATCCCCTCGCCGCCTGCCGCGTTCCTGGCGTTCGTCTCGGCGACGAAGCTGGCGCGGTGGTACATGCCAAGCTCGTGGGCGATCTTGGCCGTTAGGTCGTTGCGGGCCATTTCGTAGGCGAGTTCGACGGCGGCGGCAAAGCCTTCCGCGTCGGTGCCGCCGTGGCTTTTCACCACAATGCCGTTGAGGCCGAGGAAGACGCCGCCATTGACCTTGCGGGGGTCCATCTTGGCGCGCAGGCTGTCGAAGGCGCCCTTGGCCAGAACATAGCCGATCTTGGCCAGCCACGACCGGCTCATTGCCTCGCGCAGATAGCCGGCGATCTGCTTGGCGGTGCCCTCGGCGGTCTTCAGGGCGATATTGCCGGAAAAGCCCTCGGTGACGACGACGTCGACCGTGCCCTTGCCGATGTCGTCGCCCTCGACGAAGCCCTGATAGTCGAGATGCGGCAGGTTGGCTTCCTTCAGCAGCTTGCCGGCGGTCTTGACGTCCTCGAGGCCCTTGACCTCCTCGACGCCGACATTCAGCAGGCCGACGCTCGGCCGCTCCAGCCCGAACAGCGAGCGGGCCATGGCGGAGCCCATGACGGCGAAGTCGATCAATTGCTGGGCATCGGCGCCGACGGTGGCGCCGACATCGAGCACCACCGATTCGCCACGCATGGTCGGCCAGATGGCGGCGATGGCCGGGCGGTCGATCTTGGCCATGGTGCGCAGGCAGAACTTGGACATCGCCATCAGCGCGCCGGTATTGCCGGCGGAGACGCAGACCTGGGCCTCGCCGGCCTTGACCGCCTCGATCGCCTTCCACATCGACGACTTCCAGCGGCCGGCGCGCAACGCCTGGCTCGGCTTGTCGTCCATGCGCACCACCACCTCGGCGTGGACGACGCGGGAGGCGGCCTTGACGCGGGGAAAGCGCTCGACGATCGCCGCGAGGCGCGCCTCGTCGCCGAACAGCACGAACCTGATGTCGGGGCGACGGACCAGCGCCACGTCGGCGCCGCCGATGACCATTTCAGGTCCGGCGTCGCCACCCATGGCGTCGAGCGAAATCGTGATAGTGGACGCCATCAAATCCCAACCAATCCAGCTCGAGCTCCGGCGAGTGTCGTTGAGCCGGGCGAGGAGCGCGGACAATAGCGCTTCCCCTGAGCGAAACAACGGCTTTTTTGGCGGGCCGACGCCGATGCCGCCATTTCCGGCGGCACCTGGCGGGACCGTCCGAAATGTCTATTCGTCCGCCGGCTTCAATTTGGCGAGGGCGGCGAAGGGCGAAACCTTCTCGTCCGGCGCCGGGCCGACGCCGAAGGCCTCGGGATCGAACACAACGCCGGGCTTGCGCGGATAGGGATCGAGACCGAGCGCCAGGAACTCCATGGTCAGCAGGCCAAGGTCGATCGACTGACCGTCGAACTCGTCGGGCTGATCGACAGCCTCGCCGTCAAGGTCGATCTCGCCGGCCTCTTCCTGCTTGCGGATGTAGCGCTCCAGGTCGGCCGGCAGCATGAACTTGACCTCGACCGGCTCCTCGATGTGCTCGGGGACCGGTTCGAGGCTGACGACGCAGGTCTGGATGACGTCGGCGACGACCTTGCCGGTGACGATGAGGCCGGACTTGCCCCAGGAGCGCACGAGGTATTCGGCGGTCAACCGGTCGATCGACGGCAGGTCCATGAAATCCGCCAGGGCGCGGCAATCGGCGACGGAGGCGACGACGTTGACCGTCAGCCCGTCGGGCGGCAGCTCCAGCACCAGTTGCGGCCGGGTGAACGGCGGGACGAATGCGGCATCGCTCATGACTGGCTCACTCCCTCGCCGGCATCAAGGTTCGCCGGCACAGGCCAGGGGATGCGGTTGGCGAGGATGTCCCCGGCCGGCACCGCCTTCAGCGCGTCGTAAGCGCTGAACACGTAGGTGGCAAGCGGGGCGGCGGCGGAATTGTCGTCGATGCCGTGATAGACATTGCGGGCGAGCGCCTGAACCAGTTGCCCGGCATCGCCGGCGGCGAGCGCCGGGCCATAGGCGGCGGCGCGCCCGGCATAGGCCTCGCCGAGCTTGCGCATCTTCTTCGGCACGGTGACGTCGCCGACGCCCATCTCGCGGATCGACTTGTCCATCTCCATGAAGAAATGGTCGAGCACCTTCTGCGCCTCGGCCAGCGTCTCGCGGCTTTCGCCCTCGCAGCGCTTGAACAGGACGATGAGGTGGATCAGGATCATCTCGAAACGACCCTCGACCGTGTCGGGCACGCGATACTGACGATAGAATACCGGCAGACGGGCCTGCGACACGATCTCGCCATAGAGGCGTTGGAAGACTGGCTCCCGGCGACGGCTGAACAGGCTGAAGATCATCGGGTTTCCATCTCGACGGTGGTTGTGCGAGGACCTATCGCAGGATAGGGAATAAGCCAAGATGGGCGCCGACACGAATTGCGGGGCGAACCCTCGCGCCGGGGGCGATCCGTCGGGTTCGAGTTCGGCGCCGGGTTGATTGCGGACGCTAGCTTTTTCCGGTCAAGTCGGATCAGTTCGACCGGATCGTGCTGCAGGGGGAATATTGATGCGGAACTTTGATCGGATGACGATGCGCACGATCCTCACCGGCGGCCTCGTGGCCGGGTCCTTGCTGCTTACCGGCTGCGCCGGGCAGGAGCTGACCCACGGCTATATCATTTCCCAAAGCGCCATCGACCAGGTTTCCGTCGGCTCGTCGCGCGAGCAGGTGCTGCTGGTGCTCGGCTCGCCGTCGACCACGGCGACGATCGGCGGCGAAGTGTTCTACTACATCTCGCAGAAGCGGTCGCGGTCGCTGGAATTCCTCGGCGACCGGGTCGTCGACCAGCGGGTGCTGGCGGTGTATTTCGACGACAAGGGCACGGTGAAGGAAGTCGGGAATTACGGCCTGCAGGACGGCAAGGTGTTCGACTTCATCAGCCGCACCACCCGCACCGGCGGCCAGGACCTCGGCCTGCTGAGCCAGATGCTGCGCGCGGCGCCGTCGCTCGGCGGCTTCCGCTGAGGCCGGGCGCGAACGCGGC
>JAEULV010000063.1 GCA_016793065.1 Hyphomicrobiaceae bacterium
CCGCCGATGACCGTATCGTCGCCCGAACCGGCGGCGATGGTGTTGGCATCGCCCGAGCCGGTCAACTGATCGGCCAGCGCCGAGCCGACGACATTCTCGATCCCGGAAAGCGTGTCGCCGGTGGCCTCGCCGCCGCTGGCCGCTTGCGTAGCCAGATTGACGGTGACGCCCGTCGCCGATGCGGCATAGCTGACCGTGTCCGAGCCGGCGCCGCCATCGAGACTGTCGCCATCGGCGCCGCCGTCGAGTGTATCGTTGCCCTCGCCGCCGATCAGCGTGTCGGCGCCGGCCAGCCCGAACAGCTGGTCGCCGCCGCCTGCGCCGTCGATCCGGTTGTCGCCCGAGGAGCCGGTGAGATGATCGCCATGGGCCGACCCGGCCAGAGCCTCGATCGACACCAGCGTGTCGCTGCCGGCGCCGCCGGTCGCCTGCGCGCCCGCCACCGACAGGTTCACCGTCACGCCGGCCGACGCGCCGGCATAGTCGGCGGTGTCGTAATCGGCGCCACCGTCCAGCCGGTCGTTGCCGAGCCCGCCATTCAGCGTGTCGTTGCCGGCAAGGCCCGCCAGCGTGTTGTCTCCGGCATTGCCGCTCAGCCGGTTGGCGCTGGCATTGCCGGTGCCGTCGATGGCGGCGGAACCGGTGAGTTCAAGGTTTTCGAGATTGGCCGCCAGCGTCCAGGTCAGCGAGGCACGCACCGTGTCGATGCCGGCGCTGTCGTTGATGACGTCGGCGAGGCTGTCGACGCCATAGACGTCATCGCCGTCATAGCCCGACAGCACGTCCGTCCCGCCATTGCCGATCAGCGTGTCGGCGAGCGCCCCGCCGCGCAGATCGTCATTGCCCGCGCCACCCGTCAGTTCGAACCGGTCGGTGCCGGAGAACCACATCTGCTGACCGACGCTGTCGGCTGTGGTCGAATAATACGAATAGAAGCTCGAATAGCCGTTCCAAAGCACCGCTTCGAGCGACTGCGACCAGTCAAGGATCAGCGTGTCGATACCGTCTTCGCCGTTGAAGGTATGGACGCCGCGCGAGCCGAGATCGATGGCGAATGTGTCATTGCCGAGCCCCGAGGTCAGGACCGAACCGCCCGCCCCGCCTGGCAGGCCCAGGGCGGTGATGCCGCGCAGGTCGATCTGGTCGTTGCCGCTGCCGGTGACGAGGTTGATGCCCTCGATCCCCTGCCACTGCGTCGACTGCGTCGTCACCATGGCCGATTGCGATGCCAGCAGGCTGAGGATGAAATCACCGCTTCGACCCGACTGGTCGGAAATGACATAGTCGACACCGCTGCCGCCGATGAAGCGATCATCGCCCGCCCCGCCCCGGAAAATGTCGTCGCCGGCATTGCCGGTCAGCGTATCCGCAAGCGCCCCGCCGCGCAGGTCGTCATTGCCCGAGCCGCCCGTCAGCGCGAACCGGTCGGTGCCGGAGAACCACATCTGCTGACCGACATTGTCGACCGTGGTCGCGTAGTACGAATGCGAACTCGAATAGCCGTTCCACAGCACCGCGCTCGTCGATGCCGACCAGTCGAGGATCAGCAAATCGATACCGTCTTCGCCGTTGAAGGTATGGACGCCGCGCGA
>JAEULV010000075.1 GCA_016793065.1 Hyphomicrobiaceae bacterium
GGCGACGGCGTAGGTCAGGGTGTCGCCGTTGGCGTCGCTGTCGTTGGTGGCGACGGTGCCGCTGACGGCGATGTTGACGCCGGTCGAGAAGCTGTCGTCGCCGGCGACCGGCGGCAGGTTGGGGTTGGTGCCGACGGTGACCGTGACGGTGGCGGTATCGGTGCCGCCATTGCCGTCGCTGACGGTGTAGGTGAAGGTGTCGGTGCCGCTATAGCCGCCGTTCGGGGTGTAGGTGAAGGTGCCGTTCGGGTTCAGCGTGACATTGCCGTTGGTCGGAGCGGTGGCGACGACGTAAGTCAGCGTGTCGCCATTGGGGTCGCTGTCGTTGGTGGCGACGCTGCCGCTGACGGCGGTGTTGAAGCTGGTCGAGACGGCATCGTCGCCGGCGACCGGGGCGCCGGCAATGGTGATGGTGACAGTTGCGGTATCGGTGCCGCCATTGCCGTCGTCGGCGGTGTAGGTGAAGCTGTCGCTGCCGGCATAGCCGCCGTTCGGGGTGTAGGTGAAGGTGCCGTTCGGGTTCAGCGTGACGCTGCCATGGGCCGGGCCGGTGGCGAGCGCGAAGGTGAGCGGATTGCCGTCGGGATCACTGTCATTGCCGCTGACATCGCCGGAGACACCGGTGTTCACCGTCGTCGCATAGCCATCATCGGTCGCCACGGGCGGATCGTTGACCGGCACGACATTGATCGTGGTCGTCGATGTCGCCGAGGTATAGGCGATGTTGGCAAGTTCGAAGGTGACGGTGCGCGGCGTGGTGTCCGGATCGTTGGACGAGTTGGCGAAGGTGATGTTGTTCAGCGCCGTCTGGTAGTTGGCGGCGGTGGTGTTGCCGGTCAGCGTCACGGTGATCTGGCCGGGAACCGAGGTATCGACCGAGCCGGAGATGCCGCCGGGCAGGGTTCCGAGGGTCAGGCTGTCGCCAGCCTGGGCGTTGGTGAGGACGATGGTGGCGGTCTGGATATTGGTGGAATTGGTGATGCTGACGGTCGGATCGGTGATCGAGACGCCGGCGCCGCCTTCGGTGAAGGTGGTGGCGTAGTCGATGCCGCCGGTCCCGGTGTCGAGATCGAGGATCGGCGTGCCGACGGTCACCGGATTGGCAAAGGCCAGATCAAGGTCGCCGTCGTGGTTGAAGATGCGGATGTCGTTGCCCGAGGTGGCGGTATAGTCGACGGTCATCGAACTGACGCCGGTCCAACTGAACCGGATCATCGAAACCGGCTCGCTGTTCTGGTTCTGGGTGCCGGCGGCGGTGACGACGGCGCCGAGGGTGCTGACCGCGAGGTTGGTGTTGGCGTCGACGGTGAAGCCGGTCGAGGCGGAAACCGACTCGATATTGGGGCCGTCGAGGTCGGTGATCTGGAAGTTGACATCGGCGGCGATGGCGGTGCCGGTGCCGGCCAGCAGCAGGTCCCATTGCACCGTCGCGGTGCCGTTTTCCAGCTCCATGCGCAGGTCGTCGCCGGTGGTGCCGAAGGTGATGTTGGCGGAGGCGTCGGCGGCGATGACGGTGGCGCGGATATCCACCGGCTGGCCGCCGACGGTGGCGACATTGCTCCAGGTGGCGGAGGCGCCGACATTGTGCAGGCCGTTGGTGGAGGGCACGCCGGAGGCGGAGATGCTGGCGACGTCGAGGGTGGCGTCGAAGCCGTCGAAGGACAGGGTCCGGCTTTCGATGCTGCCGGTCTGGTATTCGAGCGACCAGTCGGCGCCGAGGCGGGCGGCGCCGGTCAGGTCGGTGGAGGCGGCGACATCGGCGCGGGTCAGGGCCGACAGCAGATCGGCGGCGGCAGCGCCGTCGGCGCCCTCGGCGAAGTTGCAGCCGTAGACGAGAATGTCGGCATTGTCGCCGAGGTGGGTGCCGATGCCGGCGAGCGTGGCGCGATAGATGCCGTTCATCGACTGGGCATCGAGCACGCCGGAGCCGAGGCTGAGGGTGCCCTCGCCGCCATGGGCGAAGATGTGGACCTGATCGATGCCGCTCCGCCCGGTCATCGCGGCGGCGATCTGGGCGATACCGTCGCGGGCCGGATCGAGGATGACGACCTCGGCGCCGGCTGGCAGGCCGGCGAGCAGCGCCTCGCGCTGGTCGACATTGCCGTCGATGAAATAGATGGCGCGGCCGGCCGTCGCGTCGGCGGCACCGTCAAGGACCGAGGTGTCGTCGCGGTCGCCGGGCGCCGGCGTGGCGACCGGCTCGGCGGCGGCGACCAGCGCGGTGCCGAGCGAGGGGCCGCGCGACACATCGTCGGCAAGGGCGGCGTCGGGCGCGACATGGCTGGCGAGTTCCGTGGCGAGGGCGGCGTCAAAGACGTAGCGCTTTTCCAGGGAGATCAATGCATGCGCGAGTGGGCTCTGGTGGTCCGGCGCGATCGGCTTGGCCTTCGTGCGATTGGGTGTTGCCGAATTGAAAAATGCCATGCTGGACCCCGGAAGCGACGGGACTTCCGGCTCCATCGAGGAAGCCGGAGGTCGAACTGACTGTCGGGTCAGGCTAGGGCAATGCCTCTAATTTATGCTTAAAAATCCGCTTCGCTTTGACCTTGCGTGAACCATGGCCGGCCGCCTCCGAGGGACTCCGATGGGTTGGCGTCATTGCCCGGCGGGGGACCGGCGCGGCTTGGTTGGGTGCCGAAAGAAAAACTCCGGCTGGCCGGCGCGGGAAAATGGTCTTTTCCGTCCGATCGCCGGTTCGGATTGCCATTGTTTGAAAACGCTGACTATCACGATCAAAATTAAACCATCTAAACAGCGGGAGATGGACGATGGCAATCAAGCGGGGCAAGGCTTGGGTCGAGCGGATGGCACTGGCGGCGGCTGTTGTGATGATCCTGTCGATCACGGTGTTTGCCCGCGCCGAGCCGGTTCCCGGCATGGCGCGTCAGTCGGCTTTCACCCTGTCGGCGCGATGAGAAGAAGCCGGGACGGTAACGCGAGGGGCGCGCGCGGTCGACGGCGAGGGAAGGGACCCGCCGGCGGTCAGACGAAGGCGGAAGCGCCGATCAGGCCGGCGAAGGCCGTCAGCACGCCGGCGCCGATGCGCGGCACGAGGCGGGGCGAACGATGCCGGAGCCGCCGGTCGATCGTCGCGCCGATGCCGATCCAGAGCAGGGCGCTGGCCAGGCCGAGGGCGGTAGCGACAACGAGATGCAGGACCGGCAGCCCGTGCTCGAACGGCAGGAGGCCGAATGCCAACACCAGCGCCTTGGGATTCAAGGCCGTGGTGGTGAAGACCACGGTCGGGGTCGCCGGGCTATTGGCCGCGTCGGTGGCGATGTCGCGGTGCCACAACTTGATGGCTGCCCGGATCAGCACGGCGGCGACAATCAACCGGGCAAGGCTGGCAAGGACCGGCGCCGCCTGAACCAGCGGCGCAAGGCCGATGCGCAGCACGCTGATCGCAACGGCATAGCCGCCGATCACTGCCGCCAGCAACGACAGCAGCCGGCGAGCATCGGCCGTGGCGCCGGCGACGGCCAGCAGCGTGTTGGTTGGCCCCGGCATGGCGAGCAGCAGCGCCACGCTGGTTGAAAACAGCCAGAGGTCGTTCATCCCCGCATCCAGGCAGATCCCGCCCATCGTTGCGATCACTGATGGACCCGTCGCGCCTGTGTGGCAGATCAGGACGCGACCGCCAAGGAAAATGCATGGTCGCCTGGTCGGAACAAGACGATCCCGAATGCGATTTTCCATTTCAACTCATGATGCTGATGTCGGCTTCGGTCGAGAGAATCGGCCGTGATCCGGCTTGTCGCCGACAATTGCGCGGCAGACGGCGCATTGATCAGTCGCGGACGACAGAAATCGGGTTGCCTTGGCAGTAGATGGGGGAAGTATAACGGGTGTTTATCCGGGACTTTGGCGGTATCCGGATCTTGCTCACCCTCTTGGTAGTAGGGGTGGTGCCCAGGAAAGGACTCGAACCTTCACGGTGTTACCCACTGGTACCTGAAACCAGCGCGTCTACCAATTCCGCCACCTGGGCATTGACGGGGTTGATATTCGACCGCCTTGGCGAAGTCAACCGGGGCAAACGGGAAATGTTGCGAATGACATCGGGCTGTGAATAACCGCGTGCGAGGATCGCGGCCGAGGCCGTTGCCGAGGGCGCGATCAGCGTCTAAAACCCGGTCGACCCTTCGTCACGAGAGACCGCCATGTCCGAAACTTCCGCGCTGACGCTCGATGCCATGATCAACGAGGCGACGATCCTGTCGAAGGCGCTGCCCTATATGCTGCGCTATGACGACAAGACCGTCGTGGTGAAATATGGCGGCCATGCCATGGGCGATGCGTCGCTGGGCAAGGCCTTCGCGCAGGACATCACGCTGCTGAAGCTCGCCGGGATCAATCCGGTGGTGGTGCATGGTGGCGGGCCGCAGATCAACGCGATGCTCGACAAGCTCGGCATCAAGTCGGAATTCGCCGCCGGCATGCGGATCACCGACAAAAAGACGGTCGAGATCGTCGAGATGGTGCTCGCCGGCTCGATCAACAAGGAAATCGTCCAACTGATCGCCGAGGCCGGCGGCCGCGCCATCGGGCTTTGCGGCAAGGACGGCAACATGGTGACGGTGAAGCGGCTCACCCGCACGGTCACCGATCCGGATTCCAACATCGAGAAGGTCGTCGATCTCGGCTTCGTCGGCGAGCCGAAGACGGTGCGCACGCAGGTGCTGGAAGTGGTGGCCAAGTCGGAGATCATTCCGGTGCTGGCGCCGGTGGCGCCGGGCGAGGACGGCGAGACCTACAATGTCAACGCCGACACGTTCGCCGGGGCGATCGCCGGGGCGCTCAACGCCACGCGTCTTCTGTTCCTCACCGACGTGCCGGGCGTGCTCGACAAGAACAAGAACCTGATCAAGGAACTGACCGTCGCCGAGGCGCGCCGGCTGATCGCCGACGGGACGATCTCGGGGGGGATGATCCCCAAGGTCGAGACCTGCATCGAGGCGCTGGATCGCGGCGTCGAGGGCGTCGTCATCCTCAACGGCAAGGTGCCGCACGCGGTGCTGCTGGAGCTGTTCACCGAACACGGCGCCGGCACGCTGATCACGCGCTGAGGGGGC
>JAEULV010000084.1 GCA_016793065.1 Hyphomicrobiaceae bacterium
TCGCGGGGAGCGTATCCCCTGGCGCGGACCTGCGCAACGGCTTCGGCGGTGAGTCCGAAAATGAAGATGTTGTCGGGGCCGACAAGGTCGCGGATCTCGACATTGGCGCCGTCAAGCGTGCCGATGGTCATGGCGCCGTTCAAGGCGAACTTCATGTTGCCGGTGCCGGAGGCTTCCATGCCGGCGGTGGAGATCTGCTCGGACAGGTCGGCGGCCGGCATGATGTTCTCGGCCAGGCTGACATTGTAGTTGGGCAGGAACACCACCTTCAGCAGGCCGCGGGTCGAGGGATCGTTGTTGACGACCTTGGCGACATCGTTGATCAGGCGGATGATCGACTTGGCCATCCAGTAGCTGGCGGCGGCCTTGCCGGCGAAGATCTTGACGCGCGGCGCCCAGTTGCGGTTCGGCTGGGCGCGGATGGCATCGTAGAGGGCGATCGTCTCGAGGATGTTCAGGAGCTGGCGCTTGTACTCGTGGATGCGCTTGACCTGGATGTCGAACATCGCCCCGGGATCGACCTTGACCCCGACGCGGTCGGCGATGACCTTGGCGAGGCGCTCCTTGTTGGCGCGCTTGATCTTGGCGAAGGCATCCTGGAAGCCGCTGTCGTCGGCGAGCGGCACCAGCTTCTTCAATTGCACCGCGTCGGCGATGAAATCGTCGCCGATGGCCGAGCGCACCAGTTCGGTGAGGCCGGGATTGGCCTGCATCAGCCAGCGGCGCGGGGTGATGCCGTTGGTCTTGTTGACGATCCGGTCGGGATAGAGCCGGCCGAGATCGCGGAACACGGTTTCGCGCATCAGGCTGGTGTGGAGGGCGGAGACGCCGTTGACGTGGTGCGAGCCGACGAAGGCGAGATTGCCCATGCGGACGCGGCGGCCGGCATGCTCGTCGATCAGCGAAACCGCCGCGAGGAAGGCGTCATCGGCGCCGGCGACGTCGCGGGCCTCGGTGAGGATGCGGGCGTTGATGGCATAGATGATCTGCATGTGGCGCGGCAGCATGCGCTCCATCAGATGCACCGGCCAGGTTTCCAGCGCCTCAGGCAGCAGGGTGTGGTTGGTGTAGGAGATCGAACCGCGGGTGATGGTCCAGGCGGTTTCCCAATCGAGGCCGTGGACATCGACGAGGATGCGCAGCAGTTCGGCGACGGCGATGGCGGGATGGGTGTCATTGAGCTGGATCGCCACCTTGTCCGGCAGGGTGCGAACGTCGCCGAATTGCTGGACGTGGCGGCGGACGAGGTCTTGCAGCGAGGCGGAGGTGAAGAAATATTCCTGCCGCAACCGCAGTTCCTGGCCGGCCGGGGTCGAGTCGGCCGGATAGAGCACGCGCGAGATGCTCTCGGCGCGCATGCGCTCGTGGAAGGCGCCGACATGGTCGCCGGAATTGAACGCGTCGAGATGCATCGGGTCGAGCGAGCGGGCGCTCCACAGCCGCAGCGTCGTCACGGTGGAGGCGCGCCAGCCGACGACGGGCGTGTCGTAGGCGACGGCGATGACCTTTTCGGCCGGCTTCCATTCCGGCTTGGTGGTGCCGTCCCATTCGGCGCGGCCATGGACGGCGCCGCCGAAGCCGATCTCATAGGCCGCCTCGCGCCGCTCGAACTCCCAGGGGTTGCCGTGGGACAGCCAGTCCTCCGGCACTTCCATCTGGCGGCCGTCGACGATCTTCTGGCGGAACAGGCCGTGCTCGTAGCGGATGCCGTAGCCGAGCGCCGGAACGCCGACGGTGGCCATGCTCTCGATGAAGCAGGCGGCGAGACGACCAAGGCCGCCATTGCCGAGGGCGGCGTCGGGCTCGAGTTCGGCGATTTCGTCGATCTTGACGCCGAAGGAGGCGAGCGCCTGGCGCAGCGGCACGGTCAGTTCGAGATTGGACAAGGCATCGCGAAACAGCCGGCCGATGAGGAATTCGAGGCTGAGGTAATAGACCCGCTTCTTGCCGGAGCGATAGACCTCGCGGGTGGAGGCCATCCACTGATCGATGACGCGATCACGCACCAGGTGGACGGTGGCGAGCAGCCAGTCGTACTGGCGGGCGACGATCGGGTCCTTGCCGACCGAATAGGTGAGCTTGCCGAGGATCTCGGCCTTCAGGCCCTCGACGGTATCGGTGCGGCGGGGCGCATCGGCGGCCTGCCTCAGGTTGACGTCATCCACCTCTGTAATCCCTTCGCTGCCGCGACGCGCGAAGCGCCGCCCCCTCTGCGGCCGACACTAATGCCAGTCGGGACCACGAAACAAGCCCTTGGCGTCCCCCTGGCGTCGTTGTCGGGCGGGCGATTCGAATTGCCCATTCGCGCGGCAGAACAAGGGCTTGCAGCACGCTGCCGCCCGCCTTGCCGCACGGTTTCGGCGCGATCGCCGCCGAACTGCCCATTCGGTTGGCAAAACCGCCGGTACGGATAAAAACTCCGGATGCAGAATTCACTCCAAAGTCGTAATGCAAGTTCTTGCGAATATCAGACGGGGTCGTTATAACCGTCGGATCCGATCAACCAACGACGCGATGCGATGCCCCGGCCGAAACGCAATGACGACTTCATCCTCAAGATCGCGCGGATGCGCTACGAGGATCGCATGGCCCAGAACGAGATCGCGCGCGAGCTCAACCTGGCGGAATCGACGATCAGCCGGGCGCTGAAGGACGCGTTCGATCTCGGCTTCATCGAGATCCGGGTGGCGCCGCACGCGCTTCGCAATGCCGAGCTCGAACGGCAGATCATCGCCAAGCTCGACCTGAAGATGGCGATCGTCATCGACGAACTGCCCTCGCCCGCCGATACGCTGCGTCGGCTCGGCGGCGCGGTGGCGCGGGTGATCGAGCAGCGGCTGTCGGCCGGCGACGTGGTCGGGGTGTCCGACGGGGCGACGCTGGCGATGGTGGCGGCGGAGGCGACGCGCGGGCGCTCCACCGACATCGACGTGGTGTCGCTGATCGGCGGCATCGGCCGGCCGGAAGAGGAAAGCCATTCGAGCGAGGTTTGCCGGACATTCTCGGCCGCCGTCGGCGGTCGCG
Source organism: Hyphomicrobiaceae bacterium (assembly GCA_016793065.1). Lineage (GTDB taxonomy): Bacteria > Pseudomonadota > Alphaproteobacteria > Rhizobiales > Ancalomicrobiaceae > JAEULV01. Next base: position 3,025 of record JAEULV010000084.1, read on the forward strand.
CCTGGCAATTGCCGGCGCCGGCGATCGTCGACGACGCGCATGTGGCCAACACGCTGAAGGGGATGTCGACGATCAAGCCGGTGTTCGACCTGATGGACCGGTTGACCTGGGCGGTGTTCGGCGTCGGCGCCATGGGCACCGGCTCGTCGACCGTGGTGCGCGCCGGGGTGATCACCGGCGGCGACATCGAGCAGGCGGTGGGCGTCGGCGCGGTCGGCACCATCTGCGCCCGGTTCTACGACGCGCGCGGCATTCCGGTGCCGTCGGATCTCGACGCGCGGACGCTGGCGATCTCGCTCGACGGCCTGCGCCGCACCCGCAACCGCATCGCCGTCGCCAGCGGCCTCGACAAGATCGCCCCCCTCGTCGCCGCCCGCCGCGGCGACATCTTCAACGGCATCGGCACCGACAGCCGCACCGCCAAGGAACTGATGGCGGC
>JAEULV010000089.1 GCA_016793065.1 Hyphomicrobiaceae bacterium
GAACGCCGGGTATGCCGGCGCCGACACGTTCACCTACACCGTCAGCGACGGCAATGGCGGCACCGACACCGCCACGGTGACGATCACCATGTCGAACGGCGCCCCGGTCGCCGGCGACGATGCCGTCTCGACCAACTACAATACCGCCATCGGCGGCAGCGTCGCCACCAACGATAGCGACCCCAACGGCGACACGCTGACTTACGTCGTCGCCACCGCTCCGACCAACGGCAATGTCACGCTGAACCCGAACGGCACCTTCACCTACACCCCGAACGGCGGCTATAGCGGCACCGACACCTTTACCTACACCGTCAGCGACGGCAATGGCGGCACCGATACCGCCACCGTCACGGTCACTGTCGCCCCGCGTCCGAACACCGCGCCGGTCGCGGTCAACGACAGCTTCTCGACCGACAGCGGCACGTCGGTCAGCGGCTCGGTTGCCGGCAACGACTCCGATCCCGAGGGCGATGCCCTCAGCTTCGCCGTCGATACCGGTCCGGCCCATGGCAGCGTCACCGTCAACCCCGACGGCACCTTCACCTATCTGCCGACCCCGGGCTATTCCGGCAGCGATACCTTCACCTATCGCGTCACCGACAGCTTCGGCGCCAGCAGCACAGCGACGGTGACGCTGACCGTCGTCAACCGGCCGCCGGTGGCGACCGGCGCCATTCCCGGCCAGGCCAATGTCGATCTCGCCAATGTCTCGGTCGCCATTGGCAGCTATTTCTCCGATCCGGACGGCGGCGCCCTCACCTTCGGCGCTTCCGGACTGCCGGGCGGGCTGAGCATCAATCCGACGACCGGCATCATCTCCGGCACCATCGCCAACGACGCCTCCGGCGTCATCGGCGCCGGCAGCTATTCGGTGACCATCACCGCCACCGATCCGGCCGGCGGCGCCACCACCCAGACCTTCCTCTGGCGGGTCGACAATGTCGCGCCGGTGGCAGTCAACGATTCCTTCGCCGCCAACAGCACCACGCCGGTCAGCGGCTCGGTCGCCACCAACGACACCGACGCCGACAACGACGCCATCACCTATGCCCTCTCCGGCCAGACGGCCAACGGCACCGTGGTGTTCAATTCCAACGGCTCGTTCACCTACACCGCCAACCCGCTGTTCGGCGGCACCGACACCTTCACCTACATCATGCAGGACGCCAATGGCGGCACCAGCACCGCGACGGTCAGCATTCAGGTGACCGCGCCGACGGCGCTGCCGCCGACGATCAAGTGCATCACCACCTTCGGCGACCTGAGCTACCTGCGCCTGCTGCTGACCGGTTCCGCCCGGGTCCGCTGATCCGGCGCGCCCCGGGCGACGCAGCAGGCGTCCCCCAACAAAAAACCCGGCCGCGAGGCCGGGTTTGTCGTTTTGGACGGTCGCTTGGCCGATGCCGGCCGAGCCTCAGAACTTCGTCGACACCGGCCGCGGGATCGCCATCGGCGCCGCCTTCGGCGCATCGCTGAAGTTCCAGCGCATGCCGAGCCGCATGTCGATACTCTCCATCGCCCCCACCTTGATCGGCTGCCCGGTGCTGCCGCAGGTGCAGTTGATCAGGCTGGTGCTGGCGCCGTTGCCGAGGTTGAGATAGCGCCCCGAGGCTTCCAGCGTCAGGTTCTCGTTGACCGCATAGCCAAGCCCGGCGCTGAGGCCCCAGGCCAGATTGTAGCGGGTCTTGGTGTGCGAATAGGAGCTCGACGTCTCGTTGATCTGGCTGGTCAGATTGTACGGCGCCACATTGTCGTAGATGTTGATCGTCGAGTTGTTGACCCCCGACAGCCCCGAGATGGTGTTGCGGGCCACGCCCAGGCTGGCGCCGACGAACGGCGTGAAGCCGTGCCAGGTGCCGATGTCGTAATAGGCATTGACCAGCGCCACCTGGCTATGGATGTTGGCGTCGTAGGAACTGTAGATGTCCGCCGCCGTCTGGCCGCGCCCGTTGAGGATGCGCACATTGTCGACCGCCTTCAGGTTCGCCCCCGTCCGCAGCTCCCAGGTCGCGTCGACCCGCAGCTTCGAGTTGAAACGATAGCCGACGCCGAGATCGATCGACGCGGTATTGGTCACCGACTGGTCGATGAACGAGCCGCCATTGGCCGCCAGATCCGGCTGCGACAGCCCGCCGGCCGACATCGCATTGAGGCCGACGCCGCCGCGAATGTACCAGCCGCTCGCCTCGCCGCTGCCGACCGGGTCGGTCAGGCCGCCACGCAAATCTTGCGCCATGGCTGACGTAGTCGAAATGATGACAAGACTGATGCCGGAGACAATGTTTAAGATTTTGTTCATGGTTTTGGCTTTGCACCGACATTGACTAGGTTTGCCGCCGACTTTGTATCCGTATGTTTAATATTTCCTGAAATTGCCCCGCTGAAATCCCACGTTCGCCCTGCACTCGCCCTTGCCGACCGGGCGCGCCTGCTTGCTCTGTCGCCATTTTACCGGGGGTTAAGGTTATTATCTTATGAACGGCTCAAGAGGCGGGCCCACGGGTGAGATGCAAAGCACTGTCCAACGATTGTTCCGAGTTCTCTGCGTTTCGCTCGCCCTGAGCGCGACCGGCTGCGGCATGCGCGGATCCGACGCCATGCTCCGGACCTCGACCGTCGCCACGCAACTCCGGCACGACATCGCCACCGCCAGCCTGCCGACATCGCGGCCGCTGACCGTTTACGACGCCGTCGCCCGCATGCTGATCTTCAATCAGCAGCTGAAGGCCGAGGCCATGGCCCGCATGCTGGCCGAGGCCGACCGCACCCTGGCGAACGTCGACATGCTGCCGCAGTTCGTCGCCTCGTCGCAGGTCTATGCCCGCAGCAACCAGCCGGCTTCCAGCAGCGCCAGCCTCGCCAATCCCGCCATCACCGGCGGCTACAGCATCTCTTCCGAACGCGTGTCGCAAAGCCGCGAGCTGGCGTTCTCCTGGAACATCCTCGATTTCGGCGTGTCGTATTTCCGCTCCCGCCAGGCCGCCCACCGCGCCCTGATCGCCGCCGAGCAGGAGCGCCGCGCCGCCCAGAACCTCATCGAGGAAACCCGCGTCGTCTTCTGGCGGGCGCTTGCCCTGCAAACCCTCGACGAGGGCCTGCGCCGGCTCGACGCCGACATGACCCGCTCGATCGACAATGCCGGCCGCCTGCGCGCCGCCGGCCTGACCGATCCGGTCGAGGCGCTGGCGTCGGAGCGCGACCTCCTCGGCATCCGCCGCGATCTCGACCAGCAGCGCAAGCTCCTCGTCGGCGCCGAGCAACAGCTGCGCGCCCTCATCAACTATCCCCCCGACGCGCCGCTGCCGCTGTCCCGCATCGCCGAACCACTACCGCCGTCGGCGAACCGCATGAGCTTTGCCGAGATCGCCAACGCCGCCCTCAACAACCGCCCAGAGATCCATCAGGCCGTCGCCGAGCAACGCATCACCGCCGAGGAAGCCCGCATCGCCTTTCTCGAACTCTTCCCCAACCTGACGCTCGCCGTCGGCGACACGCTCGATCAGAACCCCTTCCTGCTGCATCAGGGCTGGCTGTCGGCCGCCAGCCGCGTCAGCTGGCAGCTGACCAAGGTGCTGCAATACCCCGCCCGGTCCGCCGCCATGGAGCGCAAGGCGGAGCTGGAGCGCCAGCGCACCCGCGCGCTCGCCGTCGCCATCATCCTTCAGGCCCAGGTCAGCCTCTCGCGTCTCGACCAGAGCCAGCGCGAATTGCGCACGCTGGTACAGATGGCCCGCGTCCAGCGCCAGCTCACCACCCAGGTCGAGAACCAGCAGAGCGTCGGCCGCGCCGGCCTGCTCGCCGCGACGCGGGAGCGCATGAACCTGCTGCTCGCCGAGGCCCGCCGCGACGCCGCCTATGGCGATGTGCAAGGCTCCTACGCCAATGTGCTGACGAGCTTCGGCCTCGACCTGATCGACCGCGCCGGAACCGCCGGCCAGACGCCCGACGCGCTCGCCGCCCGGCTGCGGCAGGCCGAGGCGGAAGCATTTGCCCGCGCGCCCGACCTGATCCGCCTCGCCGATGCCACCCCCGTCGCCGGGGAGGCGCGCCGATGAAGGAACGCCTTCTCCCCCTCGGGCTCTCCCTGGCGGCCGTCCTCGTCGTCGCCTCCTGGATGCTGCCGTCGCTGCTGCCCGGTCAGGAACCCGCCGCCCCGGCGCGGCTCGCCCGCACGCCGCTGGCAAGCCACCAGCCATCCAGCACCCCGTCCCCTGGCGCCCTGGCGCACGGCTCCCGGCCTTCCGGCGCCGTGTCGTTCTCGGCCTTCGACATGCGCCTCGGCGAGGTTGACCCCACCCCGGTCGGCTCGGTTTCGCCCGCCCGGCAGCAGCCGCGCCCCCGCGCCGATCTCACCGCCCGCGTCGTCGTCAAGGCCGAGCAGACCGTCGCCATCAGCGCCGAGATCAACGCCCGCGTCACCGCCATGCCCTTCCGCGAGGGCGACCGCTTCGCCGCCGGCGCAACGCTGGTCGAGTTCGACTGCCAGCGCACCCGCGCCGAACTGGCCGCCGCCCTTGCCGCCCACAACCTGCATCGCAACGCCTTCGAGTCCGCCCGCCAATTGCAGAAGCTCGGCTCTGCTGGCCTCTACAATGTCCGCCAGGCGCAGTTCGAGATGGAGAAGGCCGCCGCCGACGTCGACAGTCTCAAGGCCAAGCAGGCCATGTGCGTCATCAAGGCCCCCTTCGCCGGCATTATCGCCGAGAAGCTCGCCGCCACCCACGAAGTCGTCAGCCCCAACCAGCCGCTGCTGCGCATCGTCGACACCGCCGCGCCGGAACTGCAGCTGATCGTTCCGTCAAGCTGGCTGAACTGGCTCGCCCCCGGCCAGGGCTTCACCGTCGACATCGACGAGAACCGCCGCAGCTATCCGGCGCGCGTCCACAATGTCTCGGGCGCCGTCGATCCGGTCAGCCAGACCGTCCGCGTCCTTGCCCGCTTCGAGGGCGCCCCCGCCGACGTCACCCCGGGCATGAGCGGCGCCGCCCGCTTCGTGCCGGTCGGAGGCGTCAGATGACCGCCGAACCCGCCCTCGCCCGCGCCATTCCGACCGACACCGCCGCGATCGGTTCAATGCCGACCGGTCCCGCGCCGGCCAGCCCGCCCCCGGCAGCGCCGGCCGTGTCGGCGCCCGGCGCCGCCTCGGCGCGGGTCGTGCCGCTGCCGCCGCGCCTCAAGCCGGCACCGCCGCAATCGCCGCCGGCGCCGTCGCCGGTCGCCACCTTCATCGATCTCGAGGAGGCATTCCGCAAGGCCCGCGGACTCGACACCCTGCGCACGGTGCTGGTCACCGGCGGCCGCAAGCTCGCGCCCTATGACTGCGCCCTGCTCCTCGAACGCGAGATCCCGCTCGGGCTGAAGGCCCTCTCCGCCCGCCCCGTGCCCGCCTGGCGCGTCAAGGCCGCCTCCGGCACCACCAGCGTCGACCGGCAGGCGCCGTTCCTCCAGGCCTTCGAGATCCTGATCGCCTCGCTCGCCGGCCTGTCCGAGGACGAACTCGGCAAGCAGCAACTCTCCCACCTCGACGCCGACACCGCCGGCGACGAGCTTGCCCACTTCGCCGCCGATTTCCCCCATCTCTTCTGGGTGCCGATCCGCCATCCCGACGGCCGCCTGCTCGGCGGCCTCGCCCTGTTCCGCAAGGAGCCGTGGACCGACGCCCACAAGACCCTGCTCGCGTCCCTCGCCGGCCCGTTCGGCCATGCCCACGCGGCGCTCGCCGATCCCCGCCTAGACCCGGCCCGTCGCCTCGTCGGTCTCCTGTCGCACAGCCGCTTCGCCGTCAGCGCCCTGGCACTGGCGGTGCTGGTCCTGGCGTTCCCGGTACGCTTTTCCGTGCTGGCCCCGGCCGAGGTCGTCGGCGCCCGCCCGACCCAGCTTGCCGCGCCGATCGACGGCATCATCCGCGACATCCTGGTGGAGCCCGGCGATCAGGTCGCCAAGGGCGCGCCGCTGCTGCGGATGGTCGACACCAAGCCGCGCAATGATTTCGAGATCGCCCGCAAGAACCGCGCCGTCGCCTCGGCCAAGTACCAGCGCGCCATCCAGAGCGCCGTCGCCAACCGCCGCGAGGGCGAGGAGATCGCCGTCGCCAAGGCCGACCTCGACGTCGCCGACGCCGAACTGCTGCTGGCGCAGGACCTGCTCGACCGCACCCAGGTGCAGGCGCCCGAGGCCGGCGTCGTCGTCTATTCCGCCCGCTCGAACTGGATCGGCAAGCCGGTAACCACCGGCGAGCGGGTGATGGACCTCGTCGACCCGACCCAGTTGGAACTGCGCATCGACCTCGGCGTCTCCGATGCCATGGCATTGAAGACCGGCATGGCGGTCAAGCTGTTCCTCGATGGCAACCCGCTCGGCCCCCAGGCAGCCGAGATCACCCGCATCGGCTATCGCCCGGTCGCCAATGCCGAGCACCAGATGGTCTACCGCGTCTTCGCCGGCTTCACCGCCGGCCAGCCGCCGCGCATCGGCGCTCGCGGCACCGCCCGCATCGACGGCGACCGCGTGCCGCTCGGCTTCTACCTGTTCCGCCGCCCGATCGCCTTCCTGCGCCAGAAACTCGGGCTGTGACCATGAGCGAGGTCGCCACGCCAGCCCCGCACACCGCGCCGACGGCCCTGGTCCTGCCGGCGATCCGGCCCGGCCTGCAATATGCCGACGGCCCCGCCGATCTCGATGGCCGCGCCAGCCTCCAGATCGTCGACCCGGTCCGCAACGCCTATTTCCGCGCCGTCTATCCCGCCAGTATCGCCATTCGCCACTGGCAGGGCGGCGACGCCACCCGCTTCGGCCAGCACCTGACCGAGGCGACCGGCCTCGTCCTGTCGCGCAGGGAAATCGCCGAAGTCGCCGACTTCCTGCTGAAGAACGAACTGACCGTCGCCGATCGGCAGGATTCCTGGCAGGGGCTGGCCGACAGGCAGGCCGCCACCCGCCACAATCTCGCGGTCGCCGTCGCCCACAATTACCTGTTCTTCCGCATTCCGCTGCTCAACCCCGACCGGCTTCTCGACCGCATCGCGCCGCGCTTCGCCGTCCTGCTCACCCGCGGGTTCGCCATCGCCTATGCCGGCCTGCTGGCGGTGGCCGCCTTCCTCATCCTGCGGCAATGGGACAGCTTCACCGCCAGCGTCGCCGCCTCGATCTCCGCCGATCGCCTGCCGCTCTATGCCGTGCTGCTGTTCGCGCTGAAATGCATCCACGAACTCGGCCATGCCGTCATGGCCAAGCACCATGGCTGCCGCGTCCCGACCATGGGCGTCGCCCTGATGCTCGGCGCGCCGGTGCTCTACACCGACACCACCGATATCTGGCGACTGAACGAGCGCGGCAAGCGCCTGTCGGTGGTTCTGGCCGGCGTCGGCGCCGAAATGCTGGTGGCGGGCGTCGCTCTGCTCGCCTGGTCGTTCCTGCCCGATGGCGCGCCGCGGCAGATGGCCTGCGCCCTTGCCTCCATGTCGCTGCTGACCTCGCTGGCGATCAACCTCAATCCCTGCATGCGGTTCGACGGCTACTTCGCCCTCTCCGACCTCATGGACGTGCCCAACCTGCAGGACCGCGCCTTTGCCCTCACCCGCGAGCACCTGCGCCACGTCCTGCTCGGCCTGCCGCGCCCGCCGGCGCCGGATCTGACCGCGCGGACCGCGCGATTGCTGGTCGTCTATGGCTACGCCACCTGGCTCTATCGCCTCGTCCTCTATGTCGGCATCGCCGTCCTCGTCTACCTGATGTCGTTCAAGCTCCTCGGGCTGGCGCTGTTCGCCTTCGAGATGGCCTGGTTCATCGCCCGGCCGCTCTGGGCCGAGGCGCGGCTCTGGTGGGCGATGCGCCATGATCTCGCCCGTCGCCGCCGCGCCCGCTGGTCGCTGGCGCTTCTCGCCGTCGTGCTGGTGTTTGCCGTGCTGCCGGTCGACCGCGTGGTCGAGGCCCCCGCCGTCCGCGTCGCCGGCAATGAGGCGGCGCTGCATGCGGCGACGCCGGCGCGCGTGGTCGAGATCCTGACTCGCGACGGCGCCGAGGTCCGCCCGGGCGAGGTGCTCGCACGCCTCGAGGCGCCGTCGCTTGTCGCGCTGCGCCAGCGGGTCGAGGCCGAGATCGTCGCCCTGCAGACACGCCTTGCCCGCACCCCGGCCGTTGCCAGCGAGCGTGAGTCCGCCCTGGTGCTGGCATCGCAACTCGACTCCGCCCGCGAGCGCCGCGCCGGCCTCGAACGCCTCGCCGCCGATCTTGAAATCCGCGCGCCGATGGCCGGCATCGTCGTCGATCTCGATCCCGCCCTGCGCCCGGGTGTCTGGATCAATCAGGGCCAGGAAATCGCCCGCATCGTCGCCCCCGACGGCATCAGCGTCCGCGCCCTCGTCGACGAGGCCGACATCCGCCGGCTGAACCAGGGCGCCAGCGCCGTCTTCGTGCCGGAAACTGGGCTGGGCGGCCGCACCACGCTGCGCCTTGTCGCCATCGCCGAGGGCACCGAGCACCACGTCAGCGAGCCCGTCCTCGCCGACGTCAACGGCGGCCCGATCGCCACCAGCGAACAGCGCGACGGCCTCGTGCCGCGCGCCTCGCTGTTCGCCGTCACCCTGCAGGGCGCCGCCGCCGCGCCGCTGCTGCTCGAACGCGGCACCGTCCGCATCGCCGCCAGCGGCGAAAGCCCGGCCGGCCGCGCGCTGCGCCGCGCCGCCCAGGTGCTGACCCGCGAAAGCGGCTTCTGATCCCGCCTCCCGCCGCGCCGATACCGCTTGCAAGCCCGCCACAGCGCCGGATCGACCGCCGACCCCGGGTGCCCCGTGACGTTGCGTCTCCATTGGCGATCTTGACAGGCGCCGCTGCGTCACGCTCTCGTCACAATCGCAGCCATGCAATTGCCCTGGCTGAATCGAGGACGCCAGCGCGGGGACAGTTCGGCATGAAACGGGTTGGTCTCTTCGCCGCCATCCTGACGCTGGTCGGCGCGCTCGCCGCGTCCATCCCTTCGGCCCGCGCCGCCGGGCTCGTCGTCCAGCCGCAATTCGAGGCCGCCAACCTGTTCGAGGGCGATTTCGCCCCGGTAAAATCCAATGGCGTCTGGGGCGTCATCGACCGCAAGGGCCAGTTCGTCGTCCCGGCTGGTTACGAGGAAGCCCGCGGCCTGAAGGACGGACTGATCGCGGTGAAGCGCGGCGGCCGCTGGGGTTACATCGAGCCGACCGGCAAGGTCGCGGTTGATTTCCAGTTCGACGACGCCGGCGATTTCGCCGAGGGCCTGGCGCCGGTCAAGAATGTCGGCATCTGGAAATACATCGACAAGACCGGCGCCATCCGCTCCCGCGCCGCCGGCGACTTCACCGAGGCCGGACTGGTCTCGGAAGGTTACGCGCCGGTAAAGCGCGCCGGGTCCTGGCATTTCTGGAACGCCCGCGACGACAAGCTCGGCCCCGCCCGCAAGGTCGAGGCGCTCTACGGCTTCTCCGAGGGCATGGCGCTTTACGTCGAGGCCGGCAAGCGCGGCTACATCGCCCTTGGCCCCAAGGGGATCGCCGCCCGCTTCGCCGAGGGCCGCAAATTCTCCGAAGGCCTCGCCGCCGTGCGTGATGGCACCGACTGGGGCTTCGTCGACAAGACCGGCACGCTCGCCATCGCCGCCCGCTTCAAGGCCGCCCGCGAATTCGCTGACGGCCTTGCCCCGGTGCAGGATCAGACCGGCAAGTGGGGATATGCCGACAAGACCGGGCAGGTCGTGATCGCACCCCAGTACGACGCCGCCTTCGGCTTTTCCGAGGGCTTCGCCCTGGTGCGGCGCGGCGACCAGCGCCTGTTCATCGACAAGACCGGCGGCTTGCTCGCCACACCGGTCTTCCGCGACGCCTCGCGCTTCAGTTCCGGCCTCGCGCCCGTCAAGATCGACGAACTCTGGGGCTATCTCGCCCGCGGCGGCGCCGCGCCCGCGTCGGCCGCGCCGGCAATCGCCACACCCGCCACCGCCTTCCAGCAACCGCTGCCGGCCGCCTCGATCGGCCCGCTCGGCCGCTTCGTCGGCAAGCACCCTTCCGATTTCTGGAAAGTGCCGGAAGCCCAGGCCGAGGTGCTCCGCCTCTTCGGCAAGCAGCGCCTCGCCACGCTCAAATCCCACGACGCCGCCACCCCGATCGAGGCCTTCAAGGACCGCATCCTTGGCGATCTGGTACTCGTCGAGCAATGCCAGTCGCACAATTGCCCGAACAATTCGGCGGTGCTGTTCCGCCTCGACGGCACGCTGCTCGCCGCCTGCTTCGCCTCGTTCGACATCAAGACCAAGGACAACGTGCTGGAATATCTCAGCGTCGTCTTCGGCCCCGACCGGCGTCAGGAAAAGCGCAAGCCGCTGTCGATCGACTTCAACGATCCCGGTTGCTCCGGCTCCAACGCCGCCACCAACGACCTGCCGCCCTGGGTCAAGGAGATCCGTGCCGTCCTGAAGGTCGGCATCGATACCGGCAAGTTCGCGCCGTCGACGGTCGAGCCGCTGGCAAGCGCCGCCGCCCCGTCCACCGCGCCCACGCCTGCAACGGCGACGGCGACGGCAACCGGCCCCTTCGCGCCCGCGAGCGCCACCCCGCCCGCGCCCGCCGTCGCCGTGCCGCTCGGCCACACCGATGGCATCGAGGCCGTCGCCTATGCCCCCAACGGCGAGTTCATCGCCACCGGCGGCGAGGACGGCACCATCAAGCTCTGGTCGACCCGCACCC
>JAEULV010000100.1 GCA_016793065.1 Hyphomicrobiaceae bacterium
AGCAAGCTCGCAGAAAAACTCGGAAATCTGCTGCTGTGACGCCAGATTCGGCATTTCGCGGGCAAGATCGATCGCCTTCTGCCACTCCTTTTCGACCTGGTAAATTTCAAGCAGGTTGCGCTTGGCATCATCCTCGAAGGATGTTCCGACCAGCTTGTTGAAAATTTCCTCGGCGCGATCGAGCAGGCCCGCCTTCAGGAAATCCTGTCCAAGTTCCGAAAGCGCATGCAGACGGACACTCTCTTCGAGGTCAGGGCGGTCAATCAGGTTCTGGTGCATGCGAATGGCGCGTTCGGTCTCGCCGCGTCGGCGAAACAGATTGCCCAGAGCAAAATGCAACTCGACCGTCTGGGAATCGACCTTGGCCACTTCGAGGAAGGAATCGATGGCCTTGTCCGGCTGCTCGTTGAGAAGGAAGTTGAGGCCCTGAAAGTAGGAACGAGGAAGCGCCCGCGACTCATGCACCACCTGCCGCATGTCGACCCGCGCGGCACCCCAGCCCAGCCCGAAGAAGAGCGGGACAAGCAGCAGTTGCCAGTAGTCGAACAGATCGCTCATGCCAGCCGCGGCGGTTCAGATGCGGTCGGCAACAGCGGCTTGGCGGCTTCTCGCTTGAGACGCGAGATTTCACGGCGCTGGCGGATAATCACGCCAAGCACCGACAACACGCCGAGAAGCGCGCCGGCGGCGAAAAACGCCAGCAGGACGATGACCAGCGGCGCTTCCCAGGCATAGTCGAGAACAAAGCGCAGGGTCGTCGGTTCGGTATTGCGGATCGCAAACACCAGCAGGAACGAGAATATGATGAGCCGTATGGCCCAGGTCAGTGCAGTCATAGCGTCAAAAAGAAAAAGGGGCAGTGAAAACCACTGCCCCGAATCTACCACATTGCGCCTAGACCGGCGTCAGATCGACAGGTCGACCCGTTCGCGCAGTTCCTTGCCTGCCTTGAAGTGCGGAACCCATTTGGCAGGCACGCTGACCTTTTCCCCCGACTTGGGGTTGCGGCCAGTGCGCGGTGGCCGGTAGTTGAGCGCAAAGCTGCCGAATCCGCGTATCTCGATGCGATCCCCGCGCACCAAGGCGTCGGACAGCGCATCGAGAATCACCTTGACCGCGAAATCAGCATCCTTCGCCCCCAGCTGGGAAAAACGTCCCGCCAGCTGGGCGATAAGCTCGGACTTGGTCATCCTCTTGCCTGTCAGCCTTGTTGGTTGAACTTGGCCTTCAGCAGGGCGCCGAGGTTGGTTGTACCGGAAGCCGCCGACGAAGATGACTCGGCAGACAGCTTCTGCATTGCATCGTGCTGCTCGGCACTGTCCTTCGCCTTGATCGACAGATTGATGCCACGCGTCTTGCGATCCACATTGATGATCATGGCCTCCACTTCGTCACCCACCCTGAGGTGCTGCGACAGATCGTCGATGCGATCACGCGAGAACTCGGAAGCGCGCAGGTAGCCTTCGTTATCACCATCGAGCGTCAGCACGGCACCGCGGGCGTCAACCGACTTGACCGTGGCACGCACCATGCTGTTCTTCTCGTGGGTGGCAATGAAGTTGGTGTACGGGTCGCCATCCATCTGCTTGACACCGAGGGAGATACGCTCCTTCTCGACATCGATCCCGAGAACCAGAGCCTCGATTTCGTCACCCTTCTTGAAGTTGCGAATGGCATCCTCGCCAGTCGCGCTCCAGGACAGGTCGGACAGGTGAACAAGGCCGTCGATGCCGCCAGGAAGACCAATGAAGATGCCAAAGTCGGTGATCGATTTGATCGCGCCACGAACCTTGTCGCCCTTCTTGTGGTTCATCGCGAAATCGTCCCAAGGATTCGACTTGCACTGCTTCATGCCGAGGGAGATGCGTCGACGCTCTTCGTCGATTTCGAGGATCATGACTTCGACCTCGTCGCCCAACGAAACGACCTTGGACGGATGAACGTTTTTGTTGGTCCAGTCCATTTCGGAAACGTGCACCAAGCCTTCGATGCCCTGCTCGATCTCGACGAAGGAACCGTAGTCGGTCAGGTTGGTGACCTTGCCGAACAGGCGCGTTCCCGCCGGGTAGCGGCGTGCGATACCGACCCACGGATCGTCGCCGAGCTGCTTCATGCCCAGCGAGACACGGTTCTTCTCGGCGTCGAACTTGAGGATCTTGGCGGTGACTTCGTCGCCGACGTTGAGCACTTCGCTCGGGTGACGGACGCGGCGCCAAGCCAGGTCGGTAATGTGCAGCAGGCCATCGATGCCGCCGAGGTCGACGAACGCACCGTAATCGGTGATGTTCTTGACGACGCCGTCGACGATCTGGCCTTCCTCGAGGCTCGAAACCAGTTCCGAACGCTGTTCCGCCCGGGTCTCTTCGAGAACCGTACGACGCGACACGACGATGTTGCCGCGACGCTTGTCCATCTTCAGGATGACGAACGGCTGCGGCACGTTCATCAGCGGGCCGACGTCGCGCACCGGACGGATGTCGACCTGCGAGCGCGGCAGGAACGCCACGGCGCCGTCGAGATCGACGGTGAAGCCGCCCTTGACCTGGTTGAAGATGACGCCCGTGACCTTCTCGCCCTTGTTGAAGCTCTCTTCAAGGCGGGTCCAGGACTCTTCGCGGCGAGCCTTCTCGCGGCTGATCACGGCTTCGCCGAGGGCGTTCTCGACGCGGTCGAGATAGACCTCGACGGTGTCGCCGACCTTCAGCTGGCCTTCACGCGCCTGGGCGCCGAATTCCTTCAGCGGCACGCGACCTTCGACCTTCAGGCCGACGTCGATGACCGCGAGGTCCTTCTCGATGGCAACGATCTTGCCCTTGACGACGGAACCCTCGTAGACGTCGCCGGCCGAATAGCTGTCGAGCAGGGCGGCGAAATCGTCACGGGTGGGATTGAACTGGTTCATGGAATCTCCGGATGCCGATATCTCGGCCGCGCCGACGTGGGTTGATTGTTTCGGGAAGCACCACTCCATGCCCGGCCCCGAACCACGGGACCGCCGCACCCCGGAAACGGGATACGGGTCGGCGCGATCGGGTATCGAACGGTGCCTTGGGTGTTTCGCGCGGTGCCTGCGGATCGTCGGGGATGGAACCTCGAACGATCCGAAACCGAAAAACAAATCCGATCAAATAGTTACCGGAGAAAGCCCCATTTCTGCGGCTCCCCGATCAATTCGACCGGCAGCTCTCGACCACTGCGAGCGCCGCACGGAACGCCGCTTCTATATCCAATGCGCTCGTGTCGAGCAAGTGCGCGTCTTCGGCCGCGCGCAATGGCGCGCTCATTCGTCCCGAATCCCGCTCGTCGCGCTTGCGGATATCGGCGAGCACCGCGTCGAGCGTGACGCTCCCGTCCGTCTTCGCCAACTCGTCGAAGCGGCGCTTGGCCCGCACTTCCGGGCTGGCGGTGACGAAGATCTTCACCTCCGCCCCCGGCGCGATAACCGTGCCGATGTCGCGCCCGTCCAGCACCGCTCCCGACGGCTGGAAGGCAAAGCGGCGCTGCAGGTCGATCAAGGCCTTGCGCACCTTCGGATAGGCGGCGACGACCGAGGCCGCCTCGCCCATCTCCTTGCCGCGCAGCCGCGCCTCGGCGATCTCGGCGAGATCGAGGCTCTCGGCCACGTCGGCGGCGGCGTCGACATCCTCGAGCGAGCGGCCGTCATCCAGCATCACCCGCGCCACGCCGCGATAGAGCATGCCGGTGTCGAGATGCGGCATGCCGAAATGCGCCGCCAGCCGCTTGGCCAGCGTGCCCTTCCCCGACGCCGCCGGCCCGTCGATGGCAATCACGAACGCGCGCTTGTCTGCACTCACCATGGTCGATCCCGCTTGTTGCACGAGCCGTCGCATAGCAGATGCCGCCGGCAAGCGAAATCCCTCGCCGGTCGTGTCGCCTCGCGTCGCGGATCAAAAGTCCAGGTCGGCATAGGTCGCCGATGGCGGGATCGCCAGCACCCGATCCGCCAGCAATTGCCGGAACGACGGCCGCGACTTCACCCGCGCATACCAGGCGCGGGCGTGATCGTCGCTGTCCCACGGCACTTCGCCGAGATAGTCGCAGCACGAGATCGCCGCCGCCGCCGCCAGATCGGCGAAGCTGATGCGCGGCCCGGCCATCCAGTCGCGGCTCGCCGCCAGATAGCCGACATATTTCAGATGCGGCCGGATATTGGCCCGCGCCGCCCTGAGCGCCGAGGAGTCCGGCTCCGAACCGCCCTGCCCCTTCGGCATTTCCAGCTTGAACAGCCGCTCATTGATCAGATAGCCGGCCACCTCGGCGTCGAACTTGGTGAGGAACCAGTCGACCAGCCGCCGCATCTCCGCCCGCATCTCCGGATGATCCGGCATCATTCGCCGCTCGCCCAGGCCGAAGCCGCGCGTCTCGTCGAGATATTCCATGATCACCGCCGCCCCGCTCATTGGCGGCCCGTCATTCTCGATCGCCACCGGCAGCGTCCCGGCCGGGTTGAGCAACAGGAACTCCCGCCGCCGCTCCCACGGCTTTTCCACCACGAGTTCGGCCTGGACGCCGTATTCGGCCAGGCAGAGGCGGACGAACCGCGACGAGGCCGAAAACGGATGGTGATAGAGCGTCATCATGGAGAACGAGACCCGTACCTTGCAACGACCGGCCGGAAACCGGTAACCCTGAACTGTCATAAACCGGAACCGTCAACAGGACGGAAACCGAATTGCGCTTTGTTGCTGTGCGCCCATGGCGGCTGTCATGCGTGAGCGGTATAGAGCAACTTCCATTCAAGTCGAACCGGCTTGAGCGGAAAATGCGCGAGAACGCAGCGAATCAAGCGCGGATTGCGATCGACCGCAACCACCCGCGCGGTTGATGCAATCGAAATACGGCTGTTTTCCGGGCGCCACCCGGCGCCGGACCGCGCAACCCATGCAAACGGCCGGTTTCCCGGCCGACAGGACAGAACGACCGAGGTTCCATGAATATCGACAGCATCGTCGAGGCCGTCGTCCTCGGCACCATCGAGGGACTGACCGAGTTCCTGCCGGTTTCCTCCACCGGGCACCTGTTGCTGACCGGCCACTTCCTCGGCATCGGCGGCGACAGCGCCGGCTTCAAGACCTTCGTCGTGCTGATCCAGCTGGGCGCCATCCTGGCGATCCTGTCGGTCTATTCCGGTCGCCTCTGGGGCATTGCCCGGGCGTTGCCGAGCGATCCGGGAGCACGGCGCTTCGTCGCCGGCATCCTGCTCGCCTTCCTGCCGGCGATGATCATCGGCGCCGGCCTGCACGGCTTCATCAAGAAGGTGCTGTTCGAAACCCCGGCGGTGATCTGCGTCAGCCTGATCCTCGGCGGCTTCGTGCTGTTGTGGGTCGATCGCCGCGTCAAGGCGCCGATCCATACCGACGCCGCCGCCTATCCGATGCCGCTCTACCTGAAGATCGGTCTCTGCCAGTGCCTGGCGATGATCCCCGGCGTCTCCCGCTCCGGCGCCACCATCGCCGGCTCGCTGCTGATGGGCACCGACAAGCGCTCCGCCGCCGAGTTCTCGTTCTTCCTCGCCATGCCGACCATGGCCGGCGCCTTCGTCTACGATCTCTACAAGAGCCGCGACATCCTGACGCTGGACGACGCCGGCTTCATCGCCATCGGCTTCGTCGCCGCGCTGATCGCCGGCATCATCTGCGTCAAGTCGTTTCTCGGGATCGTCTCGCGCTTCGGCTTCGCGCCGTTCGCCTATTGGCGCATCGCCGTCGGCACCCTCGGCCTCGTGGCGCTGATGCTCGGCGTGCAGGGCCATCTGCCGGCCCGAGCACACCAGCCTGACGGCTCACGCCAGCTTGCGGTCGAACTGCCCGTGCGTCCGGAAGCGCCACATGTAGGTGGGCAGGATGGCCGAGAGGGTGTGCGGCGCGACGCCGAGCCCTTCGAGCGTGCGGCGCTCCGCCTTCGCAGCCTCTGACACCACATTGTCGGCGCCGAGCAGCTTGACCTGATCAACCGTCAGCATCGGCTTCGGCAGCAGCTGCAGGAACATCGCCTGCAGCTTGGCAAGCCCGACCGGCAGGGGGACGAGGAAGCGGCTGCGCAGGGTCTCGGCGTTGACCAGCTCCATGCACTCCTTGAAACTCTTCACTTCCGGGCCGCCCAGCTCGTAGGTGGCGCCCGGCGTCGCCTTGCCGTCCACCGCGTTGACGATCGCCTCGGCGACGTCACCGACATAAACCGGCTGGAAGCGGGTCTTGCCGCCGCCGATCAGCGGCAGCACCGGCGACAGCCGCGCCATCGCCCCGAAGCGGTTGAAGAAATCGTCTTCCTGACCGAACACGATCGACGGCCGCACGATCACCGCGCTCGGGATCGCCGCCAGCACCGCCGCCTCGCCCGCCGCCTTGCTGCGGGCATAGTCCGAATCGGACCCGGCATCGGCGCCGATCGCCGAGATCTGAACGAAATTGCTGATGCCGGCCGCGGCCGCCGCCTTGGCGACCGTCGCCGCACCGTCGGCCTGCACCGCATCGAAGCCCTGCTTGCCGGTCTCATAGAGGATGCCGACCAGGTTGATCACCGCGTCGGCGCCGGCAATCGCCCGCGTCACCGATTCGGGATAGCGCAGATTGGCCTGGATCGGCTGGATCTGACCGACCGCGCCGTCCGGCTGCAAATGCCCGGCGAGATCGGGGCGACGCACCGCCACCCGCACGCGCCAGCCGCGCTTGGCCAGCAGCCGCACCACATATCGTCCGACGAACCCGGAGCCACCGAAAACCGTGACCAGTTTGCCGTTGAAAGGCGCCATCATCCGCGTCAATCCCCTGATCCAATGGGCTCGCCCGCGAGACCGGACGTCATTGCGCGCGAAGCCACCTTCGGATTGTCGGATTACCGCGCCGGCTCGCCCGTGTACAGGGGGCAAGGCGGCTTTTCGCGCCGACCGCGCACACGCAATTGGTCTGAACCGACACCGGTGACGCGCCCGCTCCGACGCCGCCGCGCCACAAAAAACAAAGGGGCGGAGCCATCCTTCGATGCGCCCCGCCCCCCGCGGTCAATTCCCCTGGGCGCCAGTCCGCCATGACCGATCGTTCGGTCAATGCCGGGACGCCCGAATATCACGTCCAGCACGCAATTCGCGGCCCGCGACCTGCCGTCCGCCATTGGTGGAATACGGTCGGCCGGCGCCGGCCCTTGCCCGCTCTCAGCGCGTCGACGGCGCGTTCACCACCAGCTCGATCATCGACTTGCCCGGCATCCGCACCGCGGCATGATCCTGCCAATGGTTGGCCCGCGCCACGGCGGTGCCGATCACGGCGATCATCAGTCCGGTCGCCAGCACGCTCCAGTCAATCCGCATCACATCATCCCCTTGGCTCGACAGGGCCATCGCCGGCCCGCCGCTGTTCCCGTCTTCAGTGAAGCCTTTGTCGCCGGGTCCGAGGGCGACAATAAGGCCGCAATCGGACGGTTTTGGACAAAGTCTTCTCAACACTCGTGAATTGGTCGCCCGAGGCTGTCCCGGGGTTCAAAGACACCGCGCACGGTTACGATAGGGTTGACGAACAGGGTAAATGTGTTGCGTTGCAGCAAATAGCGGGGATCACACCAATGCGGGGCCGCCTTGGCGCTTCCGCACGCCGCCGCCCGGACCAAACGAGAAAGCCGGACCAACCGGTCCGGCTTCATCAGGCTCTCAATTGCGGGACCGGCAACGCTGCCGCGCGGCGGCCTGGCTCAGTTCAGCGGCGCCGGCGTGGCGGCGAGCGAGCGCAGATACTTGATTACGTCGGCGCGCTCGGCCGGGTCCTTGATGCCGGCGAAGGCCATCTTGGTGCCGGCGACGAAGCCCTTCGGATTCTCGAGGAAGGTATCGAGATCGGCGAAGGTCCACTTCTCGCCCTTGGCGCCGCGCTCGGCCAGGCCGTTCGAATAGGCGAAGCCCGCCGTATGCGCCTTCGGACCGGCGACCACTTCGTAGAGGTTCGGGCCGGTCTTGTTGGCGCCGCCCTTGTCCGCCGTGTGGCAGGCGGTGCACTTCTTGAAGCCGTCGGCGCCGCGCTTCTCGTCGGCGCTGGCCAGGCGTTCGCCGATCGGCGCAACCTTGGCCGCCGCCGGGGCAGCCGCGCCGCCGGCCGGAGCGGCCGAATTGGCGACGACGATGTTCCAGCCCGGAACCGCCGGTTCGCCCTTGTCGAAAATGCCGTGGCCGACGAAATTCACGCCCAGCGCACCCACCAGCGCGGCAAGGCCCGCGCCAACGATCTTGTTGATTTCGAAGAAGTCCATCTGACTCTCCCGATCGGCCCCAAAAATCCCGGGCACGCTGCTGCCGACAACGCCCCGCCGTCAGCGAGGGGGTCTAGTCGAATTGCGCGGAAACTACAAGCTTCCGCGCGGCCCTGTCCATACGTATAACCGGGTGAAAGCCTAACGCTTTAGATGCAACGCGGCCAACGCCGCCGTAACGCCGCCTGTCTTGCCGGTTTATCCCCGTCGCCGGACAGCCTTTCCGGGAGTATAGGCCATGACCAAACCCGTCATTCTCATTCCGGCCCGCATGGCCTCCACCCGCCTGCCCGGCAAGCCGCTCGCCGATATTGCCGGCAGCGCCATGATCGTCCAGGTCTGGCGTCGCGCCGTCGAGGCCGGCATCGGCCCGGTCGTCGTCGCCGTCGACGATCCCGCCATCGCCGATGCCGTCCGCGCCGCCGGCGGCGACGCGGTGATGACCCGCACCGACCACGAATCGGGTTCCGACCGCATCTACGAGGCCATCGGCCATGTCGACCCCAACGGCGACTACGACGTCGTCGTCAATGTCCAGGGCGACCTGCCGACGCTCGATCCGGCGCTGATCCGCCGCGCCATCGCCCCGCTCGCCGACCCCGCCGTCGACATCGCCACCCTCGCCGCCGAGATCACCCGGCCGGAGGAGCGCGCCAATCCCAATGTTGTCAAGGTCGTCGGCAGCCCGCTCGGCCCCGACCTTCTGCGCGCCCTCTATTTCACCCGCGCCACCGCCCCCCATGGCGACGGCCCGCTCTATCACCACATCGGCCTCTACGCCTATCGCCGCGCCGCGCTCGACCGCTTCGTCGTGCTGGCGCCCTCGACGCTGGAGCGGCGCGAGAAGCTCGAGCAGCTGCGCGCCCTCGAGGCCGGCATGCGCATCGACGTCGCCATCGTCGACACCGTGCCCCTCGGCGTCGACACGCCCGAGGACCTCGAGCGCGCCCGGCAAATCCTCGGCGGCTGACCGGCGGGCCTTGACGCCGCCCCCACGCGGTGGCACGCAGCCAGCACTCGCATTCATCCGCCCCGGCGCCGCCGGCGGCACGAGGGATCCCCATGATCGGACGTCGCAAGATCGTGTTCCAGGGCGAACCTGGCGCCAACTCGCATATCGCCGCGCGTGAAGTCTATCCGGATTTCGAGGCCGTGCCCTGCGCGACCTTCGAGGATTGCTTCGCGGCGATCGAGTCCGGCCAGGCCGACCTCGGCATGATCCCGATCGAGAACTCGATCGCCGGCCGCGTCGCCGACATCCATCACCTGCTGCCGCAATCGAAGCTCAACATCATCGGCGAATTCTTCCTGCCGATCCGCCACCAGCTGATGGCGCTGCGCGGCGCCTCGCTCGGCGAGATCCGCACCGCCCAGAGCCATCCCCAGGCGCTCGGCCAGTGCCGCGGCACCCTGCGCGCCCTCGGCATCGCCCCGATCGTCGGCGCCGACACCGCCGGCTCCGCCCGCGAGATCGCCGAGCAGGGCGACCGCTCGCGCGCCGCCATCGCCTCGCGCCTCGCCGCCGAGATCTACGGCCTCGACATCCTCAAGCCCGACGTCGAGGATGAGAAGCACAACACCACCCGCTTCATCATCCTGTCGCGCGAGAACCTGCACGCCGCCGCCGGCATCGGCCCGACCATGACCACCTTCGTCTTCCGCGTCCGCAACATCCCGGCGGCGCTCTACAAGGCGCTGGGCGGCTTCGCCACCAACGGCATCAACATGACCAAGCTGGAAAGCTACATGGTCGAGGGCGAATTCACCGCCACCCAGTTCTACGCCGACGTCGAGGGCCACCCCGAGGAACCCGCCCTCGCCCGCGCCTTCGAGGAACTGTCGTTCTTCACCGACCAGTTCCGCGTCCTCGGCGTCTACCGCGCCAGCCCCTTCCGCCAGGACATCACCCGCACCGGCGCCGCCCGCGCCGACCTCCGCGCCCGCGGAATGTGAGCGCGGGTTTCGGGGGGCGTTACACGGCGTCGGGGCACGCCCCCACCCCCTCCCCCCGTCACTCCGGCCCCCGAGCCGGAGCCTAATCCACCTCGCCTCCAGCACCGCGCCCATTCCGCATCCGGCACCAATGCCGATCGCGCCCCCCCCCCGCGATTCCGGGCCAGCGTGGATTGGGTTCCGGCTCTGAGGCCGAAATGACGGGTGTGGGAGCATTGGCTGGAGCGCAAAGCCGGCCTTGACCGACTGGTTGATCGAGCTCAACTCGAGCCCTTTACCTTCTTGAACGCCTCGGGGATTGCCTTGAGGGCTTCCTTGATGACAGAGCCCCAAGGCGCCGACGCCTCGGTCGGCATATTGCCAAACGCATTGCCCTTGGTGACATTCCAGTCGAACGCCTTTTCGAGATCCTCGACCGTCACCTCGCCATTGCTCAGGTGGATATACAGGCGCCCCTGACGCAACGAATGCCGCCGCTCGCGAAGTCGCTCAGCCTGATCCACCATGGCTTTCCCAAGACGGACACAAAAAACTGCGAACAACACGATGAATCCATAGAACGTAAAAGATTTAATAAAGCCGGACACCAATTTAAACCAAGAAATATCATTTCTTGAAATTGCATATGCAATAATATGCCACGAAGATTCTAATTCATTTAATTTTACGTATGAAGCAATAATGCCAATAACGATTGCAATGAACGCGAGCAAAAACAACCAATTACTTTTAATTACATAATGCCTATAATCTTCTTCGAGAAATGCGATAGCTTTCTCGACAAACAAATCAGTCGTTGCCAGCTTGTAAGACCTGAGGGCGCGCGCAGATGCAATCTCAACGTCAGTCCACGGAACAAAATTCAATTCGGATGGATCAGGGGTGGCAGCGGGCGGCAAAGACGGCTGAGCTGCAACGTCCGTCGCATATGGTGACGCAGCCTTCGGGCTCGTATCGGTAGACTTCGCTTCTGCCTTGACGTGCTTTACTGAAGGCCGTGCGGGAATGTACCTCTTGCTCGCTTCATACTCACTTTCGATTTTCTCCAAATTTTCCAATATTGAATGCCTAAAGAGCAGTCGCCCTAGGACATCTGCAGCAATTTGAGCATTTGGTTTCTGTTGCAATTTTCCTGGTAACTGAAATTCAATCTCCGGATAATTTGCGGAGTATACTTTATTCTGCGAAACCTTCTGACTGGATTCAAACGCCACTCCAGACGGCGCGCAAATTACATCATTCGGCGCAACATGAATTCCGTTTGAGTAAATAATCGTTCCATCAGGTGTAACCAATGATTCGAACTGCGTCAAAGAACTTTCGAGTGTTACATGTTTTTCAGTTTTTATTTCAGAAATTGAAATATTATTTCGTTGAATAAGTCTTAAATAAATATTAGAAAGTATTATATCGTTCGATCCAATTAAATGTGGTTCAAAATCAGGCGAAAATTCGTGAGACTCTGATTTCTTACCTATCTCTGTCATCTTCATAATCCCTATCAAAAAGCAACCATCCGGGCGATTCTGGAATTTCACCCCATGTGCTTATCTAATAGACCTCGGGTGCCACATCTGAGCAGATTGCATCGAGCAACCAATTAAACGGGTGGCTACAGAATATTTCCAGTGGGTTTGCCTGCGACAGAATGGTCATCCATGATTGTGCTTCCATGGCCGCGTCCGAGATCATAGCATTTCGAACCGCTGCCAAATTCGATATCGTCCTTGCGCCAGCGTCCGAACTCCCCCACCCGCCAAAAAACCAAAACCGCCGGAGTTGCCCCCGGCGGTTCGAAAGTCGCATCTGTGACGAACAGGCGCCGCCGGTTTTCGCCGGCGCCGGGAAATCACGCCGCGAGGTTGCGCAGCACGAAGTGCAGGATGCCGCCGTTCTTGACGTAGTCGATCTCGTCGAGCGTATCGATGCGGCAGATCACGGTGATCTTCTTCACCGAACCGTCCGGCGAGGCGATTTCGACCTCGACCTTCTGCTTCGGCGTCACGTCGGCCAGACCCTTGATGGTGACCGACTCGTCACCCTTGAGGCCCAGCGACGCCCACGACATGCCTTCCTCGAACACGAACGGAACGACGCCCATGCCCACCAGGTTCGAGCGGTGGATGCGCTCGAACGACTGGGCGATGACGGCGCGCACGCCGAGCAGGTTGGTGCCCTTGGCCGCCCAGTCACGCGACGAGCCGTTGCCGTACTCGACACCGGCGAACACGACGAGCGGCACGCTCTCGGTCTGGTACTGCATGGCGGCGTCGTAGATGAACATCTCCTTGCCCGAGGGCTGATGGATGGTCAGGCCGCCTTCCTTCACGTTGCCGGCCGCATCCTTCACCATGTGGTTCTTGATGCGGATATTGGCGAAGGTGCCGCGCATCATCACTTCATGGTTGCCGCGACGGGTGCCGTACTGGTTGAAGTCCGCCGGCTTGACGCCGTTCGCCTGCAGGTACTGGCCCGCCGGCGAGTTGGCCTTGATCGAACCGGCCGGCGAGATGTGGTCGGTGGTGATCTTGTCGCCGAACAGGCCGAGGATCCGCGCGCCGACGATGTCGGTGACCGGCTTCGGGGTCTTGGTGATGCCGGTGAAGTAGGGCGGGTTCTGCACGTAGGTCGACTTGTTGTCCCAGGTGTAGGTCTGGCCGGTCGAGGTCTCGATGCCCTGCCAGTTCTTGTCACCCTTGAACACGTCGGCATACTTCGACTTGTACATCTTCTTGGTGATGTTGGCCTTGATGAAGCTCTGGATGTCCTTGTTCGACGGCCAGATGTCCTTCAGGTAGACCGGCTTGCCGTCCTTGCCATAGCCCAGCGGGTCCTTGGCGAGGTCGATCTGGGTCGAGCCGGCGATGGCATAGGCAACCACCAGCGGCGGCGAGGCGAGATAGGCCGCCTGCACGTCCGGGCTGACGCGGCCCTCGAAGTTGCGGTTGCCGGAGATCACCGCCGAGGCGACGATGCCGTTGTCGTTGATCGCCTTCGAGATCGCCGGGTCGAGCGGGCCCGAGTTGCCGATGCAGGTGGTGCAGCCGAAGCCGACCAGGTAGAAGCCGAGCTTGTCCAGCTCGTCCTGCAGGCCCGACTTGCCGAGATATTCGGCGACGACCTGCGAGCCGGGGGCGATCGAGGTCTTGACCCACGGCTTCGAGGTCAGGCCCTTGGCGGCGGCGTTCTTGGCGAGAAGACCCGCGCCGATCAGCACCGACGGGTTGGAGGTGTTGGTGCACGAGGTGATCGCGGCGATCATCACGTCGCCATGGCCGATGTCGAAGTTCTTGCCTTCGACCGCGACGCGCTTGCCGGCCTCGCCGTCCTTGGCATAGCCGCCCTTGTCCTTCGGCGCGGCCAGCGCCGAGAGGAAGCCCGACTTGATGTCGCCGAGCGCGACGCAGCGCTCCGGACGGTTCGGGCCGGCGAGCGACGGCACAACGGTGCCGAGATCGAGGTCGAGCGTGTCGGTGAACACCGGGTCCGGGGTCGACTTGGTGCGGTAGAGCCCCTGCGCCTTGGCGTACTTCTCCACCAGGGCGACGCGGTCGTCCTTGCGGGCGGTGAAGTCGAGATATTCGATCGTCTCGGAGTCAACCGGGAAGAAGCCGCAGGTGGCGCCGTATTCCGGACCCATGTTGGCGATCGTGGCGCGATCCGACAGGGTCAGGTTCGACAGGCCGGGGCCGAAGAACTCGACGAACTTGCCGACGACGCCCTTCTTGCGCAGCATCATGGTGATGGTCAGCACGATGTCGGTGGCGGTGACGCCTTCCTTGGCCTTGCCGGTCAGCTTGAAGCCGATGACTTCCGGGATCAGCATCGACTGCGGCTGGCCGAGCATCGCGGCTTCCGCCTCGATGCCGCCCACGCCCCAGCCGAGCACGCCGAGGCCGTTGACCATGGTCGTGTGGCTGTCGGTGCCGACGAGCGTATCCGGATAGGCGACCTCGACGGTCTCCGACTTGCCGTTCTTGCCCTTCACCTTTTCCTTCTTGGTCCAGACGGTCTGGGCAAGGTACTCGGTGTTGACCTGATGGCAGATGCCGGTGCCCGGCGGCACAACGCGGAAGTTGTCGAAAGCGCCCTGGCCCCACTTGAGGAAGTTGTAGCGTTCGACGTTCTGCTCGTATTCACGGGCGACGTTCTGGTCGAGCGCCTGGGCATTGCCGGCGAAGTCGACGACGACCGAGTGGTCGATGACCAGATCGACCGGCACCAGCGGATTGATCTTTTCCGGATCGCCGCCGAGGGTCTTCATGCCGTCGCGCATGGCGGCGAGATCGACCACGGCCGGAACGCCGGTGAAGTCCTGCATCAGCACACGGGCCGGACGGAAGCCGATTTCCTTGTCGACCTTGCCCTTGTTGACGAGCCAGTCCTTCATGGCGACGATGTCTTCCTTCGTCACCGAACGGTCGTCCTCGAAGCGCAGCAGGTTCTCAAGCAGCACCTTCATCGAGAAGGGGAGCTGCGAGATGCCGTCGAGACCGTTCTTCTCGGCGTCCTTGAGGCTGTAATAGACGTAGGTCTTGTCACCGACCTTGAGCTTCTTGCGGCATTTGAAGCTGTCGAGCGAAGTGGTCACGGCTGGAGGTCCCTTCTCAAAGGGCCGTCGCCGGGGGACGCTCCTGTGACAACCGGCAAGTATTGTAACTTGCCGGAAGATCTTCCCGGTGAGCCTTGGCGGTCCGATGCACCCAACGCGCGCTCGCCCCGAAGGGGTGGCTGCGCGGCCGGCCGGCGGGCGCTCGAACTCGAAAGCCTTGGTCCAACGGGACAGGGCGGCGAACGCGGCGTCTGGCAATACCTGATCAAACCTCGCGCGGCCGAAGGCGCGAGTTGACGCGCCGTATAAACAAATTTTCGATCCCGTACCAGCGGGTTAGTCGCGGAAAGACGAAAGTTGCAAGCATGCGCGATGCAGCGACCCGCCCTTCCGGCACCCGCGCCTTAACTCGATTGAAATCGCCGCCGAACGACCCTGGCCGCCGCCGCGCCACCACGAAATCAAAGGGTTAGAATTGGTCACATTCGGGTTTTCCCGGCCGGTCCACCCGCCGCCCCCGCCGCGAAACCGCGCCTGCGGGCCTTCCTGAAAAGTGGTTACGATCGCTTGAATTTGTAATTTAGTCGAAGTGACGAGACATCCGCCGCCGCGCCGCGCGGCAAATCGCCCGACGACCCGCCCGCCGGGCCGAGCCGATTGCCGCGCGATCCCGTCGCCGTTCGCCGCTTGCGGCTGGTCAAGGCGGGGGGTTGTCGGCTACGACACAAGAAGATCCGACGACCGGACCCGATGGGCGCGAGGCGCGATGACGGAATTCTCTCTCGATCTGGCGCTCGGCGCCCATGACCTCGGCTGCGAGCGCGGCGGACGCCAGGTCTTCGCCGGCGTCGCCTTCCGCGTCTCCCGCGGCGGCGCCCTCCTGATCACCGGCCCCAACGGCGCCGGCAAGTCGAGCCTCCTGCGCACCATCGCCGGGCTGGTGCGCGCCGCGCGCGGCGAGATCCGGCTCGAGGGCGGCGATCCCGACCTCGGCGTCGGCCGCCAGTGCCACTATTTCGGCCACCAGGACGCGCTGAAGCCGTCGCTGACCGTCGCCGAGAACCTCGAGTTCTGGCGCGTCTACAATCGCCCGACCGGGCTTGAAACCATCGACGCCCTCGACACCGTCGGCATCGGCCACCTCGCCGACCTGCCGGCCGCCTATCTCTCCGCCGGCCAGCGTCGCCGCCTCGCCCTGTCGCGGCTTCTGGTGTCGCACCGCCCGGTCTGGCTGCTCGACGAGCCGCAATCGGCCCTCGATGCCGCCTCCGAGACCCGCCTCGCCGAGCTGATGCGCGCCCACCGCGCCATCGGCGGCATCATCGTCGCCGCCACCCATCAACCGCTGCTGCTCGACGCCCCCGACACCCTGCGGCTCGCCCCTGTCGCCAGCCCCGCGCCGGAGGTGGCGGCATGAGCGCCATTTCCGCCCTGTTCCGCCGCGAGCTGAGCCTCGCCACCCGCGCCGGCGGCGGCGCGCTGATGGGAGCGCTGTTCTTCCTCATCGTCGTCACCGTCATCCCCTTCGGCGTCGGCCCGGACATGGCGCTGCTCGCCCGCATCGGCCCCGCCATCCTCTGGATCGGCGCCCTGCTGGCGACGCTGCTCGCCCTCGACCGGCTGTTTCAGGCCGACCGCGACGACGGCTCCCTCGATCTCATCATCATGGGCGAGGAGCCGGTCGAACTGGTCGTCGTCGTCAAGTGCCTCGCCCACTGGGCCGCGACCGGCCTGCCGCTGGTCATCGCCACGCCGCTGCTGGCCGTGCTGATGAACATGGAACCCGACGCCATCCTCGCCGCCACCGCCACGCTCGCCGTCGGCACCCCGGCGCTGACCTTTCTCGGCGCCATCGGCGCCGCCCTCACCGTCACCCTGCGGCGCGGCGGCCTGCTGCTGGCGATCCTCGTCCTGCCGATGACCGTGCCGGTGCTGATCTTCGGCGTCTCCGCCACCACGGCGGCGGTGATGGAACCGGCGCCGTTCATGACGCCGTTCCTGATCCTCGTTGCGCTGGCGCTGTTCTCCATGGTCATCGGCCCGATCGCCGCCGGCGCCGCGCTGAAGCACGGGCTGGAGTGACCGACCACCGGCGCCGGCTGTCTCAATAGCCGGTCGCCGGAGGCGCTGACGCGCCCGGCCTCCGGGGCACGCGAATTTCACATCTGCATCAGAGGCATGAGAAATTCGCGTCAGGACTACCAGCGGTCATTTTCAATGCCCGATGGTATCAATAGCCGGTCGCTCGGTCGACCACATGCTCGAGCGCCTCGCCCCGCGCCAGCCGCCGCAGCTGCGCCACCACATTGCGCGAGACCGCGTCGGGGTCCGAATCGGCGGCGTTGTGCGGGCTGACGATCAGCTTCGGATGGCTCCACATCGGGCTTTCCGGCGGCAACGGCTCGGTCTCGAACACGTCGACCACCGCCCCCGCCAGCGTGCCGTCATCGAGCGCCGCCAGGATGTCGGCCTCGACCTGCAACCCGCCACGCCCGGCATTGATCAGATAGGGGCCGCCAAGCCGGCCGTCGCGGGCAAGCCCGGCAAACAGCCGCCGGTTCAGGATGCCGCGCGTCTCGCCGGTCAGCGGCAGCAGCACCACCAGAATGTCGGTGCGCGCCAGGAAGGCGTCGAGGCCCGCCTCGCCGGCGAACCCCTCGATCCCGGCAACCGCCTTCGCCGACCGGCTCCAGCCGGCGACGCGGAAGCCGAGACGGGCCAGCACCTCCGCGGCGTCGCGCCCCAGCGTCCCCAATCCCATGATCCCGACCCGCACCTCGGCCGCCGCCGGCTGCTCCGGCGAGATCCACCGCCGCTCGGCCTGCGCCGCCCGGTGCTCCCATTCGCGCCGATGGCAGCGCAGCACGTTGAACGTCACATATTCGGTCATCCGCGCCGTCAGGTCAGGATCGACGATCCGCACCAGCGGCACATCCGGCAAGCCGCGATCGGCCACCAGCGCGTCGATGCCGGCGCCGAGATTGAAGATCGTCCGCAGCCGCGGCAGGCCCGCCAGCAGCCCTGGACGCGGCTTCCAAACCACCGCATGCTCGATGTCGGCCGGGTCGTACGCCGCGTCGGCGCTGACCCATTCGAACTCGTCGCCATGCTGCCTGAACCGATCGAGCCAGGGCTGGGTTGGCCAGCCGGTTACCGCAAGAAGGATCGCCATCGCCGCTTCCGATCAAAAAACCTGGGTCCGGACGCCGCCGGAGAATTGACCGAAGCAGCGCCGCTGATTACCTCATAGACATGTCGACACGCGAAATCATCATCCTGCCGGATCATCGGCTCAAGCTCGTTTCCGCCCCCGTGCCGGAAATCTCCCGGGACGTGCGCAAGCTGGTCGAGGATATGTTCGACACCATGTACGAAGCCCCCGGCATCGGCCTCGCCGCGATCCAGATCGCCGTGCCGACTCGGGTGGTGACCGTCGACATCAGCCGCGAGAACGAGCCGAGAAATCCGCTGGCCTTCATCAATCCGCGCATCACCTGGGCGTCGGAAGAGATGTCCTGCTATCAGGAAGGCTGCCTGTCGATCCCCGAATATTACGAGGAAGTCGAGCGCCCCGCCCGGGTTCGCGTCAGCTACCGCGACCTCGACTTCGTCGAGCGCGAGATCGAGTGCGACGGCCTGCTCGCCACCTGCATCCAGCACGAGATCGATCACCTCAACGGCGTCCTGTTCATCGACCATCTGTCGAAGCTGAAGCGCGACCGCGTCACCAAGAAGTTCATCAAGCAGGCCCGCCACCGCGAACAAGGCCACTGATTCGCCGCGCCCGTCGCCCTGACGCACCGCTGCAAAACGCGGCCTGACACCATCGCGCGCCTGCCGCCAATTCGGCCAATGCCGCCGTTGGCGCCCGCCTGTCCCCATGCTAGCCTTTCGCTGATTTGCGCGGCGAGGTAGCGCCGGTGGCGCCAGCGACGGGGGTGGACGTGTCGAGACGCATCGGTATTGCACTGGGCCTGATGCTGGCTGCCGCCCTGGCCGCGCCCGCATCCGCCGCCGAAAGTCGCCCCAGCGCGACCTTGAAGGCGATCGAAGCCCGAGGCCACCTCGTTTGCGGGGTCAACGAGGGCCTGCTCGGCTTCGGACTTGAAACGACCGACGGCACCTGGCGTGGCTTCGACGTCGACATCTGCCGCGCCGTCGCCGCCGCTGCCCTCGGCGACGCCGAAAAGGTCGAGTTCGTGCCGCTTGGCACCGGCAACCGCTTCGAGGCGCTCGCCGGCGGCAAGATCGACATGCTGTCGCGCAACACCACCTGGACCATGCAGCGCGACGCCGACTTCGGCCTGCGCTTTCCCGCCGTGGCGCTGTTCGATGGCCAGGGCTTCATCGCCCGCGCCGATCGCGGCCTCGTCTCGGCCCAGCAATTCGACGGCATGACCGTCTGCGTCCTCGCCGGCACCACCACCGAAACCAATCTCGGCTACTACTTCGCCCGCGTCGGCGCCAAGGTCGCGGTCAAGAGCTTCCCCGCCCGCGCCGAGATGCTCGGCGCCTATGAGGCCGGCCAGTGCGATGGCTACTCCGCCGACCGTACCGCCCTGTTCGCCGATCGCGCCGGCTTCAAGGCGCCGCGCGACCACACCATCCTGCCGGAGACCATTTCCAAGGAACCGCTCGGGCCTGTCGTGCGCGACGGCGACCCGGTCTTCGCCGGCATCGTCGGCTGGACCGTCAGCGGCCTGATCAATGCCGAGGAAGTCGGCCTCGGCCGCGCCGCCGTCAAGGTACCGCTGACCGGCGACATGAAGCGCCTCAACGACGGCGCCGACTCAAGCGGCGCCCGCCTCGGCCTTAAGCCCGGCTGGCTTCTGCGCGCCGTTGGTGCCGCCGGCCATTATGGCGAGTTGTTCGAGGCCAATCTCGGCGCCGGCGGTCCGCTCGGCATGTCGCGCGGCATGAACGCGCTCTGGAACGCCGGAGGCATTCTCTATGCGCCGCCGATGTGGTGAGCCGACCCGGCGCGACCTGCTCGCCGGCCTTGGCGCAGGCCTGGCGCTGTTGCCCTTCACCCGCCCCGCCGCCGCCGCGCGCGAGGTCCCGCTCGGCTATCAGCCCGGCGACACCGCCCTGCTCAGCCGCGCCACCGCCGAGGGCCTCGCCCACGGCATCCGCCAATACGAGGCGATCGCCGCCGCCGGCGGCTGGCCACGGCTCGACGGCGGCCGGCTCAGCCCCGCCCAGGACGATCCCCGCGTCGCCGACCTGCAGCGCCTGCTGATCATGACCGGCGACCTGCCGCGCGACCAGCGCCTCGGCACGGTCTATACCCCGTCGGTGCGCGAGGGCGTCATGCGCTATCAGGCCCGCCACGGCCTGCCGACGACCGGCACCGTCTCCGGCATCACCCAGGCGCACATGAACGTCTCCACCGCCGACCGCCTGCGCCAGCTGAAGGTCAATCTCGGTCGCCTCAACGACGCCCTTGGCCGCGCCGGTAACGCCCACGCCCATGTCTGCGTCAACACCGCCTCGTTCGAATTGCAGGCGGTCTCTGGCGGCCGGGTCGAACTCGCCAGTCGCGTCATCACCGGCAAGCGCGAAACCCCCTCGCCCGTGGTCAGCGCCACGGTCCGCGCCGTCGACCTGCTGCCCTATTGGCACGTGCCGGAAAGCGTCGCCCGCGCCGCGCTGGTGCCGCAGGCGCAGAAGGATGTCTCCTATTTCTACAAGAACCGCATCCGCGTCTTTTCCGCCTATGGCGGCGCCGAGGTCGATCCGGCCTCGGTCAACTGGTACGCCCCGGACGCGCTGCGCTACACCTTCCGCCAGGACCCCGGCCCGCAGAACGCCCTCGGCGTCGTCCGTCTCGACATGCCCAATCCGCATATCGTCTACATGCACGATACGCCGTTCAAGAACCTGTTCGACTATCCCGAGCGGGCGATTTCCGCCGGCTGCTGCCGGGTGCAGGCGATCTTCGAACTCGCCGCCTGGATCACCGGCGGTCAGGACGGCTGGACCGCCGACGGCATCGTTGCCGCCACCGATGCCGGCCAGCGCGGCACCATCAAGCTCGCCCGCCCGGTCCCGGTGCACTTCGTCTACCTCACCGCCTGGGCCCAGGACGGACAGGTGCAGTTCCGCAACGACCTCTATAACCGCGACGACACCGCCGCCGTGCCCCGCTCCGGGGAACCCGCCGGCCTCGCGCCCTTCTCCGGCCTCGCGCCCTGACGCCGTCGGGCATTTGCCATGACCGTCAGGATGCCCGGCGCCAATTGCTTATGCCACTGACGCGGCAGTGAAATTCGCGCGTCCTTGCCTGACCGGCGCGCCCCCCCTCTGACCTGCGGGCCAGAGCCCGGTTGACACCCGCCTGGTTGGCGGAGGCCCTGTCCGCCCGGGTCCGGAAACGACAAAAGGCGCCGCGTGAGCGGCGCCTTCTGCTTTCCGTTGGGCTCGCTGTCCACCCGCCACGGCGGGCGATCCGGTACCCCGTCCGCCTCAAGGCGAAGCGGACGGGAGGCCGAAATCAGCGGCGGTTCTGGCGGTTCTCGATCAGGTCGTCGACGACGCCCGGATCGGCCAGCGTCGAGGTATCGCCCAGCGCCGAGAATTCGTCCTCGGCGATCT
>JAEULV010000129.1 GCA_016793065.1 Hyphomicrobiaceae bacterium
TCGGCCTCCATCCGCGCCCGCGCGGCGGCGGCGGCCTCGGCGGTGCGCGCCATCAGCAGGAAGTCGTCGGCATAGCGGACGAGCTTGACGCGGCGGCTTTCGAGCGCGTGGTCGATCGGGTCCAGCACCAGATTGGCCAGCACCGGCGACAGCGGCGAGCCCTGCGCCAGCCCCCGCCGCGCCCGGAACCAGCGCCGCTGGCCGAAGCTCGCCAGCCACAGCCCCACCAGCCGGCGCACCGCGAACGGCACGCGCCGGCGCAGCCGGTCGATCACCACGCGGTGCGGCACGCTGTCGAAGAAATCGGCGATGTCGCCGTCGACCACATGGACAAAGCCCTTCAGCCGCCAGGTGGTGACCCTGCCGGCCGCGTGCTCCACCGAGCGGCCGGGCCGATAGGCAAACGACGCATCGGAAAATCCGCCGTCGAGATGGGCGCCCAGCACCTCGGCGGCGGCCCCTTGCGCGATGCGATCGCGCAGCGACGGCACCGCCAGCCAGCGCTTGCGCCCGTCCGGCTTGGGGATGGGATAGCGCGTCAGCGGCCCGGGCCGGTAGCGGCCGTCGCGCAGCTCGGCGCAAAGCCGGGCGATGTTGCCGTCGAGGTCGCGGGCAAACGCCTCGGGCGTTTCGCCATCGCCGCCCGGGCCGCTGCGATTGCGCCGGATGCGGGCAAACCCCTCGCGCAGGGCCTCGGGCGCGGTCATGCGGGCAAACAGGTCGGCCGGATCGGCACCATTGGCGGACATCGAAAATCTCCGGGGGAGGGCGGTACCTCACCCTGCCACGCGCGGCGCCGGGTTCAAGCCGACCCGCGCCGCGGCAATGTTGCCGGCTCTGGCGCCGCCGGCCGGCTTGCGGACAATGGCCTCGAACCCGCCGGGCCGGCATGTCGCCGCCCGCGCCGGATCGCGGGAGCCATGCCGATGTCGCTTGTCCAGTCCTTGCCTCACACCTTTCCGCGGGCCGAATTCAGCCTCGCGTCCCTCTGGCGCCAGCCGTCGCGGGCCGTTCTCGTCGCGCCGGCGGCCGATGCCGAGACGATCGCCGCCGATGCCTACATCGCCCGCCTGGCCCGCGCCCGCGCCGTCGATGCCGAATGGCACGCCCGCGTAGCCGAGCGGGCGGCGCTGGAGCCGCTGCCGGCCGTCGCCGCCCCGCCCGGCGTCGCGCGTCTCGCCGCGGCCCGGCCGTGGCTGGTGGCGGCGGCGACGGCGCTGGCATGCGTGCCGGCAACGCTGGTCGCGATGCAGGGCGAGGGGCTCTGGCTGCTGCTGGCGCCGGGGCTGATGCTGCATCTCGGCATTGCCGCCGAGGCCCTTGGCCGGGCGTTGCGGCGGACGATGATCGGCTCCGGCTGGCGCGCGCTGGCGCCGCCCGCGGCCGGCGCCTTCCTGTGGTCGTTCCAGCTCACCGTGGCCGTCGCCATCATGGCGATGATCGCCGGATGGGTGCTCGCCGGCGTCGGCGGCGTGGCCGCCATCCTCGTCGCGGCACTGACCGCCGCCGCCACCACCGGCGACCCGTTGCGCGACGAGCGGCTGCGTCGCGCCGGCGAACTCGATATCGCGGTGGCGCGCGCCCTGGCCGAGCGCGAGGCGGCCCTGGCCGATCTGCGCCGCGCCCATGCCGCCGATCTCGCCGGCTTCGGCCCGCTGCCGGCCGGCGATCCTGTCGGGGCATCCGCCGGCGCGGCGGCCGATGCCACCCGGCATTGAAAACGGCCGATGGCATTCCTTACGCGAACTTCCCAAGCCTTTGATGCCGATGAGACATTCGCGTTTCCCCGGAGGCCTGGCGCGTCGGCGCCCTCGGCCTCCGGCATGAGGCAGCGGCCGGCGCAACGGCGCATTGAACCGAGACGAATCTTCGCCTCGGCCGCCGCCGATGTCGCCTGTGACATTTTCGCAACAAGACCCTGAACGAAACGGAGACAGACAATGGCTTTTCCATGCCTTTCCATGTCAATTTTGTGGCAAAATTTGATCCCGTTTTGTTCAGGGTTGCAAACCTC
>JAEULV010000071.1 GCA_016793065.1 Hyphomicrobiaceae bacterium
GGTGCCGTCTCCCGCCGGCGCGGCCAAACGTGGATCGAGGCCATCCGACACCGCGACATGCGCGGCGATCGGCGGCGGCAACGCTGCGCCGGCATCGGCTTTGCCGGCGGCAAGCGCAATCGGCCCACCGACCGCCCCATCGACCACCGCCGCCGGGATCTGCGGCGACACCGGTCGCGGCGCCGGTCCCGCCGCAAGGCCGGCTGATGTACTCCCAACAGCAACCGGCACCGACGCGCCACCCCCTGTCACCGCCTGCGCCAAGGGCTCGCCCAACCGTGTTGCCATCGGCGGAACCGGGACCGGCGCCGGCTGCCCCTGTTCCTGTCCAGTCCGCGCCGCCGTCATCCCGACCGAAACCACTGGCTGCCCGGCCACCGGCGCCCCGCTCGCCCGATCGGCCCCGACGCCGGCGCGTGGCGCGATCCCGTCATCCGGTTGCACATCCGCGCCATCCGCCGCCGGCGCAACCGAAAGCGGCCGCGTCGGCATCGCCGCCGGTTCCGGACCTTCGCTCACGATGCCGGCGGTGGCCGGACGCGGCGCATCCGCCCGCGCCGCAGCCGCTTCGCCGCCGCGCCATCCCGCCGACTGTCCCGTCACCCGTATGGTCCCGTCAACCGCTACCGACGGCTCCGCACCGCGCGCCGCCGAACCCGCCGCGCCGACCGCAGGTGCCGCTGGCGCGGCAACTGCCGCTCGGCCGCCACCGCCCGGCATTGAAGCCGCCGTCTCCCCCTCCGCCGCAACGGCAACAGTCGCCACCCCCGGCATCGCCGTCGCAGGCGTCGACCTGCCCCGAGCCTTATCCCGGCCATCCATCGTCGACACGGTCGCGCCCGGCGCGACCGTCGACCCCGACCCGTCCGCCGTCGTCCCCCGCCATAGCGGCAGCGTCATGGACGGCGCATCCCCGTCCGCCGGTGCTCGGCTCCCGGTCGCGGCCCGCCCATCGGTCATCGGCGACCCGGCCGGTCGCCCCTGCCCCGCTGCCGGCAGGCGCCCGGTCGCGTCGAGATCGCCTACCGATGCCTCCCCGGCATCGACCGCCACCACGCGCGCCGGCGCCGCCCGCGCTCCTGCCGACGCATCGCCGTCCGACGCTACCCCCTCGCCCAACGCCCGCGCCGCCGCATCCACCGCCGGCCCGGCCTCGGCACCGGCACCGGTCGCAACGCCGGGCACAATCTGCCCCCGCGCGATTGCCCCGCCCGCCAGCCCGCCCGGCACCGTCTCGGCGGTCGGCAGATCCGGATGGATCGCCAGATGCGTCGTCACAGTCTCGGTCGCCTGACCCACCGGGCGGATCATCTCACCCGTCGAGCGCACGGCCGGTCGGCCGCCTTGCGGTTCGGCGCGCGGCTTGGTCGCCGGGTTCGGCGATGTCGCCATATAGGCCGCCACCGCCGGCGATGCCGCCATCCGCGCCGCGTGCTCGAACCCTGTCGACAATCCTCCGGTCGGACTTGCCGCCGCCGTCGCCGCGAACCGGGCCGCGACCGCGCTCGCCTCCACCGGTCGCGGGCTCGCCGTCGCGCCGCCGGCTTCCTGCGCCAACGTCAGCGCCAATGCCGTCTGCGTCGCGATCGTCGCCCGGGCCGGCGCCGGGGTCGCGGCAGGCGCCGGCGCCGGCTGCGACACCGCGCCGCGCGCCGCCTTGGGATCGACCAGCACCAGCCGGATCGCCTCGTCGGTCCTCGCCACCTTCAACTGCAGCACATCGCCGGCCTGCGCCCCCGGCGCCTTGGCAACGTCCAGCGTCCGGCCATTGATCGACAGCCGCGCCCCGCCATCGGACAACAGCCGCAACACCTTGGCCTCGATCGTGTCGCCATCGGCAAGGTCCGGCGCCGCCGCCGTCGCATTGGCGGCGGCAAGCAGGCGGAGCGTCGCTGCGTCGATTTCCATGGCCATCGGCCAGCCCTCGCGGCGTTAACCGGCATGCGATTCGGATCTTAACCGCATTCGCGAAATCTGGCGCGGCCCATCCGATTGTCATGAAGCTGACACGGCACGATGCTTGCTGTTTTCGCAAGATCCGTGTTGAAACGGTCGGAATTTCCGCTTGGCCTGACCAAAGGCAAGGCGCGCCGGCCGTCGTCGCGGCATCCACTCTCGCATTCCCGCCCTTCGAGGTCGTCCGCCATGTTGAAGTCGGTCAGCGCTCTTGTAACTCATGCCGGCCCGTTCGAACTCGGCCTGATCGTCTGCCTGATGGCGATCGCGGCAATCGGTCTTTTGTGATCACAAACCCCGCGAAGGGGTTGCGCCCGGTGCGCCACCGGCTCTAGGTTCGGGCTCGGGATCAGTCCCGTCCCGATCGCCGAGAGCCCGTCCGCAGCGCCATGACCAGCACCGACCAACCGACAACCCGCCACGGCATCGACCTTGCGCGCCTTGCCGCGCTCGCCAGGCGCGAGCAGCAGGCCTACGCCGCCGCCCGGCCCAGGTCCGCCGCCGCCGCCAGCGCCGCCGCCGGGCACTGGCATGACGGCGTGCCGCTGCACTGGATGAAGGACTGGGGCCTGCCCTTCCCCTTCGCCGTCGCCAGCGCCTCCGGCGTCACCCTCACCGACATCGACGGCCACGCCTATACCGATTTCTGCCTCGGCGATACCGGCTCGATGTTCGGCCACGCGCCCGAGGCCATCACCGCCGCCATCCGCGATCAGGCCGGCAAGGGCCTCACCGCCATGCTGCCGTCGGTCCACACCGCCGAGGTCGGCGCGCTGCTCGCCAGGCGCTTCGGCCTGCCGTTCTGGCAATCCACCCTCACCGCCACCGATGCCAACCGCGCCGTCATCCGCTGGGCGCGCGGCATCACCCGCCGCCGCAAGCTGCTGGTGTTCAACGGCTGCTATCACGGCGCCGTCGACGATGCCCATGTGCGCCTCGCCAACGGCTCGCCGATCTGGCGCCCGGGCCTTGTCGGCCAGGTCTACGACGTCACCGAGCACACCGAGGTCGTCGAGTTCAATGACATCCCGGCACTGGAGGCCGCGCTCGCCGGCGGCGACGTCGCCCTGCTGCTGGCCGAGCCGGTGATGACCAATATCGGCATGGTGCTGCCGGCCCCCGGCACCCACGAGGCGATGCGCCGGCTGACCCGCCAATACGGCACGTTGCTGTGCATCGACGAGACCCACACCATTTCCACCGGCCCCGGCGGCTATACCCGCGCCCACGGGCTGGAGCCGGATTTCTTCGTCCTCGGCAAGCCGGTCGCCGGCGGCGTGCCGGCCGCCGTCTATGGCTTCACCCGCGACGTCTCCGACGCGATGAAGCGGCTGCGCGCCGAGGATCCCGGCTATTCCGGCATGGGCACGACGCTTTCGGCCAACACCCTCGCCATGGCCGCCATGCGCGCCTGCCTGTCGCAGGTGATGACCCACGCCGCCTATGACCACATGATCGGCCTTGCCAACTTCATGGCCGATGGCCTGCGCCACGTCATCAAGCGCCACCGCCTGCCCTGGTGCGTGTCGCAGGTCGGCGCCCGCGTCGAATATATGCTGGCCGAAACGCCGCCGCGCAACGGCGCCGAGGCCGGACTGATCGGCGATGCCGAGATTGAGGGCGCCATCCGCACCGCCATGGTCAATCGCGGCATCGTCATCACCCCGTTCCACAACATGATGCTGCTGTCGCCGGCCACCACCCTCGACGATGTCGAGCGATTCGTCCGCACGTTCGAGGCAATCGTCGAGACGCTCGCCGCCTGAGCTTCGCCCGCCGACGCCAGGCCGTGATGGCGCCGGATCGGCCCGCTGTCATCCAACTGTCATCGAACCGGCCCAGACCTTTGCCTCGCAAAGCAAACGACGGGAACCGGCGACATGGCGGAACGCGCGGACAATGGCGTCATTCATGCCTACGGCTTCGATGCCGAGGGTCGGGCCGAGGCCCTGCCGCCGATGGCGATCGGCGAGCCGCCCGAGATCGGCTTCGACTGGATCCACGTCCGCCATCGCCCCACCGACCTGCGCTCGTGGCTGATCGACATGAGCGGCGTGCCGTCCGAGGAGTTGGGCGTGCTTGCCGGCGGCAATGACCGGCCGCGCTGCCTCGTCTCCGAAACCGACGATACGCTGATCATCCTGCGCGGCGTCAACCTGCTGCGCGGCGCCGTGCCCGAGCACATGCTGCCGTTGATCTTCCACGTCACCGCCCACCGCATCATCACCGTCGAATACGAGGCTCTCGCCGCCGTCCGCGACGTCACCGCCTCGCTCGCGCGCAATCACCTGTTCCGCACCACCGGCGAACTTCTGACCGAACTCGCCATGCGCCTGATCGAGCGCATGGATGTGGTCATCAACGAGCTGTCCGATCGCGCCGACGACCTGGAGGAAGGCGTCTGGACGCCGGATCTGCCCGCCCGCTTCGGCAATCAGGTCGCGGCCCTGCGCCGGCTGGCGCTGACCCTGCGCCGCACCCTGACGCCGCAGCGCGAAGCCCTGAACCGGCTGGCGATCGAGGACCCGGCATGGCTGTCGCACCGCGACCGGATGCGCCTGCGCGAAGCCGCCGACAAGGTGATCCGCATGACCGACGAACTCGATTCGGTGCGCGAGCGCGTCGCCGTCGTCCACGATCAGCTGATCGACCGCCGCGCCGAAAAGCTCAACCGCACCATGCTGGTGCTGGCCAAGGTCACCACCCTGTTCGCCCCGTTGTCGCTGGTCGCCGGCCTGTTCGGCATGAATGTCGGCGGCATCCCGTTCTTCGATGCCCCGTCCGGCTTCTTCGTCGTACTGCTATTGACCGCCGGCATCGGCGCCAGCGTCGTCATCCTGTTCCGCCAGGCCGGCTGGCTGTGATCCGCCCGTCAGGCCCGCCCGCCTGAAAAAGCAAAAGCCCGATCCGCGTTCCCGGATCGGGCCTTCATTAAACCGAAACTGCCGGTCCGAATGCTGTCAGAACAGCTGCGGCAGGTAGAGATAGAGATCGACGGCGACGACGGCGGCGATGATCGCGCCCATCACCCGCAGCCGACGGCGATCCTCGCGCGCGATGCGCTTCGGCTCGGCAATCGGGGCAGACATCGGTTGCGCGGCAGCACTCAACGCTGTCGCCGTATCGGCGGCAAAAGACATGTAATCGTCCCCTGAAATTGAACTCGTTCCCACCCGCAAACCATGGGCGAAGCACATTGCTTTTTGGTTACTGATTAGTCGCGTCGCACGGGAAACCGGTTCAAGGCAAGCCCGGTTTTTGCGGGATCGCCACATCGGTGATCCGCAGTTGCACCCTTGCATCACCCTGATAGTGATCAAGCCCCAATTGCCCAACAATATGCAGGGAACGCCCGCGATTTTCGAATATCGCCCGCCCGATCGGTTCGGATGCCGCACGAAATGCGATCGCTTTCAACAAATTCGAATCGCCGACTGCACCCAACCCAACCCTGACGTGTCCCTGCCCAACCTCGTCGGCATAGGCGATTCTCGCCATCGGCAACGCGAAGGTCGGCTCCGGATGCCCCGACCCGAACGGCCCGGCCTTCTCCAGCTGCTCAACCAGCGCCGTCGTCGCCCCGGTGACCGTGATCACCCCGTCGATCGACACCTTGTCGTCCAGCCGCCGCTGCTTGACCGCCGCCGCCAGCCGCTCCTCCAGGAATGCCCGCAACGCCTCGACCCGCGCCGGCTCGATCGTCAGACCCGCCGCCATCGCATGGCCGCCGCCCTTGACCAGCAGCCCGGCATCGACCGCCGCCCGCACCGCCGCGCCGAGATCGACGCCGCCGATCGACCGCCCCGACCCCGCCCCGGTGAACCCTGGCCCCATCCCCTTGTCGAAGGCGATGGCGAAGGCCGGGCGCCGGTATTTTTCCTTCAGCCGCGCCGCGATCAGCCCGACGACGCCCGGATGCCAGCTCTCCGAGGCGGTGACCAGCACTTCCGGCATCGGGTTCATCGCGAAAACCTGCGAATCCGCCTCTTCCAGCATCACCGCTTCCAGCGTTTGCCGTTCCTTGTTCAGCCGGTCGAGTTCGATCGCGATCCGCTCCGCCTCGACCGGATCGTCACTCGCCAGCAGCCGGCTGCCAAGGCCCGCGTCGCCGATGCGACCGCCGGCATTGATCCGCGGACCGATCAGGAACCCCAGGTGATAGGGCGACACCGGCCCGGACAGCCGCGCCACCTTGGCCAGCGCCGCCAGCCCGGCATTGCGCCGCGCCCGCGCGATCATCAGCCCCTTGACCACGAAGGCCCGGTTGAGCCCCTTCAGCGGCACCACGTCCGCCACCGTGCCCAGCGCCACCAGATCGAGCAACTCCATCAGGTCCGGCTCGCGCCCGCCCCGGAACCAGCCGCGCCGGCGCAATTCCCGCACCAACGCCACCGCCGCCAGGAACGTCACCCCCACCGCCGCCAGATGCCCCTGCCCCGACAGATCGTCCTGCCGGTTGGGGTTGACCAGCGCCTGCGCGCGCGGCAGGTCGACGCCCACCTGATGGTGATCGAGCACCACCGCATGAAGCCCCAGCTTCGCCGCTTCCGCCAGCGGCTCGAATGACGAGATGCCGCAGTCGAGCAGCACCAGCAGTTCGGTGCCGGCCTTCGCCAGCTGCCGGATCGCCTCGACATTCGGGCCATAGCCCTCGGTCAGCCGGTCGGGAATGTAGATTGTCGGCTCCAGCCCCAGCTGCCGCAGCAGCCGCGCCATCAGCGCCGACGACGTCGCGCCGTCGACGTCATAGTCGCCGAACAGCGTCACCCGCTCGCGCCGCGCCACCGCGTCGGCCAGCCGCCGCGCCGCCGCGTCCATGTCCCGCAGCCCGGACGGATCCGGCATCAGCCGCTTCAGCGTCGGGTCGAGAAACGCCAGCGCCTCGTCGACCTCGACCCCGCGCGCCGCCATCACCCGCGCCACCACGTCCGGCAGGTCGTGGCGCTGCACCATCGCCGCCGCCTTGGCGGCCGCCACCGCATCGAGCCGGTCGCGCCACGCCCGCCCGGAGGCCGAGCGCTCGACGCCCAGCACGGCCCGGTTCGGATCGGCATCGCGAAACCCCAACGGCAACATCGAACGCCTCAGCGAGTCGGAAATTCGAGACCCATCTCGCGGTAGCGTTCCGGATCGTCGGCCCAGTTCTCGCGCACCTTGACGAACAGGAACAGGTCGACCGGCTCCTCCACCATCTCGGCGATTTCCTCGCGCGCCGCCATGGAGATCGCCTTGATCGTCGATCCCTGATGGCCGAGTACGATGCGCTTCTGGCTGTCACGCGACACATAGATCGTCTGCTCGATCCTGACCTTCTTCGCCTTGCCGCGCCCGATCTGCTTCCAGACCTCGGTTTCCACCGTCGACTCATAGGGCAGCTCGTCGTGCAGCCGTAAAAACAGCTTCTCGCGGGTGATCTCCGCCGCGAGGCTGCGCATCGGCAGATCCGAAATCTGGTCTTCCGGATAGAGCCACGGCCCCGTCGGCATCCGCGACGCGAACCAGTCGGTGACGTCCTGCACCCCCGAGCCGGTCAGCGCCGACACCATGAAGGTGGCGTCGAACCGCGCCAGCGCATTGGCCTCCATCGACAACGCCAGCAGGCTGTCGCGCGGCACCAGGTCGATCTTGTTGAGGATCAGGATCTTCGGCTGGCGCACGTCGTCGAGCTTGGTCAGGATCTCCCGCGTCGGATCGTCGAGGCCGCGCTTGGCGTCGACCAGGATCGACACCAGATCGGCGTCATGCGCCCCGCCCCAGGCGGTGGTCACCATCGCCCGGTCCAGCCGCCGCTTCGGCCGGAAAATGCCGGGCGTGTCGACGAAGATCACCTGCGACTTGCCGACCATGGCGACGCCGCGGATCAAGGCGCGCGTCGTCTGCACCTTGTGCGTCACGATCGACACCTTCGAGCCGACCAGCTGGTTGAGCAGCGTCGACTTGCCGGCGTTCGGCGCGCCGATCAGCGCCACGAACCCCGCCTTTGTGTCGAACACCGGCTTCGCACCCGCCCCGTTGCCCGTCGATGCCGTCGATTCCTCAGCCATGGGTTCTCCCTTCGGCCTGCCAAAGTCCTTCGCGCGCCAGCACCGCGGTCGCGGCGGCCTGCTCGGCCTCCCGCTTCGACCGTCCATTGGCGCTGGCGCCATCCTTGCCGGTCATCTCGACCGCAATGGTGAAGCGCGGATCATGATCCGGTCCGGAGCGATCGACCAGCACATAACGCGGCGCCGGCAATCCCTGCCCCTGCAGCCATTCCTGCAGCATCGTCTTGGCGTCCCGCAACGGCGCCGTCGGCGCCGCCATCAGCGGTTCCCACTCGCGTCGCACCAGGGTGCGCGCCGCGTCGAGCCCGCCGTCGAGATAGACCGCCGCGATCACCGCTTCCATCACGTCGGCGAGGATGGCGAGCTTGGTGCGTCCGCCGGTCGCCGCCTCGCCCGGACCGAGCCGCAGGGCCGAGCCGAAGCCCAGGTGCCGCGCCACGTCGGCGCAGGTCTCGCGCTTGACCAGCGCATTCAGCCGCCGCGCCAGTTCGCCTTCCTCGGCGTCCGGATAGGTTTCGTACAGCATCTCGGCAATCACGATGGCCAACACCCGATCGCCGAGAAATTCCAGCCGCTGGTAGCTCGACTGCCCGCGCGTCGCCGCGCTCGTATGCGTCAGCGCCCGCTTCAGCAGCCCCTTGTCGCGAAACGCATGGCCAATGCGTCCTTCGACGTCACCACCCTCGCTCACGGCCGCAATCCGGTGAACAGCCGCGACCAGCGAATGCGCGCCGGCCAGGTCCACGGTTC
The DNA here is from genome assembly GCA_016793065.1 of Hyphomicrobiaceae bacterium. GTDB lineage: Bacteria > Pseudomonadota > Alphaproteobacteria > Rhizobiales > Ancalomicrobiaceae > JAEULV01. Next base: position 8,751 of record JAEULV010000071.1, read on the forward strand.
GAGCCCATCGCGCGGCTCGATCGAATAGAACAGCACCTCGGCCCGGCCCACCAGGTTCTCCACCGGGATGAACCCGACCTGCCCCATGAAGCGGCTGTCGGTCGAATCGTCGCGATTGTCGCCCATGCAGAACACATGGCCCTCCGGCACGACGAACACCGGCGTGTCGTCGACCGGACCGTTGTCATACTTGTTCAGCGTGGTGTAGCTCTTGCCGTCGAGATTGGTCTCCAGATACGCCTGCAGCGCCGGCGCGTTGCCGCGCGAATCCACCTCGACGAAATCCGGCAGCCGCTTGCGCTCGAACTTGCGGCCATTGAGGATCACCTCGCCGCCGACTATCTGGATCCGGTCGCCCGGCAGCGCCATCACCCGCTTGATGTAGTCGGTCTGGTTGTCGGTCGGCAGCTTGAACACCACCACATCGCCGCGCTTCGGCAGCGCGCCCATGATCCGCCCCTCGAACAGGTCGGGACTGAACGGGATCGAGTACTTCGAAAACCCATAGGCGTATTTCGACACGAACAGGTAGTCGCCGACCAACAGCGTCGACTTCATCGAGCCCGACGGGATGCTGAACGGCTGGAACAGCAGGGTACGGACCAGAAGCGCCAGCAGCAGCGCCTGAAACACGATCGAGAGGATCTCGCCGAATCCGCCCGACTTGCGCGGCGTCGCCGTGACGCCCGAGGAATTGTCGCTCATGCTGTTCTCGAATCTGGTGGGCGGAACCGGCCCACGCGGCGGGATGATCATTGGCCCGACTTGACGGCGCGAATGAGGCCGCAACCCGCCGTATCCGGCGAATTTTCCCCACGCGATGACGGGTGATACCCGATAACCGAGCGTCTGCGCAACGCATACCCGCCGCTTTTAACCGGGCTCAAGCCGGCCCGCGCCGACGCTGCGTCGGCACGCCCGGTTCCGGCCAGTCGGCCGGCCAGGCCGAGATCACCACGAAGGCCTGCGCCAGCGGATGGTCGTCGGTCATCGTCAGGTCGATCCGCGCCGTGAAGCCCGCCGGCGTCAGTTCGGCAAGCCTTGCCGCCGCCCAGCCGGTCAGCGCCATGGTCGGCTTGCCCGACGGCAGGTTGACCACGCCGAGATCGCGCCAGGCAACTCCCATCGCGATCCCCGACCCGAGCGCCTTCGAACAGGCCTCCTTCGCCGCGAACCGCTTGGCATAGGACGCCGCGCGGTTCGCCCGCCGGTTGGATTTCTCCTGCTCGATCGCGGTGAAGACCCGGCGCTCGAACCGTTCGCCGAACCGTTCCAGCGTCCTTTCGACCCTGCGGATGTCGATCAGGTCCGATCCGATGCCGATGATCACCGCGTCACCCTTCGCATGCGCCTCAGGCCAGATTGCGGCTGCCCGGCTTCACCGCCGGGATCGCCGCCATGTCCGCCGGCACGTCCTCCGGCTTGTAGGCCGGCACCTTATAGCCGGTCAGCGCGATCAGCGGCACGCCGACATCGGCCTCGCCGTCCGACCGGTCGATCAGGCAGCAGGCCGCGACCACCTCGATCCCGGCCTTGCGCAGCGCCTCGATCGTCTCGCGGATCGACAGCCCGGTGGTGACGATGTCCTCGACCACCACCACCCGCGACCCCGGCTCCAGCTCGAACCGGCGCAGCCGGAACTCGCCGCCCTCGCGCTCCACCCACATCGCCGGCACGTTCATGTGCCGCGCCGTCTCGTATCCCGGCACGATGCCGCCGACCGCCGGCGCAATCACCGCGTCGATCCGCCCCAGTCCGGCGGCGAGCACCTTGGCCGCCATCGCCTTGCACAGGATCTCGGTCTTGGCCGGATACTGGAACACCCGCGCCTTCTGCAGGAACACCGGGCTGCGGAGCCCCGACGAGAGGATGAAATGCCCCTCGAGGATCGCCCCGCACTCGCGGAACACGGCCAGTACTTCGTCACGCGTCATGTCGCTCAACCTTACCCGTTCACCCGCTGCACGCTCGAAACGAACGGCTTTGCCCTCAACTGCATCATGATCCGCGACAGGTGCTTCAGGTCCCACACCCCCAGATCGATGATCATCCGGTGGCTGTCGGCGCCCTGCGGCAGCATCCGGATATTCTCGATATTGCCTTCATGCTCGGCGATCACCGTGGCGATCTGCGCCAGCGAACCCGGCTCGTTGACCGAATCGAGCGCCAGCACCGCCGGGAACCGCGCCTTGTCGGTTTCCTCGATGTCCCAGCGCAGATCCACCCAGCGCTCGGGCTCATTGTCGAAACTCTCCAGCGCCGGCGACTGGATCGGATAGACCGTGATCCCCTCGCCCGGCGTGATGATGCCGACGATGCGATCGCCCGGCACCGCCCCTTCCGGCGCGAACCGGATCGGCATGCCCGGCAGGTTGCCGCGGATCGGGATCGAGTTCTGGTCCGACAGCGCGTCATGCGCCCGCGTCAGCGCGCTCGACCGCTGCGCCCGCTCTTCCTTGTAGTCGGGATAGACCGCCTTCACCACCTGGCTCGAGACGATGTCGCCGCGCCCGACCGCCGCCAGCAGGTCGGCGATCGAGGAATGGCCGAAGCGATGATAGATGCCCTCGAGCGAGGTATCCGACCACGCCTTGCCGGCACGCGAGAACGCCCGCTCCACGATCTGCTTGCCGAGCGCGCCGAACTGCTTGCGCACCGCGTCGCGGGTCGCCCGCCGGATCGCTGCCCGCGCCTTGCCGGTCGTGGCGATCTGCTCCCACGCCGCCGGCGGCGTGTTGGTGCCGGCGCGGATGATGTCGCACTCGTCGCCGTTCTTCAGTTCCGTCATCAACGGCATCAGCTTGCCGTTGATCTTGCAGCCGACGCACGAGTTGCCGATATTGGTGTGCACCGCATAGGCGAAATCGATCGGCGTCGCCCCGCGCGGCAGCGCGATGATCTTGCCCTTCGGCGTGAAGCAGAACACCTGGTCGTGGAACAGCTCCAGCTTGGTGTTCTCGACGAACTCCTCCGGGTTGAGGTTCGGATCGTTGAGCCGGCTCAGCGTCTCGCGCAGCCAGCCATACGAGCGGCTTTCCTGCGACTTCGGCACGATGTTGCGCCCGCCGGTGACCTTGTCGCCCTCCTTGTAGAGCGCGTGCGCCGCGATGCCGAATTCGGCGATGCCGTGCATGTCCTCGGTGCGGATCTGCAATTCCACCCGCTGCCGCCCCGGCCCGATCACCGTGGTGTGGATCGAGCGATAGTCGTTGCTCTTCGGCGTCGAGATGTAGTCCTTGAACCGGTCCGGCACCATCGACCAGGTCGTGTGCACCGCCCCGAGCGCCCGGTAGCATTCCTCCAGCGTCCGCACGATCACCCGGAAGCCGTAGATGTCCGATAATTGCTCGAACGCCACCGACTTGCGCTGCATCTTGGTGAAGATCGAATAGGCCTTCTTCTCCCGCCCCTTCACCTGGGCATGGATGCCCTTGGCCAGCAGCTTCTCCGTCAGCGCCTTCTCGATCTGCGGAATGAGATCGCGGTTCTTGTCGCGCATGTCGGAAAGCCGCGACTGGATCGCCTCGAACGCCACCGGATTGATGGTCTTGAACGACAGCTCTTCCAGTTCCTCGCGCACCGCCTGCATGCCCATGCGCCCGGCGAGCGGCGCATAGATTTCCATCGTCTCCTCGGCGATGCGGTGGCGCTTGTCCTCGCGCATGGGCCCGAGCGTGCGCATGTTGTGCAGTCGGTCGGCAAGCTTGACCAGCAGCACCCGCACGTCGTCGGCGATCGCCAGCAGCAGCCGGCGGAAATTCTCCGCCTGCTCGGTCTTCTTGGAAATGAAGTCGAGCTTCCTCAGCTTGGTCAGGCTGTCGACCAGCTGGCCGATCTCGACGCCGAACAGCTTGTCGATTTCCTCGCGCGTCGCGTCGGTATCCTCGATCGTGTCATGCAGCAGCGCCACCGCGATCGTCGCGTCGTCGAGCCGCAGGTCGGTCAGGATCGCCGCCACCTCCAGCGGATGCGAGAAATAGGGATCGCCCGAGGCCCGCTTCTGCGCGCCGTGCTTCATCATGCCATAGACATAGGCTCGATTGAGCAAACTCTCGTCGGTCTGCGGATTGTACCGCTTCACCCGATCGACAAGTTCGAACTGCCGCATCATCCCTGGCAAAACCCCGCTGCTGGCCCACCGTCGCGACACGGCGCCGCGACCCGAGGTCACACCCCAACGCCACACCCAATTCCGCGCCCGATCAGCGCTCGAAAGGGCGGCGACCGCCCGCGCCGGGCTTGCCGCCTGTCGCGCGAATCATTGTCGGACGAAACCGCCCCACCGACAAGCGAACGGCCGGAGCATCGCCCGGCCGTCCTGTTGTTTCAAGTGCTTATTCACCGCGCGCGGGTGTTTCCCGCAGGCGAGGACCGACGATCAATCGTCGTCTTCCTTGTCCGGCGGCACCAGGCCCTCGAGGCCGCGCAGCATGTCCTCTTCCGAGATCCGGTCGAACTGCACCGCGTCCTCGTCGTCCGAACCGGTCGACGACGCGACCATCGGCACGGCTTCCGCTTCCGGCTCGTCGACCTCGACGAACTTCTGCAGCGAGTGGATCAGTTCTTCCTTCAGGTCTTCCGGCACCGTGACCGTATCGGCGATCTCGCGCAGGGCAACGACCGGATTCTTGTCGTTGTCGCGCGGCACGCGGATCGGCTGGCCCTGGGAGATCATCCGGGCACGGTGGCTCGCCAGAAGCACGAGCTCGAAACGATTGTTCACCTTGTCGATGCAGTCTTCGACAGTGACGCGCGCCATGAACGCACTCCTCATAGGCGATGGGATGAGAGATCGGACGGGTTCATTACTCTCCCCGTCCCGCAAACGCAACCCGGACGGCAAGATTACCGAAAAATCACGGGGCTTGTGGCGATTTTAGGACGTGCATTGTCGAACCCGGTGTAATAAAGTCACCGCATTGATAATCGGTGCGCTGTCAGCCACGGCGATGCCGGAGAACGTTTCTGTCGCCAGATTTTATTGATGATTTGAGGCAAGACGTCCCCAGGACCGGTTATCATTTTCGTGACGCCTGAATAGGCACATATATTTTAAAAGATGCAGGACGGACATGTTCCACTCTACTGACAAGATCGCGCTGTTCATCGACGGCGCAAACCTCTACGGCACCGCGAAGACCCTTGGGTTCGACATCGACTACAAGCGACTTCTCACCGAGTTCGCCGGTCGTGGCAACCTGCTGCGGGCCTATTACTACACCGCCCTGGTTGAGGATCAGGAGTATTCCTCCATCCGGCCGCTGATCGACTGGCTCGCCTACAATGGCTACCGGGTCGTGACCAAGGCCGCTAAGGAATACTATGATCGCGAAGGTCGCCGGAAGATTCGCGCCAACATGGAAATCGAGCTGGCCGTCGACGCCCTCGAACTCGCCGAGCACGTCAACCACATCGTGCTGTTCTCCGGCGATGGCGATTTCCGCCGCCTGGTCGAGGCCGTGCAGCGCAAGGGCTGCAAGGTCACCGTCGTCTCGACGCTGCAGACCCAGCCGCCGATGATCGCCGACGACCTGCGCCGTCAGGCCGACTTCTTCCTCGATCTCGCCAGCCTGCAGAACAAGGTCGGCCGCGATCCGGCCGAGCGCGCCGCCCGCCTCGCCGCCCGCGAGGCCCAGCGCCGTCAGGAACAGGACCTCGACGAGGATTACGACGACGTCTGATCGTCGCCGCCTCCCCACCGTCCCCCGAAAGCGCGAAGCCTGCTTCGCGCTTTCTTCATGTCGGCCGCGCCCGTCCGCTCCGAATGTCGACCCCGGCGGCCGCGATCGGCGCCGGCCTTTCGCATCCACCTGAACCGACCGCCCCAGGGACCTGCCGATGTCGCTGCCCGATCCGCGCCCCGATTGCCCGCTCTGCCCGCGCCTCAAGGCCTTCCGCGACGACTGGCGCGCCCGCGAACCCGGCTGGTTCAATGCTCCGGTGCCGAGTTTCGGCGATCCCGATGCCGAATTGCTGGTGGTCGGGCTCGCCCCCGGCGTGCGCGGCGCCAACCGCACCGGCCGGCCGTTCACCGGCGATTTCGCCGGCGAGTTGCTCTATTCATCTCTGATCGAATTCGGCTTCGCCACCGGGCGCTTCGACGCCCGCATCGACGACGGCCTGACCCTGGTCGGCGCCGCGATCACCAATGCCGTGCGCTGCGTCCCGCCGGAGAACAAGCCGACGCCCGAGGAAATCAACACCTGCCGCCCCTGGCTGATCGACACCATCAAGGCCCTGCCCCGCCTGAAGGCCATCCTCGCCCTCGGCAAGATCGCCCACGACCAGACCCTGCGCACCCTCGGCTTCCCCATGAGCCGCTTCAAGTTCGTCCACGGCGCCATTCACACCGTCGCCGACGGCCTGACGCTGCACGACACCTATCATTCGTCCCGCTACAACGCCAACACCGGCCGCCTGACCCCCGCCATGTTCCGCGACGTCTTCACCGGCCTCGCCCACCGCCTCGGCCGCTAGACCATTCGGAACCACCCCGGCTCCCTCCCCTTAAAGGGGATGGAATTCGGGGCAATTCCCACGCCCACCTCTCCCCTCTCCCCTGCGGGGAGAGGGTGGCCGAAGGCCGGGTGAGGGGCAAGGCGCCGGCGCTTGCCCCCTCATTCGCCCCTTCGGGGCACCTTCTCCCCAAGGGGAGAAGGGAAGATCACTGACGCGCCACCCCACCCGGCGCCCTCCGCCGGTCAGTCGCGGCTTTTCAGCAGCCGGCCCTTTTCGCGGTTCCAGTCGCGTTCCTTCTCCGACT
>JAEULV010000076.1 GCA_016793065.1 Hyphomicrobiaceae bacterium
CGCGCCGGCGTGCAGGTGGTGTTCGGCTTCGTCGAGCTGAAGACCCACGCCAAGATGTCGCTGGTGGTGCGCCGCGAGCAGGGGGCGCTGACGACCTATTGTCACCTCGGCACCGGCAACTATCACCCGATCACCGCCAAGATCTACACCGACCTCAGCTATTTCACCGCCGATCCGGTGATCGGCCGCGACGTCATGCGCATCTTCAATTTCATCACCGGCTATGCCCAGCCGGCGGAACTGGAGCGCCTCGCCGTGTCGCCGCTGACGCTGCGGGCGCGGATCGTCGACCACATCAAGGCCGAGATCGACCACGTCGCCGCCGGCCGGCCGGGGCATATCTGGCTGAAGATGAACTCGCTCGTCTGCCCGAAAATCATCGACGCGCTCTATGAGGCGAGCCAGGCCGGGGTCAAGATCGAGATCGTGGTGCGCGGCATCTGCTGCCTGCGCCCGGGCGTCCCGGGCCTGTCGGAAACCATCTCGGTGAAATCAATTGTGGGTAGGTTCCTCGAACACAGCCGGATCTTCTGCTTCGGCAACGGCGAAGCCTTGCCCAACCCGCGTGCGCTCGTGTACATCGGCTCCGCCGACATGATGCCGCGCAATCTGGATCGCCGTGTGGAAAGCCTGGTGCCGATCACCAACGCGACCGTGCACGAACAGATGCTCGATCAGATCATGGTCGCCAATCTGCGGGACAACCAGCAGAGCTGGCGGCTGAAATCCGACGGGTCGCACGAACGCATCACCGTGGCTGAGGGCGAGGAACCGTTCAACGCCCACAAGTACTTCATGACGAACCCGTCGCTGTCAGGCCGTGGCAAGTCCCTCAAGACCGACTCACCCCGCCCCCTTTCCGAACGCGCCGCCCGAGGCTGACGCGAACGTGGACGCGATAGGGCCGCTGATTGAGGATGCGCCGGGGCGGCTTAAGGGACGCGGACCAATCGGAATCATCGATATCGGCTCGAATTCGGTCCGTCTGGTGATCTACGAGCGCCTGTCGCGGTCGCCGACGCCGCTCTACAACGAGAAGGTCCTCGCCGGCCTCGGCAAGGGGCTGGCGAAGACCGGCCGGCTCGCCGACGACTCGGTCCGCGACGCCCTCTCCAGTATCCGCCGCTTTCGCCAGATCGCCCAGCAGTCCGGCTGCGTCGAGGTGCATGCGCTGGCGACCGCCGCCGCGCGCGACGCAAGCAACGGCCCGGAATTCCTCGCCGAGGTCGAGCGTCTGTCGGGGGCTTCGGTGCGGCTCCTGTCCGGCGCCGACGAGGCGCGGCTGTCGGCGCTCGGCGTGATGTCGGGCGTGCATCACCCCAACGGCATTGTCGGCGACATGGGCGGCGGCAGCCTGGAACTGGTCGATCTCCACGGCCATTCGATCGGCCACGGCCGCACCTTCCCGCTCGGCGGCTTGCGGTTGGCCGAGGCGGCCGACGGCTCGGTCAAGAAGGCCGAGAAGATCTGCGAGGATCTGCTCAAGGGCTCCGACATCCTGCGCCGTTGTCAGGGGCGGGACTTCTATGCGGTTGGCGGCACCTGGCGCTCGCTCGCCAAGCTGCACATGTTCCAGCACGACTATCCGCTGCACGTCATGCATCAGTATTCGATGGCGACCGGCGAATTGCTCGATTTCTGCGACCGGGTGGCACGCGGCGCCATCGAGTCGAGCGACCGGATCGAGGTGATTTCCAAGAGCCGACGGGCGCTGCTGCCGTTCGGCGCCGTGCTTCTGGGGCAACTGATCCGCATCGGCAAACCCAACCACGTGGTGCTGTCGGCGCTCGGCGTGCGCGAGGGGCATCTGTTCGAGCTGTTGACCCCGGCGGAGCGCCGCCTCGATCCCCTTCTGGTCGCCAGCGAGGAACTGTCGCACCTGCGCTCGCGCTCGCCGCAGCATGCGCGCGAACTCGGGCCATGGACGGGGAGGCTGTTCGAGGCGATCGACCTCGACGAGACCCAGGACGAGGCGCGGCTGCGCATCGCCGCCTGCAATCTCGCCGACATCGGCTGGCGGGCGCACCCGGACTATCGCGGCGAGCAGTCGCTCAACATCATCGCCCACGCCGCCTTCGTCGGCGTCGATCACCCCGGGCGGGCCTATCTGGCGCTCGCCAACTACTATCGCCATGTCGGCCTGGTCGACGACGCCATCGGCCCCGGGCTCGAACGGCTGATCACCCCGCGCCTGCGCGACCGGGCCAAGGCCATGGGCGCCGCCTTCCGCGTCGCCTATGTGCTGTCGACGGCGATGGCCGGCATCATTCCGCGCGTCCGCGTCAGCCGCCGGCGCCGGACCATCGTGCTCGGCCTGCCGGCCGATCTCGCCAGCCTCGACGGCGAGCGGCTGCAACGCCGGCTGAAGCAGTTCGCCAAGCTCGGCGGCATGGACGGCGCGGTCGAGATCGGCTGACCGCGACGCCGCGTGCCGGCGGGGCTTTCAGCCGCGCCCGTCAACCACGCAGCGCCGCGTCGATCTGCTCGAGCGCGAAATCGACCTCGTCGGCGGTGATCACCAGCGGCGGCGCGATGCGGATGGTGTGGCCGTGGGTGTCCTTGGCCAGCACGCCGCGATGCCGCAGCGCCTCGACGAAGCGCCGCGCGCCGCCGGCCTCGGGGTGCAGTTCCACCGCCAGCATCAGGCCGCGACCGCGCACTTCCTTGACATGGTTGGACGAAATCGAGCGCAGCCCGGCGACGAAGCGCGCGCCCATGCGGTCGGCATTGCCGATCATGTCTTCCTCGGTCAGCACCCTGAGCGCGGCGCGGGCGACGGCGCAGGCGAGCGGGTTGCCGCCGAAGGTCGAACCGTGCTGGCCGGGCTTCAGCGTGCCGAGGACGTCGGAATTGGAGAGCACCGCCGACACCGGATAGAAGCCGCCCGACAGCGCCTTGCCGATCAGGGTGACGTCGGCGACGATGCCCTCGTGTTCCTCGGCGAGAATGCGCCCGGTGCGGCCGAGGCCGGTCTGGATCTCGTCGAGGATCAGCGTGACGCGGTGGCGGGTGCAGATGTCGCGGACGCGGCGGAAATACCCCGGCGGCGGGATCATCACGCCGGCCTCGCCCTGGATCGGCTCCACCAGGAAGGCGACGGTGTTGGGGCCGATGGCGGCCTCGAGCGCATCGGCATCGCCGAACGGCACCACCCGGAACCCGGGCGTGAACGGGCCGAAGCCGCCGCGCGCATCCGGATCGGTGGAGAACGAGACGATGCCGAGGGTGCGGCCGTGGAAATTGTCGCTGGCGACGATGATCTCGGCCTTGCCCTCCGGCACGCCCTTCACCTCATAGCCCCACTTGCGCACCGCCTTGATCGCCGTCTCGACCGCTTCGGCGCCGGAATTCATCGGCAGGATCTTGTGGCTGTCGGTCAGCGCCGCCAGTTCCTCGTAGAGATGCGCCAGCTGGTCGTTGCGGAAGGCGCGCGACGTCAGCGTCAGCTTGCCGGCCTGCTCGACCATCGCCGCGAGGATCTTCGGGTGGCAATGGCCCTGGTTGACGGCGGAATAGGCCGACAGGCAATCGAGATAGCGCTTGCCGTCCACATCCCAGACCCAGACGCGCTCGCCGCGCGTCAGCACCACGTCGAGCGGCTTGTAGTTATGGGCGCCGAGCCGGTGCTCGATCGAGATATAGGCATCGACATCAAGGGGCTGGTGCAGGGTCATGGGCTTGGTCCTTGCGGCTGTCAGGCGCCGACGCGGTGGCCGATGGTGGTGAGGCCGAAGGCGCTGGCGGCGAGATCGGCAACGAGATTGGCGGTGCGGCCGCGCTCGTCGAGGAACGGGTTGAGCTCGACGAGATCGAGCGAGCCGAGGAGGCCGGTGTCGTGGATCATCTCCATCACCAGATGCGCCTCGCGGAACGTCGTGCCGCCGGGAACGGCGGTGCCGACGCCGGGCGCGACGCTCGGATCGAGGAAATCCGCGTCGAGGCTGACATGCAGATGCACATTGCGCCGCCGCAGCTCTTCCAGCCGCGGGGCGAGCTGGCGGGCGACGCTGGTTTCATCGATCTGGCGCATGTCGACGATGTCGACGCCGCGCGCGATCAACGCCGCCCGTTCGGCCCGGTCGAGCGAGCGGATGCCGAACAGGTGGATATTGGCCGGGTCGATCGGCGGGAACGCCGCATCGCCGAGGATCGGCGCCAACTCGCGGTCGCCGGCGAGGAACGCCACCGACATGCCGTGCATGTTGCCGGACGGCGTCGTCGCCGGCGTGTTGAAGTCGGCATGGGCATCGAGCCACAACACCGCCAGCTCGCGCCCGGTCTCGGCGCAGCGGCGGGCGATGCCGGAAACCGTGCCCATGGAAATCGAATGGTCGCCGCCCATGAACACGGGAACGCCGCCCTCGCACGCCATCGCATAGGCGCGCTGGTGGATGGCCCGGGTCCAGGCGGTGATCTCGCCCAGGTGCCGGCAATTGCCGCTGGCCTCGGCCGAAAACGCCGGCATCACCGGGGCGGGGGCGAGGATATCGCCATGGTCGACCACCTCATGGCCGAGATCGGCAAGGCGACCGACAAGCCCGGCGGTGCGCAACGCGGCCGGCCCCATCAGCGTGCCCATGGCGCCGGCGCCCTTTTCCAGCGGAATGCCGATGAGGGAAATGCGGCCGGGCCGCAGGGCATGGGGAAAGCCGCCCTGATGCATGGTCATGCTGTCGCTCCTCGCGCGGCCGATCCGTCCGAGGGCGCGCATGGACAGAATGCCGCAGGCGAGTGTCAACAAGAAGCCAGAGATGTGCTACGATATGCGCGATCTGATGACAAAACGCCAATCACTGGTGACGATATGCCAACACCTCATCTCGACGATATCGACCGCCAGCTGATTGGACTGTTGCGCGACGACAGCCGCCTGCCGACCACCACCCTCGCCAGGCGCCTCGGCGTGGCGCGCGCAACGGTGCAGAACCGCATCGACCGCCTGATGGAAACCGGCGTGATCCTCGGCTTCACCATCCGCCTGCGCGGCGACGCCGAGACCGGCCAGATCCGCGCCATCACCGCGCTGGAACTGCGCGCCGGCGACAAGAACGCCGTGGTCGCTCAATTGAAGCGCATGCCGGACGTGGCGCG
>JAEULV010000005.1 GCA_016793065.1 Hyphomicrobiaceae bacterium
GCGCTGACGGGGCCGACCGACCCGACCGGCGCGGATGTGGTGAGCCAGAGCTTCACCGTGTCCGGCGTCGTCGGATTGACCATCAACGGCACCAGCGCCGGCGAGAGCCTGACGGGGACCGCCGATGGCGAAACCATGATCGGTTTCGGCGGCAATGACACGATGAGCGGGCTTGGCGGCACTGATTACCTCGTCGGCGGGTTTGGCAGTGATAGCCTCGATGGCGGCGCGGGCGACGACACGCTGGATGGCGGCGCCGGCAACGATGCGCTGAATGGCGGAGCCGGCCGCGACGTGGTCACCTATTGGGCCGCGACGGCCGGTGTCGGCGTCAATCTCGCCACGGGCGGAGCAGTCGTCGTGCCGGGTCTCGGGACCGACACGCTGAGCGGCATCGAGGGGGTGATCGGGTCGCGGTTTGCCGACACGCTCACCGGCGATGTCAATGCCAACGCGCTCTCGGGCGGTGCCGGCAACGACACCATCGCCGGTGGCGCGGGAGCCGACGTGCTGGACGGCGGGCTCGGTATCGATACCCTGACCTATGCCGGCAGCAGCGCCGCGGTGACCGTCATGGTCGGCGACCACGAGTTCCATGGCGGCGACGCCGAGGGCGATGCCGCCGGCGGGTTTGAGGTGCTGATCGGCTCGCAATTCGCCGATACACTTTCGGGCAGCGTCGGCCTGCTGACTGTCGACGGCGGCAATGGCGACGATGTGATCCTCGCGACTTTCGATATCGGGGGATTGTCGAATACACAGGAAGCGATGTCCGGTGGTGCCGGGATCGACACCCTCTCCTACGGTGCGATCAACTCGCCCTACAGCATGTCGTCCGGCGTCAGCGTCAACCTGCAAACCCAGACGGTTACAGGCATCCTCGCGATACTCGATACGATCAGCGGCTTCGAGAACGTGATCGGATCGGACTGGAGCGATACGCTCGTCGGCTCGACCGGCGCCAACCTGCTTGATGGCGGCGCGGCGAGCGACACGCTGACGGGCGGCGATGGCGACGACACGCTGATCGGTGGCGCCGGCGCGGATCGGCTTGATGGCGGCAACGGTATCGACACGCTGTCCTATGCCGGGTCGACGGCGGCGGTCTCGATCAATATCGGCTCCGGCGGCGTTGGTTGGGGGGATGCGGCCGGCGATATCGTGCTCGGGTTCGAGAACCTGACAGGCGGCAATGGCGATGACCGGCTGACCGGCTCGGCGATCGCCAATGTCATTCGCGGCGGCGTTGGCGCCGATACGATCAATGGTGGCTCGGGCAACGACACCCTGTCCGGCGATGACGGCAACGATCTGATCATCGGCGGTGCCGGCGCCGACTCGATGAGCGGCGGCCTTGGCATCGACACCCTGTCGTACGAGGGAACATCGACCGGCATCAGCGTCAATCTCGGTTCGGGCGGCGCCGGCGGCGGCATCGCGGCCGGCGACGTTCATTCGGGCTTCGAGAACCTGATCGGCGGCAACTCGGCCGATCGGTTGCTTGGATCAACCCAGGCGAACTCGATCCGCGGCGGGGCGGGCAACGACACGATCCTGGGCGGATCCGGTCACGACCTCCTGCTCGGCGAAGCCGGCAACGACTCGATCAGCGGCGGTAACGACAATGATCTGATCGATGGCGGCGCCGGAAGCGACAATCTCGATGGCGGGCTGGGGATCGATACGATCGGCTTTTTCGGATCGCTCGCGGCGGTGTCCGTCAATCTCGGAACGGGAGGGCTCGGCGGTGGCGACGCCACGGGCGATGTCATCGCGAATTTCGAGAACATCATCGGAAGTTCGTTCAACGACCGCCTGCTTGGCAGCACCGGTGCCAATAATATCGACGGCAATTACGGTGATGACACCATCCTCGGCGGCTCCGGCAACGACACCCTGTGGGGCAACGACGGCAATGACTCGCTCTCCGGCGGCAATGACGCCGATACGCTTGATGGCGGGGCCGGCGTCGACACGCTGTCGGGCGGCAGTGGAACGGATCTGCTCAACGGCGGTACCGGCGTTGATACGCTCTATGGTGACGCCGACGCGGATACGCTGGATGGCGGTCTTGGCAATGACACGTTGAACGGCGGCACCGGTACGGACCTGCTCAATGGCGGAGCCGGCGATGATCGGTTGTTCGGCGATGCCGATGCCGACACGCTCGACGGCGGACAGGGCAGCGATGGCTTGTCCGGCGGCCTCGGCGCCGACAGCTTCGTCTTCGGCATTGGCGGCGGCTTCGATTCCGTGCTGGATTTCACCGACAATGTCGACACGATCCTGCTGGACGATGCCATGTGGGGCGGCGCAGCGCTGTCCGTCGCCGACATACTCGCTGCCTACGCCATCCAGATGGGGCCGCACATAATGCTGCAGTTCGGCAATGGCGATACGCTGTCGGTGGCGAACACCACCATCTCGGCGCTGCTCGATGATGTGACGGTGTTCTGATTGTCGCCGCATGAGAAGCCTCCGGGGGTATTCCCCCGGGGGTTGCGCTTGGGTTTGGTCCCGGGCGTCCGGTTGACGGCTGGCGGTGCCTTCCGCCGCCATCACAGCCGTTCGATCACCATGGCGAGCCCGGCGCGCGCCAGCGCCTTCTGGCAGACCGGTACCGGGCCGAGCCCCATGACGCGCGGGGCGACGCCGGCAATCGCCGATGACAGGATGCGGCCGCGCGGGCGCAGGCCGTGGCGTTCTCTGACTGCTTCGGTTCCGAGGATCAGGGCAACGGCGCCGTCGTTGATGCCGGAGGCATTGCCGGCGGTGACGACGCTGCCGGCGTAGAGCGGCTTCAGCTTTTCGAGCGAGGCAAGGGTCGTCTGCGGGCGCGGGTGCTCGTCGGCGGCAATGACCACCGGCGGCTTGCCGCGTCCCTGGTCGATCGATACCGGCAGGATCTCGCCGTCATAAAAGCCGCGCAGGCGCGCCGCCTCGTATTTCTGTTGCGAGGCAAGGGCGAAGGCGTCGGAGGCGTCGCGGCCGATGCCGAGATCGGCGGCGATGTTGTCGGCGGTTTCCGGCATCGACTCGGTGCCGAAGCCGGCGTCGATCCTGGGGTTGGAGAAGCGGGCGCCGATGGTGGAGTCGAACATCGCCACCTGCCGGGCATAGGCGCTGGTCGACTTGGCCATGACGAAGGGGGCGCGGCTCATCGACTCGACGCCGCCGACGACGAACAGCTCGCCCTCGCCGCAGCGGAGCGCGCGGGCGCCGTCGGCGACCGCCGACATGCCGGAGCCGCAGAGGCGGTTGAGGGTGATGGCGCCGGCGCTGACGGGGATGCCGGCGAGCAGGTCGGCATGGCGGGCGACGTTGCGCGCGTCCTCGCCGGCCTGGTTGGTGCAGCCGATGATGACGTCCTCGATCCGGCCGGCATCGAGGGTGTTGCGCGCCAAGAGCGCGGCGATGACGCCGGCCAGCAGATCGTCGGGGCGCACCGGCGCGAGGCCGCCGGCGTGACGGCCGACCGGCGTGCGCAGGCCATCATAGATCATCGCGTTCGGCATCTGGGATCTCCGAGGCTATGCCGAGCCGCGCTATCGCGCGAGCCCGTGGCTGAAGCGTCGGGCGCTCCTCGGCGTGTCGTTGCGCACCGGGGACTGACCGGGCCGGACGCGAGAACCGATCGGCTGGCGTGGTGGCCCGGCAGCGACAATCGACCGCGCTCCGGTCGAAGTCGCGGCCATGACCATGGGTGAGGCAGTCGGTCAGGGAGGGTTGTGGGATGCGATTAAGACTTCAATGCAGCGTCGTTCGAATTGCGAATTGTCGGCAACTTTAACTTTGCCATGAATCGAGCGCGAGAATGTGACGAAAACCTGACGAAGTATATCATTGCCAGCCGTCGTGGCCTTGATCTCTGGGGAAAGGTTTATGCTCGGTATTTTTATCAGGGCACTGATAATAATGGCCGTCATTATGTTGCTGGTTTGCGATTCAAATCGAGGGCGATCGTGCCACGAACACTTGAGACAACCTTGCGGCAGGTGAAGGTTGCCGTCTTGCAACTCCACAATAATCGCTTCGGAAAATGTCCAAATGTCGCTTGGACATTGGCGCCGCCGGGCCGGCGCTTAACTGGAGTTTAAGTGATTGCCGTTAGTTTTACGACGTGGCGACAGAATGAGCCATAAGGCTGGATCCAAGGATTTGGATGTTCAAAATGAGTCAGCGGGACGACTTTTCGCGCACATATGGCTATGCCGACACGGCGCTGACCCAGATCAAGCGCAATGAGCTTCCAGCCTATCCGCGCAACTATGAAGTCTGGTACGCCTATTCCGCCGGCTACAATCATGCGCTCAACAAGGCGATCAACGAGGTCCTCCGCGCTCGCGGCAAGGTGTCCCCGGATGATTTCCAGCGTATTTACAACGAGTTCGTGGCGCCGACCCGGATCAGCGACAAGCTCGAGGAAGTCGGCGATCGCATTGCCGACGAGATCTCCCAGGTCGTCGGCATGATCGAGGACTCGATCGACACGACGTCCAGCTTCGCCGGCACCCTCGACAGCGCCAATACCAAGCTGGGCGGCGCGACCGATCGCGAAGGCATCACCCGCATCATCGAGGAACTGATTCTCGCGACCAAGCAGGCCGAGCAGTCAAACCGGACGCTCGAATCGCAACTGGTCGAAAGCCGCCGACAGATCGCGGAGCTGCACGAGAACCTCGAGGCGATCCGCTATGAGAGCCTGACCGACGAACTGACGACGCTGGCCAACCGCAAGCATTTCGACAAGTCGATCGAGCGCGCCATCGCCCAGTCGGAAGTCACGCACGAAGCGTTTTCGCTGATGATGACCGACATCGATCACTTCAAGAAGTTCAACGACACGTTCGGTCACCAGACCGGCGACCAGGTGCTGCGGCTCGTGGCGCTGGCGGTGAAGCAGAACGTGAAGGGCCAGGACGTGGCTTGCCGCTACGGCGGCGAGGAATTCGCGGTCATCCTGCCGAAGACCAACCTGCGGCAGGCGATGGCGGTGGCCGAGCATATCCGCGAGGCGGTGATGGCGAAGGAGCTGGTCAAGCGCTCGACCGGCGAGAACCTCGGCCGCATCACCATTTCGATCGGCGTCTCGACCTGGCGTCCGGGCGATACCCCGCAGTCGATGATCGAGCGGGCCGACACCTGCCTCTATGCCGCCAAGCGCGGCGGCCGCAATTGCGTCAAGACCGAAAGCGACGCCGACGTCGCCGCCGTTGCGTCGTCGATGAAGGTGGCGTGAGCGCGGTTTCGCTTGCGGGTTCGAACTGGCGGATCCGGTTGTCTCAGTCCGAGGCAGCCGGATTTTTGCGTTTGCGCGACGGTTTTTCGGCCTTGGCGGTGGCGGCGCGGCGGGCGGCGGCCTCGGCGCGGTCGAGCCACAGGCGCATTTCGTCGGGTTCGTCGAGGCAGCGCTCGGGGCAGCGCCAGTAGGACATCGACACCGGCTTGCCCTTGCCCTCGTAGACGAACGGCCCGAGACCCTCGGCGGCAAACAGCGGCACCGAGGCATCGTCGGCCTTGAGATAGAGCGTCTCGTAGACGACGAGGCCGATCATGATGCCGCCGCGATAGACGCCGTGACCGCCGAACATCGGCCTGAAGCTGATGCCGCCGAAGTCGGCCATGACATCGGCGAGATGGTCGACGAAACCGCTGGCCATGCCGTTCCTCCTATTGCCGCGCGAGCTGGCCATTCGCCGCGCCGCTTGAACCGGTATTAGCGAGTCATCAGCATCGCCGCCAGATGCGCCTGGCCGAGCGACAGGCCGCCATCATTGGGGGGCAGGGCGCGGGGCAGGTGCGGCGTCAGCCCGCGTCGGCAAAGGCCGGCGGCGAGCCCCTCGCACAGCACCCGGTTGAGGAAACAGCCGCCGCCGAGGGCGATATCTGGTGTGCCGGTCGCGCGGGCGGCGGTGGCGACCCAGTCGGCCAGCGCTTCGATCAGGGTGCCGTGCCAGAGGTCGGCGATGGCCGCGGCATCGGGCAGGTCGGCGATCGCGGCGAGGAGCGGCGCCAGGTGCAGGTGTCCGTCGACGATGGCATAGCCGCCGGCGAGCGGGCGGGGCGCGCGCGCCATGGCCTCCAGCCGCATCGGCCCCTCGCCTTCGTAGGAATGGCGGCTGGTGAGGCCAGCCAGGGCGGCGGCGGCGTCGAAATAGCGGCCCATGGAGGTGGTTTCCATTACCAGGGCGCCGCCGTGAGCGAGCAGGCGGGCGAGCGCGGCCGCCTGCGGCTCGTCGGGGAAGCGGGCGGCGATCTCGTCGCCGCGTCCGAGGCCGTGCAGCACGCTGGCCGCCATCCGCCACGGTTCCTCGGCCGCCCGGTCGCCGCCGGGCTGGGCGATCGGCGCCAGGCCGCCGAGATGGCGCCAGTCGGCACCGTCGAGGTGGATCAGTTCGCCGCCCCAGGCCTCGCCGGCGGGGCCACGGCCATAGCCATCGAGGGCAAGGCCGATCACCGGCCGGTCGATGCCATGCTCGGCCACGACCGAGGCGACATGGGCGACGTGGTGCTGCACCGGATGCGCCGGCAGGCCGAGACCCTCGGCGATGCGGGTGGAGGGGAAATCCGGGTGCAGGTCGCAGGCGACGGCGAGCGGTTCGATTTCGAGAAAATCCGCCATGCGGTTGATGGTCTCGATCATGAACTCGATCGTCTGCGGGCTGTCGAGATCGCCGATGTGCTGCGAGACGAAGGCCTCGCGGCCGCGCGTCAGGCAGATCGTTGCCTTGAGGAAGGCGCCGACGGCGAGGATCGGCGGCGCTTCATAGGCGAGGCGGATCGGTCGCGGCACGATGCCGCGGGCGCGGCGGATGAAGGCGGGTGCGGCATCGATGAGGCGCATGACGCTGTCGTCGGCGCGCACGACGATGGCGCGGTCGTGGCTGGCGATGGCATCGGCGATGCCGTCGAGGCTGCGGACGGCGACGGCGTCGTCAATCACCAGCGGGTCGCCGGAGACATTGGCCGAGGTCATCACCAGTGCGATGTCGCTTGGCGCCTCGATCCAGGCGGTCCCGGCGGGCGAGCCGGCAAGGGCGTGAAAGATCAGATAGTGCAGGGGGGTGTAGGGCAGCATCACCCCGAGCGTCGACAGGCCGTTGGCGACGCTCGGGGCGATGCTGTTGGCGGCGAGGGTGGGGGCGGCGAGGGTGGGGGCGACGAGGGCGGGGGCGACGACGACGGGGCGTTCGGTCGAGGCGAGCAGCGCCGCCTCGGCCTCGCCGATGTCGACCAGGCGGCGGGCGGCGGCAAGGCCTTGCACCATCAGCGCGAATGGTTTGCCGTCGCGGTGCTTGCGCGCCCGCAGCAGCGCCACGGTCGCCTCGTTGCGGGCATCGGCGGCCAGATGATAGCCGCCGAGCCCCTTGATCGCGACGATCTCGCCGGCGCCGAGCCGCCTTGCGATCTCGGCCGGGGACATGCTGAGGCGTGGGCCGCAGGTTGGGCAGGCGTTGGGCTCGGCATGGAAGCGGCGGCTCGACGGGTCGGCATATTCGGCGGCGCAGGGTTCGCACAGGGGGAAGGCCGCCATCGAGGTGCCGGCGCGGTCGTAGGGCAGCGTGCGGGTGATGGTGAGGCGCGGGCCGCAATCGGTGCAGTTGATGAACGGGTAGAGGTGGCGGCGGTCGGCGGGGTCGAAGAGTTCGGCGAGGCAATTTCGGCAGATGGCGGCATCGGGGCCGATGGCGGTCGCGACCGCCGTGCCGCGCCGGCTTTCGACGATGGCGAAGCCGGTATCGCCGAGCGACGGGATGTCGGCGACCTCGACGGCGTCGACGCGCGACAAGGGCGGCGCCTCGGTCGACAGCGCGGCGATCAGCCGGCCGGCGCCCTCGCCCTCGGCCTCGATCACCACGCCCTCGGCGTCGTTGTAGACGAAGCCTGAAACCGCGTGGCGCAGGGCGAGCCGGTGGACGAAGGGGCGGAAGCCGACGCCCTGCACCAGCCCGCGGACGCGAATGCGAACTCGCGTCGACGGGGCAAGGGGCGGGGCGTCACGCATGGCGAACCTATTCGGCGACGGCGCGCAGGGCGCGGGCGGCGGCGATCCAGCCGAGCCAGCTTTCCAGCCCCTCGCCGCTGCGGGCCGACAGGGTGATGACGCCGATGCCGGGATTGACCCGGCGGGCATTGGCGGCAAGTGCGGCGATGTCGACATCGCAATGGGGGGCAAGGTCGGCCTTGGAGATCAGCATCAGGCCGGCGGCGGCGAACATGTCGGGGTATTTCAGCGGCTTGTCCTCGCCCTCGGTCACCGAGCAGACGACGACCTTGTGGGCTTCGCCAAGGTCGAAGCCGGCGGGGCAGACGAGGTTGCCGACATTCTCGATGAACAGCACGCCATTGGCGAAGTGCAGGCGGTCGAAGGCGACGGCGACGTCGGCGGCCTCGAGGTGGCAGCCCTTGCCGGTATTGACCTGCCAGACGGGAACGCCGGTGGCGGCGATACGGTCGGCATCGAGCGCGGTCTGCTGGTCGACCTCGATCACCGCCAGGTTGGTGTCGCCGCGCAGGCGCTTCAGGGTTTCGACCAGCAGCGTGGTCTTGCCGGCGCCGGGCGACGACATCAGGTTCAGCGCCAGCACGCGGTGGTCGGCGAAGTTGCGGCGGTTGGCGGCGGCGATGGTGTCGTTGCGGTCGAGAATGCCGCGCTCGACCTCGATCACCCGTCGCTTCAGCGGCACCGACTCGGGGCGATGCCCGTGGTCGTGGTGGTGTCCATGGTGGTGATGATGATCGGGGCCATGATCATGCGGCGGCATCGCGATGTCCTTCCGGCCGGGGGCCTGTCGTCCCGAAACACCCATTGCGCAAGGATCGCGCTTCGGGGGGCAAAACGCAACAAACCACGCGATGCCGGGGGCTGTTATCGGAGTTTATCGGGGGATGCCGCGGGCCGCGGCGGATCGAGCCGGCGGCGGACGCGCGGACGGGGGATTTGCCAACTAATTGAGCAGATGAAGAAATCTTGCGGTGATTTTGGCGAACGCTGTTTTTCGCCTTGACGATGACAGCCGGCTCGGGTGAGCTTGGTCCGTAAAATCACGCCCGCCGAAAGTTGAGAGCGGGGAAGGCTCTGGGAGGAGCGACATGACGGGATCACTCAAGGCGGCTCGGGCCGCGACCCTTGCCGGCGTCGGCGTTCTCGCCCTCGCCGCCGGGACTGCGGGCGCCGAGGCGCAAGAGGTCAAGGTCTGCCTGATCGCCGCCAAGACCGGGGCGCTCGAAGCCTATGCCAAGCAGACCGAGGCCGGCTTCACCATGGGCCTCGAATTCCTCACCAAGGGCACGATGCAGGTCGGCGGCAAGAAGCTGACGGTGATCGTCAAGGACGATCAGCTGAAGCCGGACCGGGGCAAGGCGCTGCTGGAGGAATGCTATAACGACGACAAGGCCGACATCGCCGTCGGCACCACCGGCTCGCCGATCGCGCTGGCGATGCTGCCGGTGGCGGAGGAAGCCAAGAAGCTGCTGATCGTCGAGCCGGCGGTGGCCGATTCGATCACCGGCGAGAAGTGGAACCGCTATGTGTTCCGCACCGGCCGCTCGTCCTATCAGGACGCGCTGGCGGCGGCGGCGGCGATTCCGGCGGGCGAGGACGTGGCGATCGGCATGCTCGGGCTTGATACCGCGTTCGGGCGCGACGGCGTTGCCGCCTACAAGACGGCGCTGGCGAGCCTGCGGCCGAAGGCGCAGATCGTCGCCGAGGAATATGCCGCCGGCAACACCGCCGACTTCGCGCCGTTCGCCGAGCGGCTGTTTTCGGCGCTGAAGGACAAGCCGGGCAAGAAGGTGATCGGCTTCATCTGGGCCGGCGCCCATCCGATGGCGAAGTTCGTCGACATGAAGCCGGAGCGTTTCGGCATCGCGCTGGCGCCGGGCGGCAATATCCTGCCGGCGATGAATGCGTGGAAGTCGTTCGCCGGGACCGAGGGCGGCATCTACTACTACTGGGACTTCCCCAAGAATGCCCAGAACGACTGGCTGAAGAGCGAGTACCAGAAGCGCTACAACGCGCCGCCGGACTTCTTCGTCGCCGGTGGCTTCGCAGCCGCCGCCGCCGTGGTCGCCGGGCTGGAGAAGGCCGGGTCGGCCGATACCGAGAAGCTGATCGCGGCGATGGAAGGCCTGTCGTTCGATACGCCGAAGGGCAAGATGACCTTCCGCGCCGAGGACCATCAGGCGCTGCAGGACATGTATCACTGGCGGATCAAGGCCGGGGCGAGCGACAACAACCTGCTGGAACTGGTCGCGACGATTCCGGCCAAGGACATGCCGCTGCCGATCCGGAACAAGCGCTGAGGCGCGGGCCGGAGCGGGGCTTGCCTCGCTCCGGCCGCCGTTCCCCCTGGCACCCGGCACCCGACCCCCGCCGCCGTCAGCCTGTCCGCATCCGGCGCGAGCCGGACGGCGCAAGCGGCATGGGGCGCGGCGGGTGTCGCCCGATCCCTCGCGAGCCCCCGATTCCTCGAGAGCCACGGTCCCGATGTCTGTTCCCGTGCTTGAAACCCGCGATCTCACCATCCGGTTCGGCGGCCATGTCGCCGTCGACGCGGTGTCCTGCGCGTTTCGCGCCGGCACGCTGACCGCCATTGTCGGGCCGAACGGCGCGGGCAAGACCACCTATTTCAACCTGATTTCCGGCCAGCTCGCCGCCAGCGCCGGGGCGGTGCTGCTCGACGGCGAGGACATCACCCGGCTTGGCGCCGCCGGGCGGGCGACGCGCGGCATCGGCAGGGCGTTCCAGATTACCAACCTGTTTCCCAACCTGACGGTCATCGAGAACGTGCGGCTGGCGGTGCAGGCGCGCGCCGACAATTCCCGGCATCTGTGGTCGCGCTGGTCGCGGCATGTGGAGTGGATCGCGCGGGCCGAGCGGGCGCTGGAGGAGGTCAACCTGATCGACCAGCGCGAGACGATCGCCGCCGCCTTGCCCCATGGCGACAAGCGCAAGCTGGAAGTGGCGATCATGATGGCGCTGGAGCCGCATGTGTTCATGTTCGACGAGCCGACCGCCGGCATGTCGGTCGACGAGGTGCCGGTGATTCTCGACCTCATCCACAAGCTGAAGGCCCATGGCGACAAGACGATCCTGCTGGTGGAGCACAAGATGGACGTGGTGCGCTCGCTCGCCGACCGGATCATCGTGCTGCACAATGGCCAGTTGGTCGCCGATGGCGAGCCGGCGGCGGTGATCGCCTCGCCGATCGTGCAGGAGGCCTATCTCGGCCAGGCGCCGGGCCGCAAGCCGGAGGCCGCCCATGGCTGAGGACCTGCTGCGGCTGGAGGGGGTTCACACCCATATCGGCCAGTATCACATCCTGCAGGGGGTCGACCTGGCGCTGCCGAGGGGAGGCATCACCGTGCTGCTCGGCCGCAACGGCGCCGGCAAGACGACGACGCTGCGCACGATCATGGGGCTGTGGAAGCCGTCGGCCGGCACGATCGGCTTCGACGGCCGGGCGATCGGCGGGTTGCCGACCCCGGACATCGCCCGCGCCGGCATTGCCTATGTGCCGGAAACCATGGCGGTGTTCGCCGATCTGACGGTGCGCGAGAACATGGTGCTCGCCGCTCGCGACGCGCCGCTCGACGGCGCGCGGCTCGACTGGATCTTCCGACTGTTCCCGGCGCTGAAGAAGTTCTGGCAAGTCCCGGCCGGGGTGTTGTCGGGTGGGCAGAAGCAGATGCTGGCGATCGCGCGGGCGATCGCCGAGCCGCGCACGCTGCTGCTGATCGACGAGCCGACCAAAGGCATCGCGCCGGCGATCATCGAGGCGATGATCGGGGCGTTCGACGAACTGAAGCGCGAGACGACGATCCTGCTGGTCGAGCAGAACTTCCGCTTCGCCGCCAGTCTCGGCGACCGGGTGGCGGTGATGGACGACGGCCGGGTGGTGCATCGCGGTGCCATGGCCGACCTCGTCGCCGACGAGGCGTTGCAGGCGCGTTTGCTCGGGCTGTCGCTCGATACCCACCAATAGGAGGCCGATCATGTCCGCTCCCGCATCGCCCTCCGCTTCGCCGCCGCCGGCCGGCCGCGCCGTGATCGTCGAGACGCTGCCACGGGTGAAGACCGATTTCCTGCCGGTGCTATTGCCGCTGGGGCTGGCGCTGGCGGCGCTGCCGCTCGTCGGCAACGCCTCGACCTGGGTGACGCTGACGGTGGCGGCGCTGGCGATGGGGATGATGATCTATCTGGTCGCCAGCGGCCTGACGCTGGTGTTCGGGCTGATGGATGTGTTGAACTTCGGCCATGGCGCCTTCATCGCCATCGGCGCCTATATCGCGCTGACGGTGCTGGGGCCGCTGTCGGGCTGGGTGCAGGCGGATTCGCTTGGGCTCAACCTCTCCGCCCTCGGGCTGGCGGCGCTGGCGGCGATGATCGGCACCGGGCTTCTGGGTTGGGCGTTCGAGCGGCTGATCATCATGCCGGTCTATGGCCAGCACCTGAAGCAGATCCTGATCACCATGGGCGGGCTGATCGTCGCCGAGCAGATGATCCACGTCATCTGGGGCGGCGACCAGAAGGCGATGGCGCTGCCGACGGCGCTGCGCGGCGCCTTCGTTTTCGGCGACATCGCGCTGGAGAAGTTCCGGCTGCTGGCAGTGGCGGTGGGGCTTGTCGTGTTCGCGGTGATGATGCTGGTGCTCAACCGCTCCAAGATCGGCCTGTTGATCCGCGCCGGCGTCGAGAATGCCGAGATGGTCGAGGCGCTCGGCTATCGCATCCGCCGGCTGTTCGTCGGGGTGTTCATCGTCGGCTCGGGCCTTGCCGGGCTCGGCGGGGTGATGTGGGCGCTCTATCGCGAGACGCTGACGGCGGCGATCGGCGGCGACCTGATGGTGCTGGTGTTCATCGTCATCATCGTCGGCGGGCTCGGCTCGGTCGGCGGCTGTTTCCTCGGGTCGGTGCTGGTGGCGCTGCTGGCCAATTACACCGCGTTCCTGGTGCCGAAGGTGGCGCTTGCCTCCAACATCCTGCTGATGGTGGCGATCCTGATGTGGCGGCCGCAGGGGCTCTATCCGGTGGCGAAGAGGTGAACCGTGCTGGGATCGTTGCTTTCGGATGACCTGCCGCGCTCGCGGCTCCTGGCGGCTGCCCTCGTCGCCATCGTCGCGGCGCTGGCGCTGGCGCCGTTCCTGTTTCCGGGGGCGGCGGCGATCAACACGGCCGCGAAGATCTGCATCTTCATCGTACTGGTCGCCAGCTACGACCTGTTGATCGGCTATACCGGCATCGTCTCGTTCGCCCACACGATGTTCTTCGGCATCGGCGCCTATGGCGTCGGCCTCGGGCTCTACAGTTTCGGGGCGACGTGGCCGGTGCTGTTCGTCGGGCTCCTGGTGGCGCTGGTGGCCGGCATCGCGCTTGCCCTGCTGATCGGGCTGATGTCGCTCAGGGTGCGGGCGATCTTCTTCGCGATGATCACGCTGGCGGTCGCCTCGGCCTTCATGATCCTGGCGACGCAGTTCTCGGAATTTACCGGCGGCGAGGACGGTCGCTCGTTCAAGGTGCCCGAACTGCTGCGGCCGGCGACGAAGTTCCTCGATGCCCCGGTGCTCGGCGTCGACATCAACGGTCGGCTCGCGGCGTATTATCTGGTTTTTGCCTCGGCAGCGGCGCTGTTCCTGCTGGCGCTGCGGATCGTCAATTCGCCGTTCGGGCGGGTGCTGCAGGCGATCCGCGAGAACGACATGCGGGCCGAGGCGCTTGGCTATCGCGTCGTCTATTTCCGCACGGTGGCGACGCTGATCGCGGCGGCGATGGCGGTCGCCGCCGGCGCGCTCAGCGCGCTTTGGCTGCGCTATACCGGCCCGGACACGACGCTGTCGTTCGCGATCATGCTCGATATCCTGCTGATGGTGGTGATCGGCGGCATGGGGACGATGTATGGCGCGGTGATCGGCGCCAGCCTGTTCATCCTGGCGCAGAACTACCTGCAGAGGCTGATGGGGCTTGCCGCCGAGGCGCTCGCCGGCGTTCCGGTGCTGCCGCACCTCGTCCATCCGGACCGTTGGCTCTTGTGGCTCGGGGTGCTGTTCGTGCTCAGCGTCTACTATTTCCCCTCCGGCATCGTCGGCCGGCTGCGCGGGCGCAAGTAGGGCCGACGCCCCGGACTCGGTCGCCCGGCAGCGCCCTTAGCCGGGGTCAGCAGATGCGCGGCAGTTGCTCGCCGAACAGCATGTCGACGATGCGGCTGCCGCCGAAGACGGTGTCGAGTACGACGCCGCCGGGGCGCTCGGCGGTGGCGCGGCCGATGACGGCGGCGCCTTCGCCGCCGGGCAGGGCGCGCAGCGCCGCGACCGCGGCGGCGGCTGCCTCGGCCGGAACGGCGGCGATGAACGTGCCCTCATTGGCGAGGTAGAGCGGATCGAGCCCGAGGATCTCGCAGATGCCGCGCACCTGCTCACGCACCGGGATCGCCTTTTCCTCGAGCCGGATGCCGAGACCGGCCTCGCCGGCAAGCTCGCTCAGGGTCGAGGCGATGCCGCCGCGCGTCGCGTCGCGGATGAAGCGGGTGTCGGGGCTGGCGGCGAGCAGGGCCTCGATCAGCGGCGTCAGGGCGCGGCAGTCGCTCCTGATGTCGGCCTCAAGCGCCATGTCGCCGCGCGCCGCCATGATGGTGGCGCCGTGATCGCCGATCGGGCCATTGACGAGGATGGCGTCGCCGGCGCAGACGCGGCGGGTGCCGAGCATGCGGCCGGCGGGGATGGCGCCGACGCCGGCGGTGGTGATGAACACCTTGTCGGCCTGGCCGCGACCGACGACCTTGGTGTCGCCGGTGACGATGGTGACGCCGCACTCGTCCGCCGCCGCCCGCATCGAGGCCGCCAGCCGGCGCAGCAAGGCGACATCGGCGCCTTCCTCGATGATCACGGCGCAGGAGAGATGAAGCGGCCGGGCGCCGCCGACGGCGAGGTCGTTGACGGTGCCGTAGACCGCGAGCTTGCCGACATCGCCGCCGGGGAACTCGACCGGATCGACGACGAAGCCGTCAGTGGTGAAGGCCAGCCGGTCGCCGATCGCGGTGAAGCGGGCGAGATCGAGGCGAGCCTGATCGTCCATGTCGCCCATGTCGGGATTGGCGAAGGCGGCGACGAAGACGTCGTCGATCAGGTCGCGCATCGCCCGGCCGCCGCCGCCATGGGCGAGCGTCACCTTGGTGGCCGAGAGGCTGCGGCGGCTGGTGGCGGCGGGGGCGATCAGCGGCTTCATCGGACTGGTCATGCCGGCACCTTGTTGCGGGCCGCGTCGAGGGCGGAGTTCTGCAAACCGGAATACTGGTAATAGGCGGCGCAGGCGCCCTCCGACGACACCATCAACGCGCCGAGCGGCATTTCCGGCGAGCAGGCGCCGCCGAAGGCCGGGCATTGCCAGGGCTTGGCCAGACCCTTGAGCACATCGCCGCAGCGGCATTCGACCGGATCGGCAACGCGCTCGCCGCGCAGGGCGAAGATCGCCTCGGCATCGAAGCGGCGATAGGCGGGGCGGAACTGGACGCCGGACAAGGCGATGTCGCCGAGGCCGCGCCATTCGGAGGTGGCGCGCGGCTCGTAGACGCGCTCGACCGCCTTGCGCGCCACCGGGTTGCCGGTATTGGGGACGACGCGCTGATACTGGTTCTCGATCTCGCAGCGGCCGTCGAGTTTCTGTTGCAGGATCATGTGGATGGCGTGCAGCAGATCGAGCGGTTCGAAGCCGGCGACGACCAGCGGCTTGCGGTATTCGCTGGCGATGAAGCCATAGGGCTCGGTGCCGATGATCATGGTGACGTGGCCGGGGCCGATGAAGCCGTCGAGCTCCATCAGCGGGTCGTCGAGGATCGCCCGCAGGGTCGGGATGATGGTGATGTGATTGCACAGGATCGAGAAATTGCCGATGCCCTCGGCTTCCGCCTGCAGCACCGTCAGCGCCGTCGACGGCATGGTGGTCTCGAAGCCGAGGCCGAAGAACACGACGCGTCGGTCGGGATTGCGCCGCGCCAGCGCCAGCGCGTCGAGGGGGGAATAGACCATGCGGACGTCGGCGCCGTCGGCCTTGGCCTGTAGCAGTGAGCGGGTGGAACCGGGCACGCGCATGGCATCGCCGAAGGTGGCGAAGATCACGTCGGGATGGCGGGCGATGGCGATGCAGTCGTCGACGCGGCCGCGCGGCAGCACGCAGACCGGGCAGCCGGGGCCATGGAGGAATTCCAGCGATTTCGGCAGCAAGTCGGCAAGGCCATAACGGAAGATCGCGTGGGTATGACCGCCGCAGACCTCCATCAGCCGGATCGGTCGCGCCTCGGTGGCGCCGAGGGCGGCAAGCTGGCCGGCGACGGCGTGGGCGAGGCCCTTGGCAAGGTCGTGATCGCGGTATTCGTCGGCGTGTTTCATGCCGTGGCCTCCGTCGTCAGCATTGCCTCGCGCTCGACCGCCAGTTCGCCGATTTCGGCGAGGACCCGCAGGGTGGCCTCGGCCTCGGCCTCGTCGATGCGGCTCATGGCGAAGCCGACATGCACCAGCACCCATTCGCCGACGCAGGCCTCGATCGGGTGGGCGGCGTCGACGATGCAGGCGACGGAGACCTTGCGGCGGATGCCGGCGACCTCGACCCAGGCGGAGAGGCTCGCGGCATCGTCGATGGCGGTGATGCGTCCGGGAACGCCGAGACACATGGCTCAATCCTCCTCTTGGGCGCCGCCGGCGGCGTCGCTGGTGACCGGGTCGCAGCCGCCGGGGTCGAGGCCGTAGCGGCCGAGCTTGGCGCGCAGGCCGACGCGGGAGAGGCCGAGTTCCTCGGCGGCGCGGCTCTTGTTCCAGCGGTGGCGGATCAGCGCCTCGCGCAGGATGCGGGCCTCGATCAGCTCGACCCGTTCCTTCAGCGTGCCCTTATCGTCGCCGGGAAAGTGGCCGCCGACGTCGCCGGTCAGCCGCCGCAGGATCGTCGGGCTCATCAGGTCGGCGCCGAGTTCGTCGCGGTCGGCATGGATCAGCATGCGGACGATCTCGTTTTCGAGTTCGCGGACGTTGCCCGGCCAGGCATATTCGCGGAAGCAGGCGAGGGCCTCCTCGGAAAAGCCGCGCACCCGCTTGCCGTGGGTCGCCATCGCCTTGTCGAGCACATGGCGGGCGATCAGCGGGATGTCGTCGCCGCGCTCGCGCAGCGCCGGCAGCGACAGGACGGTGACGGCGAGGCGGTAGAACAGGTCCTCGCGGAAGCGGTGATTGGCGATCTCGGCCTCGAGATCGCGGTGGGTGGCGGAGATCACCCGCACGTCGACGATCCGGGTCTCGTTCGAGCCGACGGGGCGGATTTCGCCCTGCTGCAGGAAGCGCAGCAGCTTCACCTGGAAGCTCGGGGAGATGTCGCCGATCTCGTCGAGGAAGATGGTGCCGCCGTCGGCCTGTTCGAGCAGGCCGATGCGGTTGGAATAGGCGCCGGTGAAGGCCCCCTTCTTGTGGCCGAACAGCTCGCTTTCCAGCAATTCGTCGGGGATGGCGCCGCAATTGACGGCGAAGAACGGCTTGTCCGAGCGCAGGCTGGCGTAGTGCAGGGCGCGGGCGACCAGTTCCTTGCCGGTGCCGGTCTCGCCGGTGATCAGCACCGAGACGTCGAAGGTGGCGATCTGCGCCGCCTTCTGGCAGACGAGGTTCATGTGGGTCGATGACGGCGCGCGGATGATCATGTCGAAGTGGAAGGCATTGCGGATGGCGCTGCGCTGCGCCGCCAGGCGCCGCTCCATCGTCGGCGCGATCAGCTTCATTTCCACCGACAGCCGGTCGTGCTCGCGCTGCAGGGCGTAGAGGTGCACGGCGTTGCGGACGGTCTGGGTCAGTTCGTCCGGATGCCAGGGCTTGGCGAGGAAGTGGTAGATGCCGGCATCGTTGATGGCGCGAATGGTGTCGGCGGCGTCGGTATAGCCGGTGACGATGATGCGCAGCACTTCCGGCCAGCGCTCGCGCACCCGGGTCAACAGCTCCACCCCGGTCATTTCCGGCATGCGCTGATCGGAGATGACCACCTGCACCCATTCCTGCTCGAGGATTGCCAGCGCCTCGGACCCGGTCTGGGCGGTCAGCACGTCGTAGTCGTCGGCGAGGATGCGCTGGATGGTTTCCAGCGACCGCCGTTCGTCATCGACCACCAGGACCGTTGGGCGGGTGAGGGCGCTCACGCCGGGACTCCCGCGTCGAGGGCGGCAAGCTCGGCCTCGATCTGGCGGCGGCGGGCTTCGAGCGCGGCGCGGCGCTGGGTGGTCAGCCAGTCGAGCCAGGGCTTGAGGCCGTCCTCGCGCCTGACGCTGACCTCGATGACCGGCACCGACGGGTTGATGCGCGCCACATGGGCGCGGGCGGCTTCACCGTCGAAATCGACATAGGGTGCGAGATCGGTCTTGGTGAGAACGACGAGGTCGGCGACGGCGAACATGTCGGGATATTTCAGCGGCTTGTCCTCGCCCTCGGTCACCGACAGGATGACGACGCGCCGCGCCTCGCCTAGGTCGAAAGCGGCCGGGCAGACGAGATTGCCGACATTCTCGATGAAGACGAGGCCGTTCGGCTCCAGCGGCAGGTGTTCGAGCGCGTGGCCGACCATGTGGGCGTCAAGGTGGCAGCCCTTGCCGGTGTTGATCTGGATGGCCTTGCGGCCGGTGGCGCGGATGCGCTCGGCATCGTTGGAGGTCTGCTGATCGCCCTCGATCACCACCGCCGGCACGGCACCGAGGCGCTTCAGCGTCTCGACCAGCAGCGTCGTCTTGCCCGAGCCGGGGCTCGACATCAGGTTGAGCGCGATCGACGAGGTCTTGGCGAGCAGGCGGCGATTGTCCGCCGCCAGCCGGGCATTGGCGCTAAGGATGTCGCGCTCCAGCGCCACGGTGCGGCCGGCATGGTCGCCGGCGTGGTCATGGGCGTGGTCATGACCGTGATCCTGCCCGTGTGAGTGATCGTGGCCATGGGAGTGCCCATGGGAATGGTCATGCCCGTGGGGATGGCCATGGTCGTGGGCATGGCGGCGCTTGGGTTCGCCGGTGTCGATCGTGGTTTCGCCGCCGCCGCAGCCACAGGTCACGCACATCACACCACCTCCAGATCCTTCACCCGCAGCTCGTCGCCGCCGGTCGGTTGCAGACGCCCGCCGCCGCATTTGGGGCAGGGGGCAAGCCGGTCGGAGAGTTCGACGCTCTCCTCGCAGGCAAAACAATAGGCAAGGCCCGGCAGGTCGACGATTTCGAGCCGGGCGCCGTCGCAGACGGTGCCGCGCGAGGCGACCTCGAAGCCGAAGGCGAGCGCGCCGGGTTCGACGCCGGCGAAGCGGCCGACCTCGATGCGCACCACCTCGACGCGGTTGAACGCCTGCCGCCGGGCCTCGTCGGCGATCATGTCGATCAGGCTCTGGCAGATCGACAGTTCATGCATGGCGGCACGCGCCTTCCGACGCCTCGATGTCGACGCGGTGGGGTACGCAAGGATCGAAAGTCTGGATCGCCAGCCGGATCAGCCGGTCGTCGTCGCCGCCGAGCCGGGCGAGGAATGCCGCCAGTTCGCCGGCGAACATGGCGGCGGTCGGCGTGTCGACAGCGTAGGCGGCGACGACGCCGTCGGCGATTTCGGCGCGGTGCCGCAACAGCCCGCGCGCCGCAGGTGCTTCGCCGAGGCCGGGCGCGGGGGCACGCGGCGCGAACGCCTCGAGGTCGCGGTCGTCGGCGAGGGCATCGAGCGCCCGCACCGCCTCGATCATGCGGCCGTAAAGGCGCAATCCGACCGCGCCGAGGCCGACGGCGCGAGCCGAGGCGATGGCATCGAGGCCGGCGACGCGGCAGAACCAGTCGCGCGGCGAGGACGGCTGAACCGGACCATCCGTCATGGTCTCAATTGCCGCGACAGCCGCCAGCAGTGCCCGGACCGGGGTATCGGCGGCGGGCAGCGCGGTGTCGGCGTTGTCGGGATCGAACCCGCCGGGCTCGCCGGCGAGCCAGAGCCGCAGCCGGCGGGCCTCGGCGCGGGCCGCGTCGGTCGTCGGGGTCAGGAGGCGGGCGAGGTCGCCGAGGCGGACGGGCGGGGCGACGGCGGCAAGGCCGAGGGTGGCGCGGGTGAACACCAGCAGATGCATCAGGTGGGCGGCGGCCAGTTCGGCGGCGTTGGCGCGGGTGTCGAGCGGCACGGGATCGAGCCGCAACGCCGCCCGGGCGGCGCCGCGATGGGCGGCGGCGCAGAGATTGTGCACCAGCGCGACGATTTCCACCGCCGCCGCCGGGGCCTTGCCGATCAGCAGCCCGCCGGTCGCCGCCTCGCGCCGGAACGTCAGCCGCACCGACTTGTCGCCGACGCGGAACGTCTGGAGCTGCGAGCCGGGGGCGACGATCGGCAGGGTCACGCGCTCGCCTCCTTGCGCAGGTTGCCGGTCAGCAGGGCGCGGCGGGTGGGGACTGTCTCGATGGCGATCGCCGGCCGGTCTTCGTCGGCATCGGTCTCGGCGCGGGGCGCGGCGGCGAGTTCGGCCGCGCGGGTCGAGCGGATCTCGGCGGCGCGGGTTCCCTCGTCGCGGTGCTCGCCCTCGAACAGCGCCACCAGCACGGCCTGGGCGACCTCGATCGCCGAAAGCTGGCTGTTGAAATCGAACACCGGCGAGAACAGCGAGCAGGCGCGGTAGGGGCCGGTCTCCAGCCGGTCGGCCCAGATGAACTCGTAGCGACCGGACGGGAACTCGACCACGTCCTTGCTGCCGACCTCGGGCGCGGATGCCGGCGGATCGAGCGGGACCAGCACGAGGTTCATGAACCAGGGGGTCAACATGACGCCGAGCACTTCACGACCATGGGGCCGGAAGCCGATCGCCTGTACCGACAGCGCCTTGTTGAGGAAGGGCACGTCGCGCATCTTGCCGAGATGGGCATCGCGGAAGGCGGTTTCGAAGCGGGCGGCGATGCGCCGGGCGCGGGCGTGGTCGTCGTCGGGATCGGTCGCCAGCACCGGCACCGGGATGACGGTGGCGGGGGGGGCCTCGGCGGTTTTAGGCGCGATGCCGGTATCGAGCGCCATGAACCCGGACTTCTCGGCATCGCAATTGGGGCAGCGCCAGTGGGACGGCAAGGCCGAGAACGGCGTGCCGGCCGGGATCTGCCAGTCGGCGCAGCCGAGCGCCGGGTCGTAGACGGTCCAGCAGATCTTGCATTCCATGCGGGTGGCGTCGGCGATGCGCGAGGCATCGCCGAGGAACGAGCCCTCGAAGCCGCGGAAGCCGCCGTCGGCGCCGGCGCTCATGCCAGGGCCTCCATCACTTCACCGATGCGCTCGGCGCTGTCGGCGATATCCTCGGCGGCGGCCAGCGCCACGACGGGGATGTCGATGACTTCGATGGTGTCGAGGATCAGCGTGTCCATGGAATTGTAGAAGCGCACCCACCAGACGTTCGGCCAACCGGTGGCGGTGATGCGGCAATTGCCGTAGCCGCGCGACAGGATGGTCGTCGGGCCGGCGCCGAGCGTCGCCTCGATCAGGACGAGGTCCTCGGGCGTGTGCGGCAGCAGCGTCAGGTTGACGACGTGGGCGGTGGCGCCGGGACGGTAGCCGGCGGCCTTGTCGGCGAGTTCGGTCAGGATCGCGGGGGCATTGACCACGCCGGGCTGGGCCAGCGCCTCGGCCGACGGCGGGACGATGCGGGCGCCGGCGAAGGAGCGGGCCTTGACCACCGCGGGGATGGCGCCGATCTCGACCCGGTCGGCCAGCGAGCGGCCGGCATCGTCGCGCCGGGTCATCCGCCAGACGCCGGCGAAAACCGATTCCTGGATCTCGATGCGCGGCGTGTCGGCGACGAGGATCGACACCTCGCCCTCGCCGAGCGTCTCGTCGATTAGCGCGCGGACAGCGGGGTTGGCATCGTCGAGCATGATGATGGCGTTGGCGCCGCCATTGCCGGCATGGGCGAGCGCGGCATCGCGGATGGAGGCCAGGATTGGCAGGGCGAGCGGCAAGGTCGCGGGATCGACCCGGCGCGGCAGGCGCGGCTCATAGACCTGCATGCCGGACGGCATCGGCACATAGGCCAGTTCGGCTCCGTCGTCGGCGTCCGGCTGGCTGCCGGGGCCGAAGCCGACCGGCGGGAGAAGCATGTTGCGCATCCGGGGTCTCCAGTGACGTCGGCCGATGGCGGACGGGATCGGGTCGGCGGGGCAGGCGAGGGGAGGGGCGGTTCAGTTGGCGCGGCCGGGGATGTCGGTCGCGGCAAGGGTCTGGGCGAGGTAGCCCTCGATGCGGCTGGTGTACTCGTCCCAGTCGCGCACGCGCGGGATGACGCCGACCGGGCGGCCGGCGGCGAGGAAGACCAGCGCCGGCTTGACCTCGGCGCCGAGCCGGGTCGCGGCCAGCGCCTCGGCGTCGCGCGCCAGCACCGCCGGGGTCAGCCGGCCGGCGAAATGGGCGACCAGCTCCGGCAGGATCACGGCGACGTCGCCGGTATCGAGCAGCTTTCTCGGATCGCCGGTGACGAACACCACCGCCAGGCCTTCCACCGCTGCAAGGAAACTTTCCAGCGAGGCGGCATCGACCAGCGGATAGCCGAAATCGCGGCTGAGCCGGGCGATCAGCGGCGAGGCGTCGAGATGGGCGGGGGCGGGCAGGGGCTCGAATGTCGGCGTCGTCATGCTTGGCTCGCGCCGCGACGGCGCGCCTCTTCGAGATGGGGGGGAAGGGTCGGCTCGCAGCCGATCAGGTCGGCGAAGGCATGGTCGAGGGCGGCGGGATCAGCGCCGTTGGAGACGGCCGCGAGGGCGCCCAGCGCCAGTTCGATATGGCCGGCGCGCTCGGCGTCGATGATCTCGCGGGCGGCGCCGAGGAATGTCAGCACGTAGCTGTCGGGCGCGACCGGGCCGACCAGTTGCAGGTCGATGGTCTCGAAATGGTCGCCGCGCTGGCAGCGGGCCTCGCTGCCATGGACCTCGATCACCCGCATGGGAATGCCGATGCACATCAGGCGCCCCGCATGGTGAGAAAGCGGCTGTCGCCGATCCGGCAGGCGTCCTCGGCGGAGGGGCGCTCGCCCTCGTAGCGGCCGCGTTCCAGCGCCGACGGGCCGAGGCGGCCGCCATCGGCGGGGCCGGCGACGACCGGTTCCGGCTCGGCGCGGGCTTGCAGTGCCACGCCGGCACCGCTCAAGATTCGCGCAGCGATTTCAACGGCTTGCGGGATGCGCGCCGCGACGGTCCGGGTCAGTCCGC
The DNA here is from genome assembly GCA_016793065.1 of Hyphomicrobiaceae bacterium. Taxonomy (GTDB): domain Bacteria; phylum Pseudomonadota; class Alphaproteobacteria; order Rhizobiales; family Ancalomicrobiaceae; genus JAEULV01. The sequence goes on from JAEULV010000005.1 coordinate 23,205, forward strand.
CGCCGTAGTCGTCGAGGAGATCGGGCTGGACGCCGATCAGGACCAGATTGGCCGGCGCCTCGCCGGTGAGTTCGGCCAGCGCCAGCACTTCCTGGAAGCCGGTCTGGTGCAGGCTCATCTTCTTGGCGCCGAGAAAGGCGGGCACGTCGGCGCCGGCGAGCACATGCACGGTGCCGGCGGCGAGATCGAAGTCGACGGCGTCGAAGATGATCAGGGTGTCGCAATCCTGGATGAACGGCAGCAGCGCCATGCCGCGGGTGCCGCCATCCATCAGCGTCACATCCTCGCCGACGGCATAGGCGGCATCGAACGCCTCGACGGCGCGGACACCGAAGCCCTCGTCGGCCCACAGAACATTGCCGATGCCGAGAACCAGCACCTTCCCGGGCGCATGGCCGAGACCGATATCCATCACGCGTTGCCCATTCCTGTCGAAGTCCGCCCTGTCGAAGCCCGCAACCGTCGCGGCATAACCGCGCGATTGCATTTTTGCTCTTGACGCCATTCGCGACGCCAGACGTGTTTCGCAAACCCCGTGCCAAACGATTTGAATTGTTTTAACGACGTTGTTTCAGCGACTTGGGGCAAGGGCAGGGATCGCGGGCGTCATCTGGATGGAAAGACCGTATCCGGTCTATGGCTGAAATGGAAATCAAGTTTCCATTCTGGCCTTGGGCCGCGTTCGATCGGGTCGGCCGGGGTCCTCGCCGGGGAAGGGGGTGAAGCCGGTTGGCTGGCGGAATGACGGTCCGACGGCAAGTTCACGCTGATGAGCCAAGCGCGACGCGCAGAACTGTTCGGGAAAACCGCGCATTTCCAACAAGACCATTGACTTTTCGTCTTTTGTTCGTTTTGGTGATGCCCGTTAATACTGCAACGCACACAAGATTCTGCGGCGCGCAGACGGGGCCTCGATACGGGCTTTCGCCACCAGACCTCGGCACTGTCGCGGTCGACCAAGGGTTCGGGCAATCACCCGCTCTCCGGTTTTGGTCAAACGAAGCGCAAGTCACCGGCTCCTCCGATCGGAAACGGCATCCACCGACCGCCGCAGCGCATGGGCTCATGAGCTTTTCATCACTCGGACTTTCCCAGAAAGTTCTCTCCGCCGTCGAGGCCGCTGGCTATACGACCCCGACACCGATTCAGGAGCAGGCCATCCCGCATGTGCTGGCTCGCCGGGACGTCTGCGGCATCGCCCAGACCGGCACCGGCAAGACCGCCGGCTTCGTGCTGCCGATGCTGACGCGCATCGAGACGGGCCGGGCGCGGGCGCGCATGCCGCGCACGCTGATCCTGGAGCCGACGCGCGAGCTCGCCGCGCAGGTCGAGGAGAGCTTTTCCAAATACGGCGCCAAGCACAAGCTGAACGTCGCGCTGCTGATCGGCGGCGTTTCCTTCGACGACCAGGACGCCAAGCTGACGCGCGGCGTCGACGTGCTGATCGCCACGCCGGGCCGCCTGCTCGATCACTTCGAGCGCGGCCGGCTGCTGTTGACCGGGGTCGAGCTCCTCGTCATCGACGA
>JAEULV010000042.1 GCA_016793065.1 Hyphomicrobiaceae bacterium
CCGCCGCGTCGGCGCCGCAGACGCCGATGATGGCGCAGTATTTCGAGGCCAAGCAGGCGCATCCCGGCGTGCTGCTGTTCTTCCGCATGGGCGATTTCTACGAGATGTTCTTCGACGACGCGGTGGCGGCGGCGAAGGCGCTCGACCTCACGCTCACGCGGCGCGGCCAGCACGGCGGCAACGACATCCCGATGGCCGGCGTGCCGGTGCACGCGGTCGACGGCTATCTGGCACGTCTGATCCGCCAGGGCTTCAAGGTCGCGATCTGCGAACAGACCGAGGACGCGGCGGAGGCGAAGAAGCGCGGCGGCAAGACGCTGGTGAAGCGCGCGGTCGTGCGCATCATCACCTCGGGCACGCTCACCGAGGACACGCTGCTCGATGCGCGCGCGGCCAACTATCTCGCCGCACTCGCCGAGGCCGGCGGCGCGATGGCGCTCGCCCTGCTCGACGTCTCGACCGGCGATTTCGCCATCGAGCCGATGGACGCGGCGCGCCTGCCCGCCGCGCTCGACCGCCACCGGCCGGGCGAGATCCTGCTGCCGGATCGGCTGCTTGAGCGCGCCGAGATCAAGGCGGCGCTGGCACCCTGGCAGGCGGCGTTGACGCCGCTGCCGGGCGCGCGATTCGATTCGGAGAACGGCAAGCGCCGGCTGCTCGCGCTCTACGGCGTCGCGGCGCTCGACGGCTTCGGCGCCTTCGGCCGCGCCGAGTGCGCCGCCGGCGGCGCGCTGGTGGACTACGTGGAGCTCACCCAGAAGGCGCTGCCGCGCATCGCGACGCCGCGCCTGCTCAGCCCCGCCGGGGTGATGGAGATCGACCCGGCGACGCGGCGCAATCTCGAGATCGACCGCACGCTGACGGGCGAGCGCGCCGGCTCGCTGCTCGGCCTCATCGACCGCACGCTCACGCCCGCCGGCGCGCGGCTGCTGCAGCGCCAGCTCGCGGCCCCGCTCACCGACCCCGCCCTGATCGGCGCGCGGCTCGACATGGTCGCGTGGTTCGCCGGCGAGCCGCGCCGCATGGCGGATTTCCGCGCCGCGCTGCGCGGCCTCGCCGACATCGAGCGCGCGCTGTCGCGGCTCACGCTCGGCCGCGGCGGTCCGCGCGATCTCGCCGGCCTGCGCGACGCGCTGGGCGCGGTGCCGCGCCTGAAGGCGACGCTCGCCGCGCCGGCGCCGATTCCCCAGGGCATCGCCGAAGCCGTGGCGGGGCTGGGCGAGCACGGCGTGCTGGTCGAGCGGCTCGGCCGCGCGCTCGGCCCCGACCTGCCGCTCGATGCGCGCGACGGCGGCTTCGTCGCCGCGGGCTATGCCGCCGAGCTCGACGAGCTGCGCGGCCTGCGCGACGAAAGCCGCAAGCTGATCGCCGGCCTGCAGGCGCGCTACGCCGAGCTGGCGAAGGTCGCGGCGCTCAAGGTCAAGCACAACAACGTGCTCGGCTACTTCATCGAGGTGACGCAGGTCCACGCCGACAAGCTGCGCAAGGAGGACGGCTTCATCCACCGCCAGACCATGGCGGGGGCGATGCGCTTCACCACGGTCGAGCTGTCGGAGCTCGAGACGAAGATCCTCAACGCCGCCGACAAGGCGCTCAAGCTCGAGCTGGCGCTGTTCGCCGACCTCGTCGCCGAGGTGAAGGCGCGCACCGAGCCGATCGCGCGCGCGGCGCAGGCGATCGCGGCGCTCGACGTCGCGGCGGCCCTCGCCGACCTGGCGCTCGATCGCAACTACTGCCGGCCGACCGTCGACCCGTCGACCGCCTTCGCGATCGAGGGCGGGCGCCATCCGGTGGTCGAGGCAGCGGTCGCCGGTGCGGGCGCCGGCGGCTTCGTGCCCAACGACTGCGCGCTCGACGCCGCGGCGCAGGAGGGCGCGCGGCTGTGGCTGCTCACCGGCCCGAACATGGCCGGCAAGTCGACGTTTCTGCGCCAGAACGCGCTGATCGCGATCATGGCCCAGATCGGCTCGTTCGTGCCGGCCGCGCGCGCGCGCATCGGCGTGATCGACCGGCTGTTCAGCCGCGTCGGCGCGGCCGACGACCTCGCGCGCGGCCGCTCGACCTTCATGGTCGAGATGGTCGAGACGGCGGCGATCCTCAATCAGGCGGGCCGGCGGGCCCTGGTGATCCTCGACGAGATCGGTCGCGGCACCTCGACCTTCGACGGCCTGTCGATCGCCTGGGGCACGATCGAGCACCTGCACGAGGTCAACCGCGCCCGGGCGCTGTTTGCGACCCACTATCATGAGCTGACTGCGCTCGCCCGCAAGCTCGACCGGCTGGTCAACGCCACCGTCAAGGTGCGCGAATGGAAGGGCGACGTGGTGTTCCTGCATGAGATCGTGCCCGGCACCGCCGATCGTTCCTATGGCATCCAGGTCGCGCGGCTGGCCGGCCTGCCGCCGGCGGTGATCACCCGGGCGAAAGAAGTGCTGAAGCAGCTCGAGGAACAGGACGCCAAGCGGCCGACGGCGCAGATGATCGACGATCTTCCGCTGTTCTCGGCGCTGGCCCGCCCGGTGGCGAAACCGGCCGGGGCGGAGGCTGCGCCGGCGATTTCGCCCGAGATCGAAACGCTGCTGGCGGCGCTCGCCGATATCGATCCCGACGACCTCAGCCCGCGCGACGCCCACGCGGCGCTCTACCGGCTGAAGGGCTTGCGACAGGCGGTGAAGCCATGACCCCGGACGAATGGGACCTGCGTCAGGCGGTGATCGACACGGCGCGGGCAATGGCCGCAGCCGGGCTCAATCACGGCACCTCCGGCAACGTCTCCGCCCGCCATGGCGACGGCTTCCTGATCACGCCGTCCGGTGTGCCGAACGAGGCCTTGCGTGTCGGCGATATCGTGGCGATGTCGGCCGACGGCACGGCGCCGGCGGGGGCGAGGCCGTCGAGCGAGTGGCGGTTCCACCGCGACATCTACGCGGCCCGGCCGGAGGTCGGCGCCATCGTCCACGCCCACCCCACCTACGCGACCGCCTTCGCCATCTGCCGCGAGGACCTGCCGGCGGCGCACTACATGATCGCGGCCACCGGCGGGCCGACGATCCGCTGCTCGGCCTATGCGACATTCGGCACCCAGGCCCTGTCCGACGCCGCGCTCGCCGCCCTCGACGGCCGCCTCGCCTGCCTGCTGGCCAATCACGGCCTGATCGCGCTCGGCCCGACGCTGGCGCGGGCGCTGTGGCTGGCGGTGGAGGTCGAGGTGCTCGCCCGGCAATATGCGGTGGCGCGGACGCTCGGCACGCCGGTGATCCTTGGCGACGACGAGATCGCGGTCAATGTCGAGAAGTTCCGCAGCTACGGCCTGCGACCGGCGCAACAGCCGGAATGAGCGGGCGGCGCGCCGCCGTCGTCGTTTTCTCAATGACCTGCGTTCATCTTTCATCACGTCCCTGCGATATTGCCGCCGAGGGGGTGGTCGAACCCGGCGGATTGGGCGTAATACGATTGGGCATCAAAAATGACCGTTGGTATTCCTGACGCGAATTTCTCATGCCTCTGATGCGGATGAGAAATTCGCATGTCCCCGGAGGTCGGGCGCCTAAGCGCTCTCGGCATCCGGCATAACCGCTGACGACCGCGCCTGAACGCCAATTCCGGAACACCGTGACCCACGACATCGACCATGTTGCCCTGACGAAGCCCACCGCCGGCACGCCCGCCTGGCGGCGCCTGCTGGCGCCCGTGGTGCTGCTCGCCGGGTTCGTCATCGTCTGGTCCACCGGCCTCGTCGACTGGCTCGATCTCGACCGCGTCGTCGCCGGCCGGGCCGGCCTGCGCGCGGCGCTGGCGCAATATCCGCTGGCCGTCGCCCTCGCCTATGTCGCGATCTATGTCGCCGTGGTGGCGCTGTCCCTGCCGGGCGGGCTGGTGCTGACGCTGGCCGGCGGGCTCCTGTTCGGCGGCATCGTCGGCGCCGCCATCGCCGCGTTTGCCGCGACGCTCGGATCGGTGGCGGTGTTCCTCGCGGCGCGCGCGGCCTTCGCCGAGGGGCTGCGGGCCCGGGCCGGACCGTTTCTCGCCCGCTTCGTCGACGGCTTTCACAGCAATGCCTTTTCCTATCTGCTGTTCCTGCGGCTGGTGCCGGTGTTTCCGTTCTGGCTGGTCAACCTGGCCCCGGCGCTGCTCGGGGTGAACCTGCGGACCTACACCCTCGCCACCGTCATCGGCATCATCCCCGGCACGCTGGCATTCGCCTTTGTCGGCGCCGGCCTCGACAGCATCGTCGCGGCGCAGATCGCCGCCAATCCCGCCTGCGCCGGCGGCATGCCGTGCGAATTGCACCTGAACGCCCGGGCGCTGGTGACGCCGGAAATCATCGCCGCGCTGGTGGCGCTCGGCATCGCCGCGCTGATCCCGGCGCTGCTCAAGGCCTGGAGGCGCGGCTGACATGGCGGCGGCGACCGGCGCGGCGGCGATCCTCACCCCCGACATCTGCGTCATCGGCGGCGGCTCCGGCGGATTGACCGTTGCGGCAACGGCGGCGGCATTCGGCGTGCCGGTGGTGCTGGTCGAGCGGGCGCGCATGGGCGGCGATTGCCTCAACACCGGCTGCGTCCCGTCAAAGGCGCTGATCGCGGCGGCACGGCGCGCCGCCGAGGTGCGCGACGCCGGCCAGTTCGGCATCGGGGCGGGCGAGCCTCGGGTCGATTTCAAGGCGGTGATGGCGCATGTCCACGCCACCATCGCCGCCATCGCCCCGCACGATTCGGTCGAACGCTTCGAGGGTCTCGGCGTCACCGTGATAAAGGCGAACGCCCGCTTCGTCGATGCCGACACGGTCGAGGCCGGCGGCCGGCTGATCCGGGCGCGGCGCTTCGTCATCGCCACCGGGTCGCGGGCGGCGGTGCCGCCGATCCCGGGGCTGGCGACGGTGCCCTATCTCACCAACGAGACGCTGTTCGACCTCGAAACCCTGCCGAGCCGGCTGGCGATCGTCGGCGGCGGTCCGATCGGGCTGGAAATGGCGCAGGCGTTCGGTCGCCTCGGCGCCGAGGTCGTCGTGCTGGAAGCCGGCGCCTTGCTCGGGCGGGAAGACCCGGAACTGGCGGCGGTCGCCATCGCCGCCGTTGCCGCCGACGGTGTCGAACTGATCGCCGATTGCCGGATCGAACGGATCGAAGCGACGGAGACCGGCGTTGCGATCGCCATCGCCGGGCCGGAGGGAAGCCGCATGATCGCGGCGAGCCATTTGCTCGTCGCCGCCGGCCGGGCGCCGAATGTCGAGGGCCTCGGCCTCGAGGCCGCCGGCATCGCCGCGTCGGCGGCGGGGATCAAGGTCGATGCCGGGCTGCACAGCGCCAATCGCCGGGTTCTCGCCATAGGCGACGTCGCCGACGTGGCCGGGCGCGGCCCGGTGCGGTTCACCCACGCCGCCGGCTGGCATGGCGGGCTGGCGATCCGCTCGCTGCTGTTTCGCCTGCCGGTGCGCGCCGACCGGCAACCGGTGCCGCGCGTCACCTACACCAACCCGGAGATCGCCCAGGCCGGCCTCACCGAGGCGGAGGCGCGAGCGCTGCACGGCGACCGCATCCGCGTGCTGCGCTCGGCCTTCGCCGACAATGACCGCGCCCGCGCGGAAGCGACGACCGCCGGGCTGATCAAGCTGGTCGCCGACGCGCGCGGCCGCATTCTCGGCGCCGGCATTGTCGGCCCCCATGCCGGCGAGCTGATCGCCATGTGGTCGCTGGCGATCGGCGCCGGGCTGAAGCTGCGCCATGTCGCCGGCATGCTCGTGCCCTATCCGACGCTGGCCGAAATCGGCAAGCGCGCCGCGATCGGTTACTATGCCCCGAGTTCGACCTCGCCGTGGCTGCGCAAACTGATTAGACTGCTGCGGCTGTTCGGATGATGCCCGCAATGCTCCGGCCCGATCGATGAATTCGACAACGCCCGCCCCGCAAGATGCCGCCGCCGCGCCTCCGCCCGCCGGCGCCGGGGAAGGCGTGCCGCATCGGCTGAGCGGGCTTTCCGGCAAGCTGCTGGTGCTGACCATCGTCTTTGTGATGCTGGCGGAAGTCTTCGTCTTCGTGCCGTCGATCGCCAATTTCCGCGCCAACTGGCTGCGCGACCGGCTGCTCGTCGCCGATGTGGCGGCGATCGCCCTCGACAGCACCACCGACATCGCCCGCGACACCCAGGACCAGCTCCTCGCCCGCGCCGGCGCCATCACCATCGCGGTGCGCCAGGACGGCAAGCGCAAGCTGGTGGCGATGAAGGAAATGCCGCCGGAGATCACCCGCGTCGTCGACATTCCGGCAATGACCGCGCCGATGGCGATCGCCGCCGCATTCGAGACGCTGCTTGCCGGCGACGGCCGCATCCTGCTGATCAAGGGGCCGGTCGACGAGGCCGGCACCCGCATCATCGAGGTGGTGCTGCCGGAGGATGCCCTGCGCAAGGCGCTGTTCGTCTATTCCCGCAACATCCTGCTGCTGTCGCTGGTGATTTCGATCATCGCCGCCATCATGGTCTACCTCTCGCTGCGCTGGCTGATCGTGCGGCCGCTGCAGCGGCTGCGCGAATCGATGCGCCGGTTTTCCGCCAGCCCGGAAGACCCGGGCCTGATCATCCGCCCCAGCGGCCGCAACGACGAGATCGGCGATGCCGAGGCGCGCTTCGCCGCGATGCAGACCGAGCTGGCCGACATGCTTGGCCAGAAGCGCCACCTCGCCGATCTCGGCCTCGGCGTCTCCAAGATCAACCATGACCTGCGCAACATCCTCGCCTCGGCCCAGCTTTTCACCGAGCGGCTGACGCTGGTTCCCGATGCCACCGTGCAGCGGCTGGCACCGAAGCTGATCGCCTCGCTCGACCGGGCGCTGGGCTATTCGCAGGCCGTGCTCGCCTATGGCCGGGCGCGCGAGGCCCCGCCGCAGCGGCGGCTGATCACGCTCGCCCGGCTGGTCGACGACGTCGCCGAATTGCTCAACCTGCCCAACCATCCCGCCATCGCCTTCGAAAACCAGGTGGCCCACGCCATCGAGATCGATGCCGATTCCGACCAGCTGTTCCGCGTCCTGCTCAACCTGGCGCGCAACGCCGTGCAGGCCATGGATGGCGACGCCGACCCGAACCTGGTGCGCCGCCTGAGCATCAAGGCCGAGCGCCGCGGCGCGGTCGTCGACATCCTGGTCGCCGATACCGGCCCGGGCGTGCCGGCGCGGGCGCGCGAGCATCTGTTCAAGGCGTTTCAGGGCTCGACCCGCCCCGGCGGCACCGGCCTGGGGCTGGCGATCGCCGCCGAACTGGTGCGCGCCCATGGCGGCGCCATCGATCTGGTCGACCTCGGCGCCGGCGCGACCTTCCGCATCCAGATCCCCGACCGGCCGGTCGATCTCGAAGCCGCCCGCCGCGCCGCCCGCAAGTGACGGCCCCACCAGTGAAGGCAACGAAGCCGCTCTATTGCACGCGCGCCACTAGCCGCCCCGGCAATATCTGCTAAAAGACCGGCGCCCTTCGCTTTCACAGGTCAATGGTTCCATGTCCGATCTCACGTCCCTCGAAGCCGAAATCCTGGCGCAGATCAGTGCCGCAGCGGACGAGGCCGCGCTCGAAGCGGTGCGCGTCGCCGCCCTCGGCAAGAAGGGCTCCGTCTCCGAGCGCCTCGCCGGCCTCGGCAAGCTGGCGCCGGACGAGCGCAAGGCGGCCGGCGCCGCGATCAACGCGGTGAAGGAAGCCGTCGCCGGCGCGCTCGCCGCCCGCAAGGAAACCCTGAAGGCCGAGGCGCTGAAGGCGCGACTGGAGCGCGAGACCGTCGACATCACCCTGCCTGTGCGGGCGGCCGCGGTCAACGAAGGCCGCGTCCACCCGATCGCCCAGGTCGTCGACGAACTGACCGCGATCTTCGCCGACATGGGCTTCTCGATCGCCGAGGGTCCGGATATCGAGACCGACGAGTATAACTTCACGCTGCTGAATTTCCCCGAGGGCCACCCGGCGCGGGAAATGCACGACACGTTCTTCTTCAATCCCAAGCCGGACGGCAGCCGCCGGCTGCTGCGCACCCACACCTCGCCGGTACAGGTGCGCACCATGCTGACGCAGAAGCCGCCGATCCGCGTGATCATTCCGGGCCGGACCTATCGCTGCGACAGCGACCAGACCCACACGCCGATGTTCCATCAGGTCGAGGGGCTGGTGATCGACAGGGGCAGCCATATCGGCCACCTGAAGTGGATCCTCGAGGAGTTCTGCAAGACCTTCTTCGAGGTGCCGAACGTCAAGATGCGGTTCCGCCCGTCATTCTTCCCCTTCACTGAGCCGTCGATGGAAGTCGACATCCAGTGCTCGCGCAAGGGCGGCGAGATCCGGTTCGGCGAAGGCACCGACTGGCTGGAAATCCTCGGCTGCGGCATGGTCCATCCGAACGTCATCCGCAATTGCGGCCTCGATCCGGACGAGTACCAGGGCTTCGCCTGGGGCATGGGCATCGATCGCATCGCCATGCTGAAATACGGCATGAACGACCTGCGCGCCTTCTTCGACGCCGACACCCGCTGGATCAAGCACTACGGCTTCCGCCCCCTCGACCTGCCGACGCTGTTCGGCGGTTTGAGCGGGTGAGGGGCCGGTGCTGATTGAGCCGCCTCTGCCTCTAGCGGGGCTGGAACCGGGGTGGGCGGCAGTCCGGCTTGGAGTAATCTCTCCTCTAGCGTTCCCTCCCCCCTTGTGGGGGAGGGACAGGGAGGGGGGTAAGCCCGGATCTCGGACCTGGCGCAATGGATTAGGCGACGGGTTTGTGATCGGGGCCGATCATGGTTTGGAGCCTTCCGCTCACCCCCCTCCCTAACCCTCCCCCACAAGGGGGGAGGGAACTGGGGGGGCGGGTGGACGGTCCGGATTAAGCCGCTTCTACCTCTTGCGCCTCGTTCCCCTCGCGAGGGCTGGAGCCGGGGGCAGGCGGCAGTCCGGCTTGGAGTAATCTCTCCTCTAGCGTTCCCTCCCCCCTTGTGGGGGAGGGACAGGGAGGGGGGGTGGCCCGGATCTCGGACCTGGCGCAATGGTTTGGCGACTGGTTTGTGATCGGGGCCGATCATGGTTTGGAGCCTGCCGCTCACCCCCTCCCCCACAAGGGGGGAGGGAACTGGGGGGGCGGGTGGACGGTCCGGGGCTTGACGGGGGGTGCGGTGGCGCATGCGAAGGTTTCGGGGCGGATGCGTGCCAATGCCAAGGCGTTGCGGCAGGCGATGACGCCGGCCGAGACGCTGCTGTGGCGCTATCTCAAGGCCCATCGCAATGGCGGGCTCGGGTTTCGCCGGCAGGTGCCGATCGGGCCCTACATCGTCGACTTCGTCTGTCACGAGGCTCGCCTCGTGGTGGAGCTTGATGGCGAAAGCTACGACTTCGAGGATATCGCCGCCGCCGATCTGGTTCGGGAGCGGTGGCTCCTTGAAAACGGATACCGGATGCTGCGGTTCTCCAATCGCGATGTCCTGAGCAATCTTGAAGGCGCCCTGCTTCACATCCGCATGGAAGCCGGGAAACCGCCGATCAACAATGAGCAGCTGCAATGAAATTCACCCTCTCCTGGCTGAAACAGCACCTCGAAACCACCGCGACGCTTGACGAGATCGTCGAGCGGCTGACGATGATCGGCCTCGAGGTCGAAGGGGTCGAGGATCCGGCGGCGAAGATCGAGCCCTTCCGGATCGCCCGCGTCATCTCGGCCGAGCGCCACCCCAATGCCGACAAGCTGCAGGTCTGCATGGTCGATGCCGGCGATGGCGCGATCGTTCAGGTGGTGTGCGGCGCGCCCAATGCCCGCACCGGCCTCGTCTCGGTGTTCTCGCCGCCCGGCACCTACATTCCGGGCAAGAACATCACGCTCGGCATCGGCGCCATTCGCGGCGTCGAGAGCCGCGGCATGCTGTGCTCGAATGCCGAACTGGAACTTTCTGAGGACCATGACGGCATCATCGAGCTGCCGGCCGACGCGCCGCTCGGGCAATCCTATGCCGACTATCTCGGCCTCAACGACCCGGTGATCGACGTCTCGCTGACGCCGAACCGCGCCGACTGCGCCGGCATTCGCGGCATTGCCCGCGACCTGGCCGCGTCCGGGCTCGGCACGCTGAAGCCGCTCGCCCCACCGGCGCTTGCCGCGGTCGGCGCCTGCCCGACCACGGTGACGCTCGATCTGGGCGATGACGCCCACTGGTGCCCGACCTTCGCGCTGCGCGCCGTCAAGGGTGTGCGCAACGGCCCGTCGCCGGACTGGATGCAGAAGCGGCTGAAGGCGATCGGGCTGCGGCCGATCAACACGCTGGTCGACATCACCAACTACATCACCTTCGACCTCGGCCGGCCGCTGCACGTGTTCGATCTCGCCAAGGTCAAGGGCAACCTCCGGGTCCATCACGGTCGCGATGGCGAGGAATTGCTGGCGCTCGACGGCAAGACCTATCGCTTCGACCCGTCGATGTGCGCGATTTCCGACGAAAACGGCGTCGAATCCATCGCCGGCATCATGGGCGGCGAGGTCTCCGGCTGCGACGAGGCGACGGTCGACGTGCTGATCGAGTCGGCGCTGTGGGACCCGGCCAATGTCGCCGCCACCGGCCGCAAGCACGGCATCGTCACCGATGCCCGCTACCGCTTCGAGCGCGGCGTCGATCCCGAGATGTGCCTCGCCGGCCTCGACATCGCCACCGCGATGGTGGTCGAACTCGCCGGCGGCAGCCCGACCGAGCGCTTCGTCGCCGGCGAGGTGCCGCGCCTCGATCGGGTGATCGACTTCCCCGTCGACGAGGTCCGCCGGCTTTCCGGCCTCGACACGCCGGTCGGGCGCATGGTCGAAATCCTGACCGGGCTCGGCTTCGCCGTATCGGGCGCGGCGCCGGTGCTGCGCGTCGGCGTGCCGTCCTGGCGGGCCGATGTCGAGGCCAAGGCCGACCTGGTCGAGGAAGTGATGCGCATCGTCGGCGTCGACAACATCCCGGTGACGCCGCTGCCGCGCAACGGCACGGTCGCCGCCAAGGTGCTGACCGGGCCGCAGATCCGCCGCTCGCGGGCACGGCGGACGCTGGCGGCGCGCGGCATGAACGAGGGCGTGACCTGGTCGTTCATCTCGAAGGCGCTGGCCGAGCATTTCGGCGGTGGCAAGCCGGAACTGGCGCTGGCCAATCCGATCGCCTCCGACCTCTCCGACATGCGCCCGAGCCTGCTGCCGGGATTGATCGCCGCCGCCGGCCGCAACGCGGCGCGCGGCCACGGCGATGTCGCCGTGTTCGAGATCGGGCAGGTGTTCTTCGGTGATCGTCCGCAGGACCAGAAGATGCTCGCCTCCGGCATTCGTCGCGGCACGGCGATCGCCACCGGCGACGGCCGCCACTGGTCGGGCAATGCTCCGGCGGTGACGGTGTTCGACGCCAAGGCCGACGCCATCGCCGTGCTGGAAGCGCTCGGCGCGCCGGTCGACAAGCTGCAGGTGCTGCGCGCAGCGCCCGGCTGGTATCACCCCGGCCGTTCCGGCACGCTGCAGCTGGGGCCGCAGGTGCTGGCCACCTTCGGCGAAGTGCATCCGGCGACGCTGGATCTGGTCGACGTCACCGGGCCGATCGCCGCGTTCGAGGTGTTCCTCGATGCGATTCCCGAGGCCAAGGCCAAGCCGAGCAAGTCCAAGGGCGGCTTCGCCGTCTCCGACCTGATGCCGCTCGACCGCGACTTCGCCTTCGTCGTCGACGAACGGATCGAGGCGGCGGCGCTGCTGAAGGCGGTGCGCGGCGCCGAGAAGACGCTGATCACCGATGCCATGGTGTTCGACGTCTTCCGGGGTCCGGCGATCGGCGAGGGCAAGAAGTCGGTGGCGGTGAGCGTGACGCTGCAGCCGAAGGACAAGACGCTGACCGAGGCCGATATCGAGGCCGTCGGCAAGCGCGTCGTCGAGGCCGCCGCCAAGGCGACTGGCGCCACGCTGCGGACCTGATCGCGATGACGGCGAGGGGATGACGGGGAGGGCCGGCGGCGGGCAATGCCGGCGGCCCTTGACCGATGGGCCGAAAAACCGTCGCTCGGCGACGCGCTCAGCCGCCCAGCAGCTTGCCGACGACACGGGCGGTATAGTCGACCATCGGGATCACCCGGGCATAGTTGAGCCGGGTCGGCCCGATGACGCCGAGAATGCCGATGACGCGCTGGTCCTTGTCGCGATAGGGCGAAACCACCAGCGACGAGCCGGACAGCGAGAACAGCTTGGCTTCCGAGCCGATGAAGATGCGCACGCCGGCGCCTTCCTCGGTCTTGCCCAGAAGCTGGATCAGCTCGCTGTTGCGCTCCAGATCGTCGAACAGCAGGCGGATGCGCTCGAGATCCTCCACCGCCTTGAGATCTTCCAGCAGGTTGGCGCGACCGCGCACGATCAGCTGTTTCGGCCGGTCGATCGCCGCCCCGCCCCAGGTGGCGATGCCGGCATCGACCACGGCGGCCGTCAGCAGGTCGAGCTCGGCCTGGCGCTCGTGCTGGCGCCGCTCCAGTTCGAGCCGCGCCTCGGCCAGCGACCGGTTGCGGACGATGGAGTTGAGATAGTTGGCGGCCTCGGCCAAGGCGCTCGGCGGCAGGCCGGCGGGCAGTTCGATCAGCCGGTTTTCGACCGATCCGTCCTCGCCGACCAGCACGACCAGGGCGCGGGTCGGTTCCAGCCGGACGAATTCGATCTGCTTCAGCCGGACGTCGGCCTTGCCGCTGAGCACGACGCCGGCGCCGCGCGACAGGCCGGACAGCAACTGGCTCGCCTCGGTCAGCACCTGCTCGGTGCTGCGCCCCGATCCGCGCACCGCCACCTCCGCATCGATGCGGGCGCGCTCGTCGGCGGTGAGATCGCCGATCTCCATCAGCGCATCGACGAAGAAGCGCAGGCCGGTTTCCGTCGGCAGGCGGCCGGCCGAGGTGTGCGGGGCATAGATCAGCCCGGCCTCTTCCAGGTCCTGCATGACATTGCGCACCGAAGCGGCGGACAATTGCATCGGCAACAGCCGGGAAATATTGCGCGAGCCGACCGGTTCCCCGGTCTCCAGATACATATCGACGATGCGCCGGAAGATCTCGCGGGAGCGTTCGTCCAGTTGCTGCAACGACATGGCGGGTTCCGTCACTCGCGTTCCCAACGGCTGCTCCGGGGGGGCCCGGCATCTCGACCGGGTCGCGTTAAGCTCGATCGGCGAATTTCAGCGGTTTCGCCATCGTTATGCAAGGGCTTTGCGATCTCGGCGCGCGGTTTGGCTTGAAGCCGGGGGGCGGGTGGGCTACGCGAGAGGTCGAACAGTCGGCCGCGATCCGGGCCGAACCGACCCCAAGGTGATCCCATGCGTCCCTCCAAGCGCGCCGCCGACGAGCTGCGCCCGATCTCGCTCGAACGCCATGTGTCCAAGCACGCCGAAGGCTCGTGCCTGGTCAAGTTCGGCGACACCCACGTCCTGTGCACGGCGACGCTCGACGAGGGCGTGCCGGGCTGGCTGCGCGGCCAGCGGCGCGGCTGGGTCACCGCCGAATACGGCATGCTGCCGCGCGCCACCACCGACCGGACCCGGCGCGAGGCGACCTCGGGCAAGCAGGGCGGCCGCACCCACGAGATCCAGCGCCTGATCGGCCGCAGCCTTCGCACCGTGGTCGATCTCGCCGCCCTCGGCGAACGCCAGATCACCATCGACTGCGACGTGATCCAGGCCGACGGCGGCACCCGCACCGCCTCGATCACCGGCGCCTGGATCGCCCTGCACGACTGCCTCGCCTGGATGAAGAAGCGCGACATGATCACCGGCACGGTGCTGAAGGATCACGTCGCGGCGGTGTCCTGCGGCATTTTCCGCGGCCAGCCGGTGCTCGATCTCGACTATGTCGAGGATTCGGAGGCCCATACCGACGCCAACTTCGTGCTGACCGGCAATGGCGGCATCATCGAGATCCAGGGCACCGCCGAGCAGGTGCCGTTCTCGGAAGAGGAGTTCATCAAGCTTCTCGGCCTGGCGCGCGGCGGCGTGCGGCGGTTGGTCGAGTTGCAGAAGATGGCGATACTGTGAGCCAGCCGAGCGGAGACCGCCGATGACCCGTCGCCTCGATGCGCCCCGTTTGGTGATCGCCACCCACAATGCCGGCAAGCTCGCCGAGTTCCACGATCTGCTGGCCCCCCACGGCATCGACACCGTGTCGGCCGGCGCGCTCGGCCTGCCGGAGCCGGACGAGACCGGTTCGACCTTCGAGGAGAACGCGGCGCTGAAGGCGCTTGCCGCGGCCCGGGCCTCGGGCCTGCCGGCGCTCGCCGACGATTCGGGCCTGTGCGTCGAGGCGCTCGGCGGCGATCCGGGCATTTATTCGGCGCGCTGGGCCGGACCCGACAAGAACTTCATGCGGGCGATGCGCAATATCGAGGAAGCGCTCGAGGACAAGGGCGCGCGGACGCCCGAGGCCCGCCGGGGCCATTTCGTCGCGGTGCTGTGCCTCGCCTTCCCCGATGGCCATACCGAGAGCTTTCGCGGCGAGGTGCACGGCACGATGATCTGGCCACCGCGCGGCACCGCCGGCTTCGGCTATGATCCGATGTTCCAGCCCGACGGCCACACCCGCAGCTTCGGCGAGATGACGGCGAGCGAAAAGCATGGACTGCCGCCGCTCGGGCTCGGCCTGTCGCACCGGGCGCAGGCCTTCGTCATGTTCGCCAATGCCTGTCTGCGACCGGAGTGAAGGTGACCTGATGGCAATCGCGGGCGATCCCGGCTTCGGCATCTATGTGCATTGGCCGTTCTGCGCGGCGAAATGCCCGTATTGCGATTTCAACAGCCACGTTCGCCATCAGCCGCCGGATCAGGTGCGGTTCGCGGCGGCGTTCCGGCGGGAGCTCGCGACGATGGCGGCGCGGACGCCGGGGCGGCGGGTGTCGAGCATCTTCATCGGCGGCGGCACCCCGTCGCTGATGGCGCCGGCGACGGTCGGGGCGATCCTCGACGGCATCGCCGGGCTGTGGTCGATCGCCCCCGACGCCGAGGTGACGATGGAGGCCAACCCGTCCAGCGTCGAGGCCGACCGGTTCACCGGCTATCGCGCCGCCGGCGTCAACCGGGTGTCGCTCGGGGTCCAGGCGCTCAACAATGCCGAACTGCGCTTTCTCGGCCGGCTGCACGACGTCGAGCAGGCACGGCGCGCCATCGGCTTTGCCCGCAAGACCTTCCCGCGCCTGTCGTTCGACCTGATCTACGCCCGGCCCGACCAGACCGAGGCGGCATGGCGGGCCGAACTCGATGAGGCGATCGCCATGGCCGCCGATCACCTGTCGCTCTACCAGCTGACGATCGAGGCCGACACCCGCTTCGAACAGCTCTATCGCGCCGGCAAGCTGCAAATTCCCGACTCGGACCAGGCGGCCCGGCTCTACGAGGTGACGCAGGAAGTGACCTCGTCGCGCGGTCTGCCGATGTACGAAGTGTCGAACCACGCTGCGCCGGGGGCTGAATCCCGGCATAACCTCGTCTACTGGCGCTACGGCGAATATGTCGGCGTCGGCCCGGGCGCCCATGGCCGGCTGATCGCCGCCGACGGCCGCTATGCCACTGCCTGCGAGCGCAACCCCGAGGCCTGGCTGCGGGCGGTCGAGGCCAGGGGCGACGGCCTCGTCACCGACGACATCCTGACGTTTGAGGAACAGGGCGACGAATTCCTGCTCATGGGCCTGAGGCTGACCGAGGGCATCGACCTTGGCCGCTACGAGGCGATTTCCGGCCGCCAGATCGACCCGAACCGGCTGAGCGTGCTGATCGAGGAACGCATGGTCGAGCCGCTCGGCGGCCGGCGCGTCCGGGTGACGCCGGGCGGCTTCATGGTCCTCGACGCCGTCGTCGCCGATCTCGCCGCCTGAGAGGCTGTCTCAACGGCGCGGCGAGGGTCGGCGGTCAGGCGAGATCGACGCTCGCGCGCTGCCGGCGACGGGGGCATCATGGATGGCGCCGAGCTTTTTCAACAGTTCGGGATCGACCAGGCGGGCGATCAGCGGGTGGATCCGCACTTCGCCGTTCTTCACCACCTGACTGAAATTCGCCAGCACCGCCGAGGCGATCTGCTGCGTCGGCGCGATGACGTCAAGCAGCCAGACGCGGCTGCCGCTGGTCCATTCCTCCGGCTTCAGCCGGATCGGAAACGCGCCGGCCTTGATCTGTTCGCGGATCTTGGCGTCGACCTCGTCGGAAACCGTCGCCCAGATGGCGATGCCGGCGAGCGGCCCGGCGGCGCCTTCCTCGGTGGTCACCGGCTTTGCCTGGGCAATGGCGATCCGCTCGCGGATCAGCGGCTCGACGATCAGGCTGTTGAGGTCGGCGAAACTTTGGTGGCGATAGCGCGACACCACCGACAGCGCCAGCACGATCTGGCCGAGGGCGGCGTGCACCCGGTTCCGCTCCTCGAGCGTCGGCAGGCGCGGTTGACCGCCCGGGGGCGTCGGCTTGACGGGCGGAATGCTGGACGCGGACATGGGGAGGCCTCATCGGTCGCCGGAGCGGGAACACGAGAGCCGACTATTCAGGAGTTCGACCGGATCGGCAACCGCTATTCCGCCACGTCGCCGCATCGCGGCGTTGGAACGCCGGCGCGGCGTCGTTGGGGTTCAGGCCAGCCGGTCGATCGGGCAATGGCCGAAATCGTTGTCGCAGCCTTCGCCCGGTATGAAGCCGAGCGCCAGGATCCACACCTCGCCGATCACCGGGATGAACGCCGCCGTGGCGAACCAGTCCGGCAGGCCGATGTCGTGACAGCGCTTGACGACCAGCGCCAGCTTGGCCCAGCCGATCAGCGCCAGGCCGGCAACGAGCCCGGCGGCGGCGACCCGGTCGCCCATCGCCGCCATGCCGAGCGGAAGCAGCAGCGGCGCGCCGACACAGGCAACCAGCGCCCACGCCCAGCCATAGACCTCGCGGGAAATCCGGCCGCGCAGGCCGAACAGCACTTCGTCAATCGTCAGCGATCGCATCTTTCCAGCCCGACCGATATCGACGCCCGCAGGCGCCTCGTCTGGCGCGTGACCCGCAAGCCGCCAGTGTGCCGGCCAACGGTTCGCTCACCCGTTCGGTCCATGTTTTCCAAAACTTGCCGCGCTGCGCAAGTGATTTTTTGCGGTGCAACATAACGGGCTGAATCAAGGATTTTCATAAAGCCACCGGTAACCATTCAACCGGAAAGCGGCGCTGAAAGCCATTGCCTCAACGGTTTCTTTGCGACGTCCGGCGAGACTTGCCGTAACGGACACCGCCGATCCGCCGAAACCTCGATGACAGGCATTGGGTCGGAGCCGGCGGCGCCCTCGAAAACGCAATGCCGGCGATCCCGTGAGACGGTCGCCCGAAAACAGACAGGGACAGGGGTAAGACATGTCGATGACGCAGCCAGCCGCCACCTTCGGCCGCCGCAATGCCGCCGCTCCGGCCAAGACCTACGGCGCGCCGACCAAGCCCGCCGCGGTCTCCAAGGAAGCGCTCTATGCGCCGAGCAACAACCACGGCATCCACTATCAGCGCTCCGCCGACGACACCAAGACCGCTCTGATGCAGGTGTCGAAGGAGAAGTCGATGTTGGTCGCCTATCTCCTGTGGTTCTTCCTCGGCGGCATCGGCGCCCACCGCTTTTATTGCGGCAAGGTCGCTTCCGGCCTTGTCCAGGCCGGCATGATGGTCTTCGGCGTGCTGACCATGGTGCTGATCATCGGCCTGCCGCTGGTCATTGCCGCCGGCCTGTGGGCCCTCGTCGATGCCGCCTTCGTCCATCGCTGGGTCCGCCGCCACAACGAGGGGCAGGCCTACTGACGCCCGCCGCGACGGCCGTTCCGGCCTGACACGTCCCGCGCCCGCGTCCGGATCGCCGCCGGACGCGGGTTTCGTCTGCAACGGTCACAGCTTTTTTGCCCGCCCCGGTTCCCACCGGCCGGCTTCTTGTTCTAAACCGTTGCCATGACCAATATGACGGCCTCCACCGATCCGCTCGCCATCGCCGCCGCGCTCATCAAGTGCCCCTCGGTCACGCCGGCCGAGGGCGGCGCGATCTACTATCTCGACGGCCTGCTCGAGGCCGCCGGGTTCGAATGCCATCGGGTGAAGTTCTCCGAGCCCGGCATGGCCGACGTGGTCAATTTCTTCGCCCGCATCGGCGACGGCGGGCCGCATCTGGTCTTTGCCGGCCACACCGATGTGGTGCCGCCCGGCGATGCCGATGACTGGAGCCACGATCCCTTCGCCGGCAGGGTCGCCGACGGCATGCTGTGGGGGCGTGGCGCCGTCGACATGAAGGGCGGCGTCGCCTGTTTCGCCGCCGCCATCACCCGCTACATCGCCCGCCATGGCCGGCCGAAGGGCACGGTGTCGTTCCTGATCACCGGCGACGAGGAAGGCCCGGCGGTCAACGGCACCGTCAAGCTCCTCGCCTGGGCCCAGCAGCGCGGCGAACGCTTCGACGCCTGCATCGTCGGCGAGCCGACCAACCCCCGCGCCCTCGGCGACGCCATCAAGGTCGGCCGACGCGGCTCGTTGTCCGGCACGGTGTCGGTGCGCGGCCAGCAGGGCCACGTCGCCTATCCCCACCTCGCCCGCAATCCAATCCGCACCCTGACCAAGCTCGCCGCCGCCCTGCAGGCCGAGCCGCTCGACCACGGCAACGACCGCTTCGATCCCTCCAACCTTGAGGTGATCTCGGTCGATGTCGGCAACACCACCTGGAACCTGATCCCGGCGACGGCGACGCTGCGCTTCAACATCCGCTTCAACGACATCTGGAGCCGCGACAGCCTCGAGGCCCATGTCGGCGCCCTGCTCGCCCAGGCCGTCGGCCCCGACGATGCCGCTTACGAGATCGAATTCGAGACCACCTCCAGCGACTCGTTCCTGACCCGCTCGCCTGAATTGATCGACGCCCTGTCGTTGGCGATCGAGGCCGAAACCGGCCGCCGCCCGGAACTTTCCACCAGCGGCGGCACGTCGGATGCCCGCTTCATCAAGGACTACTGCCCGGTGGTCGAGTTCGGGCTGGTCGGCCAGACCATGCACAAGGTCGACGAGCGCGTCGCCGTCGCCGATCTGGAAACCCTGACCCGCATCTACGAACGCTTCCTCGAACGCTTCTTCGAAGCCGGCTGAGCGGAGATGTTCACCCCCGACGAGATCCGCCACGCCGTTATCGGTACGTTGGCATTGCTGCGCGGCGATCCCGAGGGCATGCGCCATTTCGATTGCTCGGTCGAGGGCTTCTTCCGCTCCTTCGGCGTCTTCCTGCTGCTGCTGGCGCCGTTCGTGCTGGGGCTGTGGGCGCAATTCGCCATGATGGAGCTGCGCGCCGACGGCGTCGATGTCGGCTGGTTCCTCGCCATCAAGCTCGGCGCGCTCGCCTGTGCCTGGCTGGCCTACCCGCTGATCGTCGCCGGCCTCGCCCCGACGCTCGGCATGAGCGCCACCTATGGCGGCTTCGTCGTCACCCGCAATTGGGCGAGCCTCGTCGTCGCCGTGCCGCTCTCGCTGATCGATGTCGCCTATCTGCTCGGCCTGGTCGAACGCGGCACCGCCGGCGGCCTCGGGCTCTTCGCCTTCGGCTTCAACATCTATATCGGCATCCAGATCACCCGGCTCGCCGCCCGCACCCCTATGGGCACCACGATCGGCCTCGTCATCCTCGAAACCGCGCTCAACCTGCTGATTTCGTTGCTCTCCGACAAGCTGCTCGGCATCTGAGCCGGCGCCCGGCGATCAATAGTCGACGCCGATCAGATAGAGCCCGCCGGGCGGGGCCAGCGCCGGGCATTGCTTGCGGTCGCGGGCTTCGAGCACCCGGCTGACATCGTCGGCCGAGATCCGTCCCTCGCCGGCCGACCGCAGCGCCCCGACCATCGAGCGCACCTGATTGTGCAGGAACGACCGCGCCGACGCCCGGACCTCGACCAGCTGGCCGTCGCGCCGGACGCTGAGCCGGTCGAGCGTCTTGATCGGACTTTTCGCCTGGCAGCGGGCGCAGCGGAACGTGGTGAAATCGTGGGTGCCGATCAGCCGTTCGGCCGCGGCATTCATCAGGTCGACGTCGAGCGGCCGCGTCGCGTGCCAGGCGCGATCGCGGTCGAGCGCCAGCGCCCCGCGCCGGTCGATGATCCGGTAGAGGTAGTGCCGCGCCTTGGCGGAATACCGCGCGTCGAAATCTGCCCCCACCGCCTCGGACGTCAGCACCGCGATCGGCTCGTCGTCATTGCGCAGATAGGCATTGAGCGCGTCGCGCACGGTGTCGGCCGGCCAGTCGCGCGTCAGGTCGAGGTGGATCACCTGCCCGGTGGCATGCACCCCGGTATCGGTCCGCCCGGCCACCCGCACCCTGAGGCTCTCACCGCAGAACCGCTTCACCGCCGTCTCGATCGTCTCCTGCACGGTCCGCAGGTTGTTTTCCTGCGCCTGGAAGCCGAAATACGGCGTGCCGTCATATTCGATGGTGAGCTTGTACCGGGGCATTGGTCAGCCGGGCAGCACGCTGCCGACGGCGATTTCCGCCCCGCGCAGAAAGTCCACCGCCTTCAGCGGCTTGCCGCCGGCCCGCTGCAATTCCACCAGCCGCACCGCGCCCTCGCCGCAGGCGATCGTCAGCCGCTCGTCCAGCACGCCGCCGGGCGCGCCGGTGCCGACGGCGAGGGTCGAGCGCAAGATCTTCACCCGCTCGCGCTTGCCGCGGATGTCCATCTCGCACCAGGCGCCGGGAAACGGCGACAGGCCGCGAATCCGGTCATGCACCTCATGCGCCGGCCGCGACCAGTCGATGCGCGCCTCCGCCTTGTCGATCTTGGCGGCATAGGTGACGCCCTCGGCCGCCTGCGGCACCGAGCCGAGCGACCCGCGCGACAACGCCGCCAGCGCCCGCCCCATCAGGTCGGCGCCGACGCGGGACAGCTGGTCGTGCAGTTCGGCGGCGGTCGTGTCGGCGCCGATCGGCAGCCGTTCGGCCATCGCCACCGGCCCGGTATCCAGCCCGGCCTCCATCCGCATCACCATCACCCCGGTTTCGCGGTCGCCGGCCATGATCGCCCGCTGGATCGGCGCCGCGCCGCGCCAGCGCGGCAGCAGCGACGCATGCAGGTTGAGGCAGCCCTCGCGCGGCGCGTCGAGCACCGCCTGCGGCAGGATCAGGCCATAGGCGACGACCACGGCGACATCGGCATCATGGCTGGCGAATTCCGCTTGCACCTGCCCATCGCGCAGCGACTTCGGCGTCAGCACCGGAATGCCGAAAGCCTCGGCCTTCTGCTGCACCGGCGACTTCATCACCTCGAGGCCGCGTCCGGCCGGCTTCGGCGGCTGGGTGTAGCATGCGACGACCTCATGGCCCTGGCCGATGATCTCCATCAGCACCGGGACCGAGAAATCCGGCGTTCCCATGAAAACGACACGCAACTGGCTCACCCGATGCTCTCCCCGCAACCGCATTCGGCCCCGACCGTCCTTGCCGGTGTGGTGGCACCCTGCGCGCCGTCGGTCAAGCCGGTCGCGTCGACCGCGCCCGACGGCCGTCGCTTCATTCCGGCAGGAACGACGAGAGTTCGGTGTCCTTCAGCGCGCCTTCCAGCGTGATCACCCGCGGGCTCTGCATCAGCGCTTCCGGCCGGCTGACTTCCTTGATGCGGAACGCCGTCGTGCTGGTCCCGTCCGGATTGGCGATCGTCCGCTTGAAGGCGACGTTCATGCCGCCGTCCTCATAGATCACCCGCACCGCCGGCGTGCCGGAGCGCACCAGATCGGCGATCCGGCTTTCTTCCTTCAGCCGCAGCGCCGCCACCTTCATCGCCACATCCGGGTCGATCTCGTATTGCGGGCAGGATTCGGTGGAGACGAACTTTTGCCCCTCGCCCGACGGCTTGGCGTTGAACACATAGCGCTTGCCGCAAACCTCGACGCGCGGCGGCTTGGCGGTGGCGTCGAAATGGTCGACGCCTTCCTTCAGGTTCTTCCAGAAGGCGATGTCCGGCGCCTTGCGGTGGCGGGCGAGGTTCTCGGCGGTCATCCGGAACGGCAGCGCCTGCACCTGGAAGGCGAGGTTGCCGGCCGCGAACGATTCCCGCGCCACCGCGTAGATCTCGGCGATCTGCTCGTCGGTCATGGCGTAGCAGCCGCGCGACGAGCAAACCCCGTGCACCATCAGCGCCGCGCCGGTACGGTCATGCGCCCGATCGTAGGTGTTGGGATAGCCGAGATCGAACGACAGATAGAACTGCGAATTCGGGTTCATCTGGCGCGGCGTCACCGTGTAGAAGCCTTCCGGCGTCTGCCGGTCGCCCTCGCGCGTCTTCGGGCCAAGCTGGCCCGACCAGCGGCAGATCGGATAGGTCTTGAGCAGGGCATAGGTGCCGTCGGCCTTCGGCTTCCACAGCTCCAGCTCGCTCTCCTGCTTGTAGATGCGCACGAACATCGGCGAGTTCGGCTTCATGCCCTTGCGCGCCATTTCCGCCAGCAGTTCCGGCGGGATCGGTCGCA
>JAEULV010000079.1 GCA_016793065.1 Hyphomicrobiaceae bacterium
GGGGAAAGCGCCGCAGGGACCGCACGATGACCCCCACCAACGCCTCGCCGTTCGTTGCCTCGTTGCTCGCCGATGGCGCCATCTCCGCCGAAGACGTGCTGACCCTGCGCCGGGAGGTGTTCCGCGATGGCGTGGTGGCGCCGTCGGAAGCGGAATTGCTGTTCCAGCTCGACGAGGCGGCGGGCGCGACCTCGCCGGAATGGCGGGCGTTCTTCGTCGAGGCGCTGATCGATCACGTGGTGCGGCAGGTGGAGCCGGAGGGCTACGTCACCGCCGAGCAGGCGAGCTGGCTGATCGCGCGGATGCGTGCCGACGGTCGGATCGAGGTGGCGACCGAACTGGAAGTGCTGCTGAAGACGATGGAGACGGCGCGGCAGGTGCCGCCGGGCATTCCGGCGGAGGCACTCGAATGCGTGCGCCGGCACGTGGTGCATGGCGACAACATGGACCGGGACGGCCTCGGCGGCTCGCCCGGATCGGTTGATGCCCATGACGTGGCGATGTTGCGGCGGGTGCTGTTCGCGGCGGCGGGCGAGGCGGGGCTGGCGGTGTCGCGAGCCGAGGCCGAAATGCTGTTCGCCATCGATGCCGCCGTGGCGCGGGGCAACAATGACGCCGGCTGGGCCGATCTGTTCGCGCGGGCCATCGGCAATTATCTGATGTCCACCAGCCTGCAGCGCACGCCAGATCGGGAGACGGTGCTCAACCGGCAGAAGTGGCTCGATGCGCCGACGGGCGGCATCGGCGGCCTGCTCTCGGGCATGCTCGGCGGCTTCGCCAATCCGCGAGCGGCGTTTTCCGGCGTCGGCGGCCTGCTCGGCAATCCGGTCGAGGACTCCTATGCGGTCAACAATTTCGAGGACGGGCTGAAGCTCGAGGATGCTGCCGAGATCACCGGCGACGAACTCGGCTGGTTGACGCGGATGCTCGGCGCGGAGGGCGGCGGCAGCGATGCCCGGCGGGCGCTGAAGCGCTTCATCGAGGCCGATCAGGTCGAGGTGTCGCCGCAATTGCGGGCGGTGCTGGAGCGTCTCGACGCCTGAGACAGGCTCCGGGCGGGGCGGTTTTCCCCAGGTCCGATTGACGCGGTTCATGTCGATGTCATCCAACGGCGCTACCGGCTGTGCATCGAGCCGGGGGGCTGGAACGATGCGATATCCGGATTTTGAAGGCGACATCACCTGGCGGGCGGCGCAAAGGCCGCTGCTGCCGGCATTGCCGTGGGCGTGGATGCCGGGCTGGCAACGGCCGGAGGTGGTGCTGGCGATCGGGCTCGCCATTGCCGTGCCGCTGATTCCGACCCTCGACATGGCGCTGATGCCGTGGTTGCGGACCGTGCCGGCGGAACTGTCGGCGGTGCTGCGGGCGTTCAGCGGTGTGGGCGAGGGTGTCAGCGTGCTGGTGGCGTCCGGGGTGATCGCGCTTGCGTCGTTGCTGGCGGTGGCGCGGATGCGCTGCGTGCGGTCGCGGGCGGCGCTGGCGCGGTGCTGTCAGGTCGCCGGGTTCATCTTCATCGCCGTCGCCATGAGCGGGATCGTGGCGTTCCTGTTGAAGAACTGCATCGGCCGGGCGCGTCCGGCGCTGGGGCTCGGACCGGACTTCGCCCAGCCGATGGCGTTTCAGTCGGCCTTGGCGGCCTTTCCATCCGGCCATTCGGCGACGGGGGCGGCGATCGCGGTGGTGTTCGGGTTGCTGGCGCCGGCGCATCGCTGGTGGCTGATGTGGCTCGGGGCGCTGATCGCGCTGTCGCGGCCGATGCTTGGCGCCCATTGGGCGAGCGACGCGGTTGCCGGCTGGACGGTCGGGATGGCGGTGTCGCTGCTGGTGGCGCATCTGTTCGCGGCGCGGGGCCTGACGTTTCGCAGCCGGCCGGGGCAGGGGCTGGTGATGCGCTCGAACCTGCGGGCGCTGCGGCGCGGCGCCGGCTTCCTGACGCGGCGGATGATGGCGGCGGTACTCGGTCGCCTCAGCGTCCATGGCTGAGGCAGCGGCTGATGCCCGACCGCCGTTCCCGCTCGTCTGGCTGCTGGCGCTGGTGACGCTGGCGCGGTTGAGCCTTGCCGCGACCTTGCCGCTCGGCATTGACGAGGCCTATGCGGTGGCGGTGTCGCGGGCGTGGTCGCTCAGCTATTTCGACCATCCGCCGCTGGCGTTCAATCTGGCGCGGCTTGCCGCCGACATCCTCGGCAGCGAGCATCGGCTGGCAGTGCGGTTGCCGATGCAGCTACTGGCGCTCGGATCGGCGTTGGTGCTGCATGATCTGACGCGGGTGCTTTACGGCCGTGCGGCAGCGTGGTGGGCGGTGGCGCTGTTCGCGACGGCGCCGTTCTTCGCGGTGATGGCCGGCGCGGTGGTGCCGGATTCGCCGCTCGTTCTGGGGGTGCTGCTGGTGGCGCGGCTGCTGTTGCCGCTGCTCGACGTGGCACCGGCGCGGCGGAATGGCTGGATCTGGCTGATGGGCGGCGGCGCGCTGGCGCTGGCGGGCTTGTCGAAATACCACGCGGTGCTGCTGATGGCGGCGGGCGGGCTGGCGTTGCTCGCGACCGCCGGCGGCCGGCGCTGGCTGGCGACGCCGTGGCCGTGGCTGGCGCTGGCCATCGGCGCCATCGGGCTCGCGCCGGCGCTGTGGTGGAATGCCGAGCATGGCTGGGTGTCGCTGGCGTTTCAGGGCAGTCGCGCCGGTTCGGCGACGCGGATCGAATGGCTCAACGCGGCGCGGATGTGGGGCGGGCAGGGGCTTTATCTCGGGCCGCTGGCGGTGCTGGCGATCGGGTTCGGGCTGACGCATCGCGGCCGTTCCGGCTGTATGGCCGGCTGGCGCGACAGCGAGCGCGGGCTTGTGGTGCTGGCGGCGGTGCTGATCCTGCCGTTCCTGATGTCGGCCTTCGTGGCGCGCGGCAGCCTGCCGCACTGGACGATGGCGGGGTGGAGCCTGCTGCTGCCGCCGGCGGGGGCATGGCTTGCCTCGGCATCTAGCCGCTGGCGGCGAGGGCTGGCGGTGCAGGCGGGCGTGCTGGCGCTGGTGGCGATCGCGGCGGTAGCGCAGGCGCGCACCGGGGCGCTGACGGCGGGGTTTGCGGCGCAGCCGAGCTTCGACGACACGCGTGAGTTCTCGGACTGGGAGGAGATCGGGCCGCAGCTGCGCGACGCCGGCATCGATCCCGAAGGGGCGGCGATCGTTGCCTCGACGTGGATCGAGGCGGCGAAGATCGCGGTGGCGCTGGGGCCGCGGGCGCGGGTCGGGGTGCTGTCGGACGACCAGCGGCATTTTGCCCATGTCGAGACGGCGCAGGCGGCGCGGCGGCGGCCGGATGTGGTGTTGCGGGCGGTCGCGCCGGCACGGGCCGAGGCGGAGCGGCAGCGCTTCGGCGCGATGCTGGCGGCCGGGCCGTGGGAAATGCGGCCGATGGCGGATCTGCGGCTTCGGCGCGGCGGCGGCCGGGTGTTTCTGACGCTCTTGGCGTGGCGGCGGGCGGGCTCAGGGCAGGAGAACTGACTTTCCACCGCTGGCCGGGCGAAACCGGGGGCATCGTTGCTATCGGACGATGATTTCGCCGGCGAGCAGGAGGGAGAGCGATTCGATCACGGTTTTCCGGGGGGCTAATTCGACGACAGGATTCTAGACCATTCCCGCCAGCCGGTTACAATCGGCATTCGCGGCGCGGGACTGTTTCCTCGAATACAAGGCCGAAAGCTCTTGCGCGCGCGATCGGTGCCGGGCGACAAGCCGGTTGGAATGGTGATGCGGGTGCGGCGGTCTCCAGCCGGCCGTGCGGTTGTTTCGGGGCTGCGAATGGCGATTGTCGGCATCGATCTGGGAACCACGAACTCGCTGGTTTCCGTCTGGCAGGACGGCAAGGCCGTGTTGATTCCCAATGCCTTGGGCGAAACCTTGACCCCGTCGGTGGTCGGGATCGACGCCAAGGGCGAGGTGGTGATCGGGCGCGAGGCGCGCGAGCGGCTGGTGACGCATGCCGATTCGACCATCGGCTCGTTCAAGCGCTGGATGGGCACGGCGCGGGAGACGACGCTGGCGCGCGGGCGGGTGTTTCGCCCCGAGGAGTTGTCGGCGCTGATTCTGCGCTCGCTGAAGACCGACGCCGAGGCCTTTCTCGGGACCGAGGTGAAGGAAGCGGTCATTTCGGTGCCGGCCTATTTCAACGACCTGCAGCGCAAGGCGACGCTGGATGCCGGGCGGCTCGCCGGGCTGAAGGTGGAGCGGCTGATCAACGAACCGACGGCGGCGGCGCTGGCCTATGGGCTCGGCGAGGTCAGCGAAGGCAAGTTCCTGGTGTTCGACCTGGGCGGCGGCACGTTCGACGTCTCGATCCTCGACAAGTACGAGGGCGTGATGGAGGTGCGGGCGACGGCGGGCGACAATTTCCTCGGCGGCAACGACTTCACCGAGGCGCTGACGGCGCTGGCGATGCGCAAGCTCGGCAAGAGCTATGGCGACCTTTCGCGGCCGGAACAGGCGCGGGTGAGCCGGGCGGCGGAAGCCGGCAAGGTGGGCCTGAGCCGGGCGCGGCAGAGCGAGCTGACGATCCGGTTCGACGACGGCGAACAGACGGTGATGCTCGACCGGGACGAGTTCGAGGCCGAGTGCGCGCCGCTGCTGCGTCGGCTCCGGCATCCGCTGGAACGGGCGATCCGGGATTCGTCGCTGCGGACACAGGAGATCGACCAGGTGGTGCTGGTCGGCGGCGCGACGCGGATGCCGATGATCCGGGCGCTGGTGACGCGGCTGATGGGGCGGCTGCCGCTGTCGAACATCGACCCGGACACGACCGTGTGCCTCGGGGCGACGGTGCAATCGGCGCTGAAGAGCCGCGACGCGGCACTCGAAGACGTGGTGATGACCGACGTCTGCCCCTACACGCTCGGCATCGCGGTGCTGGACCGGCGCGATCGCGGCGGGCAGATGGTGGTGGCGCCGCTGCTGGAGCGCAATTCGACGGTGCCGGTCAGCCGATCGGACCAGTTCTTCACCGTCGCCGACAAGCAGGCGCAGATCGCTGTCGAGGTCTATCAGGGCGAGAACCTGCGGCCGTCCGACAACATCTATCTGGGCAAGATCGATGTGCCGGTGCCGGTGAAGCCGGCGGGCGAGGAGGGGATCGACGTCCGCTTCACCTATGACATCAACGGCGCGCTCGAGGTCGAGGTGACAGTGCTGTCGACCAAGGTGAAGAAGGTGGCGATCTTCCAGAACACCTCGGGCCTGAGCGAGGCGGAGTTGAAGGTGCGGTTCGCGGCGCTGGAGAGCATCAAGATGCCGCCGCGCGAGCAGGCCGAGAACAAGGCGCTGATCGCGCGGGCCGAGCGGCTCTATGCCGAGGCGACCGGCGACACGCGGCAGGAATTGCGGGCCCTGATCACCGATTTCGAGAGCGAGATCTCGCGCGGCGACCCGCGCGACTGGCCGGATCTGCGCCAGCGGCTGACCGAAATGCTGAATGCGGTCGAGCGCATGCCGATCCTGCCGGAGTGAGCGCGGTGACCCCATTCGAGATCCTCGGAATTCAACCGACGACGTCCGAGGCCGACATCAAGCGGGCCTATGCGCGCAAGCTGAAGACGACGCGTCCGGACGAGGACCCGGAGGGGTTCCAGGCGCTGCACGAGGCGCGCAACGAGGCGCTCGACTGGGCGCGGTATCAGCGCGAATGGGGCGACGACGGCGAGGATGACGACGACGGCGAGGGCGCGGAGGGGATTTCCGGCTTCGGCGGTTTCGGCGGCATGACGCTGAATTCGGGGTTGCTGACGGTGCTGGCGATGGAGGCGCGCCGGCCGGGGTCGGCGAACCAGCACGTGACCGAGGAACTGGAGCGGGCGGGCGCGGCGCGGGACGCCGAGGCAGCGGCCGGTGCGGCGGCAATCGGCGATGCGGACGGCGGCAAGGGCGGCGTCGCGGATGCGACGGCGCCCGAGGGCGCCCGGTCCGGGCCCGAGCCAAGGTCGCCGACACCGCCGCGCGGCGGCTTGCGGCTGGTGGTCGCCAATGACCGGCCGGACGGATCGCCGCCACCGGGCGCGGCCTCCGGCGAAGCGCCGCCGGCGGATGGTTCGCCGGGCGCTGGTTCATCGGCAGGCGGCCGTGACGCGGAAGACGATCGCGACGAGGTTGTGCGGGTTGTCGAGACCGGCGGGGTCGCACGCGTTGACGCGGACGCAGCGCTGGCTGACGATTCGACACGGGCTGACGATGGTGATGACGATCTCGACGATGCCGACATTGACGACGACGACCTGAGCGCGCCGGAGCGGGAAGTGCTCGACGACGTGCTGCGGCGACTGGAGCAGTGCCTCGATCATCCGTGGCAGGCGGGCGATCTTGGCAGCTGGACCGAGCTTGCCCGCCGCATCGAGGACCGGCCGCTTTCGGAACTGCCATTGATGCAATACCGGGTGCTGGTGGCGCTGGAGCGGCGGTTCAAGGACCCGAAATGGCGGCTGAAGCTCGCCAAGAACCAGAAGCTGGGCGAAGGCCTGGCGATGGTCGGCGACGTGTTCGGCTGGGGCGAACGCGACCGGGTGATCTATGACACGATCGACGCCGAGCCGGCCGACGACCTGATCGCGTTGATCCGGGCGTTCCGGCAATCGTGGTTTCGCCCCGGGCACGCGGGCTATGTCCGCGCCTATCGCGGCGACGTGGCGGTGATCGAACCGACGGAACTGACAAGCTATTTCGACGGCCACGCGCCGGTCGACCTCATCGGCTACTATCAGCGCTCGATGACGGCCGGGCGATGGCTGAGCGAGTTCAGCCTGACGCGGGCGATCACGGCGCCGTTCTTCCTCGGCTTCAACCGGATGTGGGCGGAGCTCGGGTTCTGGCTGTTCGCGGTCGGGCTTGTCGGGCTTGGAACGCTGGTTCCGGCGCTGCACACGCCGCTTTCCGGGGGCACGACGTTTGCCTCGGTGGCGAGCGGGCTGCTGCTGGCGATCCACGTGGCGGTCGGCGCCTATGGGCCGCGCATGGTGCTGGCCAAGGCGGTGCGACGGGTCGAGGCCGCCGACGAGCGAGGCTTGAGCGATCCGTCGTCGCGGCGGGCGTTCCTCGGCGGGCATGGACCATTGCCGCACTGGATGCGGCTGGCCGTCGGCCTTGCCGGGGTCGGACTGCTGGGACTGCTGATCATCGGTCCGGAACGGCTTTCGGGATCGGGGGGCGATATCCCGATGGACCCAGCGGGGATCGGCGCCACGGCGCAGGAGTCGGCGTCGTTCATGGCGGCGCTGATGCGGATCGAGGATCTGGCGCCGCAACGCCTGTCCGACGCGGCGGATGCGTTGCAGCGCGGCGAGGTGATGGCGGCGGTGACCGAGATTGAAAGCGCCACCGCCGCGGCGATGAAGGTGGCCAGCCGGCGCAGCCAGTTTCACGCGCTCTACGGGGCGTTGCTGGGCACGTTTCACCTGCTCGGACCGGACAAGGCCGGTGCGCTGATCGAGCGCATGTCGAAACCGTTGGGCCTGCTTGCGGCCCAGGCCGCCGGCAGCGGGTTGCCGATCAGGCGGAACATCGCCGATCCGATCGCGCTCGACTACCTGCACGATGTATATGCGGTTTGCGCGCTGGCACATTATCGTCCGGCGGCGCTGGTGTTGCTCAAGGCCGGCGACGAGGCGATCTGGGCGCGAATCGGCCGGATCTCGAGCGAGGACTTCCCCGAGGCGGCCAAGGCGGCGATGCGGGAGTTGCTGGCGCGTCCCGAATGCCAGGGGCGGCAGGCGGCCTTGCTTGCCCGGCTGGAAGCGGCCAAGGCCAAGTGAGGCGGGCGCGGCATGCCGCCGCGACAGCGGGCGGCATAAGTCCTTCGAATGAGTTGCGACTTTCGGAGGAAACGCCTAAGACCCACCCAACGAATTCGTTTGAGCGGTGCAGGGGCCTGTTCGATGTTCAAGAAAATTCTGATCGCCAATCGTGGTGAAATCGCCTGTCGCGTGATCAAGACGGCGCGCAAGATGGGCATCAAGACGGTGGCGGTCTACTCGGACGCCGATCGTGACGCGGTGCATGTGGAAATGGCGGACGAGGCGGTGCATATCGGCCCGCCGCCGGCCGCCCAGTCCTACCTGATCGCCGACAAGATCATCGAGGCCTGCCTGAAGACCGGCGCCGAGGCGGTGCATCCGGGCTACGGCTTCCTGTCGGAGCGCGAGAGCTTCCCGCGCCAGTTGGCCGAGCATGGCATCGTCTTCATCGGCCCCAATCCGGGCGCGATCTCGGCGATGGGCGACAAGATCGAATCGAAGAAGGCGGCGGCGGCGGCCAAGGTGTCGACAGTGCCGGGCTATCTCGGCGTCATCGACGATGCCGAGCACGCAGTGAAGATCTCGCAGGAGATCGGCTATCCGGTGATGATCAAGGCTTCGGCCGGCGGCGGCGGCAAGGGCATGCGCATCGCATGGAACGACGCCGAGGCGCGCGAGGGCTTCAACCTGTCGAAGGCGGAAGCGGCCGCGTCGTTCGGCGACGACCGCGTCTTCGTCGAGAAGTTCATCGTCAACCCGCGCCATATCGAAATCCAGGTGCTGGGCGACAAGCACGGCAACGTGATCTATCTGGGCGAGCGCGAGTGCTCGATCCAGCGCCGTAACCAGAAGGTCATCGAGGAAGCGCCGTCGCCGCTGCTGGACGAGGCGACCCGCAAGAAGATGGGCGAGCAGGCCGTGGCGCTGGCCAAGGCGGTGAACTACGACTCGGCCGGCACGGTCGAGTTCGTCGCCGGGCAGGACAAGTCGTTCTTCTTCCTCGAAATGAACACCCGCCTGCAGGTGGAACACCCGGTGACCGAACTGATCACCGGCGTCGACCTGGTCGAGCAGATGATCCGCGTCGCCTATGGCGAAAAGCTCGCCATGACCCAGGACGACGTCAAACTCACCGGCTGGGCGGTGGAAAGCCGCATCTATGCCGAGGATCCGTTCCGCAACTTCCTGCCGTCCATCGGCCGTCTGGTGAAGTACCAGCCGCCGGAAGAGGGCGAGAATGACGGCATCACCGTGCGCAACGATACCGGCGTGGTCGAGGGCTCGGAAATCTCGATGTACTACGACCCGATGATCGCCAAGCTGGTGACGCACGGGCCGACCCGCCTCGAAGCGATCGAGGCGCAGGCGCAGGCGCTCGACGCGTTCGTCATCGACGGCATCCAGCACAATATTCCGTTCCTGACCGCCCTGATGCAGCATGAGCGCTGGCGCTCGGGGGCGCTGTCGACCGGCTTCATCAAGGAAGAGTTCCCGGACGGCTTCGCGCCGCTGACCCCGGCGCCGGAAGCCCGCAAGATCCTGGCGGCGGCGGCGCTGTCGATGGAGATCCTGCGCAAGGACCGGCTCGACAACCTGCCGGGCCGGCTGCGGCCGCATTCGGGCCTGATGCGCGAGCAGTGGGTGGTGAAGATCGACGGCGAGTATATTTCGGTGATGGTCGGCAACGGCTTTGCCGGCATCCCGCTGGAGATCGACGCGCTGTTCGAGGGCGACGCGGTGGCGACGCCGATCACCTCGCGCTGGGCGCCGGGCGAGAACCTGTGGCTCGGGGCCGTCGGCGAGGATGAGGTCACCATTCAGGTGCGGCCAGTGCTGAACGGCGTCGAGCTGCGCTATGCCGGCGCGACCTCGATCGCCAAGGTGATGACCCCGCGCATCGCCGAACTCGACAAGCTGATGCCGTTCAAGGCGCCGCCGGATACCTCGCGCTTCCTGCTTTGCCCGATGCCGGGCCTGATCGTCTCGATCGACGTGAAGGAAGGCCAGGAGGTCAAGGCCGGCGAGACGCTGGCGGTGGTCGAGGCGATGAAGATGCAGAACGTGCTGCGCGCCGAACGCGACCTGACCGTCAAGGCGATCAAGGCCAAGGCCGGCGACAGCCTTGCCGTCGACGCGGTGATCATGGAATTCGCCTGATTTCCAGGCGGTTGATGGTTGAATGCGGATCGGCGGGCGTCGCAGACGCCCGCCATTTGCGTTTCTGGCGAGTGCGTCGCGAGGCGCGTCGCGGCTGTTCAAGGGCGGGTGCGCGGCGGCTTGATCAGACGGGGCGATCGAGCGGGCGGACCAGCGTCGCGCCGAAGACGATGATGACGGCGAACAGCGACAGGGCGGCGACCGTCGGCGACAGGCCGAGCACCTGGGCCGCCATGCCGATCAGCGGCGGTCCGAACAGGAAGCCGGTATAGCCGAAGGTGGTGACGGCGGCGATGCCGCGCGACGGCGCGGCCGGCTCGAGCCGGGCGCCGCCGGCGAACAGGATCGGCACCATGTTGCCGATCCCAAGCCCGGCAAGGCCATAGCCGACGATGGCGAGCCCGAACCAGGGCGACAGCGCGGCGGCGAGCATGCCGAGGGCGGCGATGACGCCGCTGGCGACGATGACGCGATAGGCCCCCAGCCGCAGCCGCAACGCGTCGCCGGAGAAGCGGGCGATGGCCATGCCGCCGCAATAGACGGAAAAGCCCCAGCCGACCCGGGAGAGCCAGCCCGGGTGCTTGTCGCCAAGCTGCAGCGCCGCCCAGTCGAGCACCGCTCCCTCCAGCATCAGGGCAAGGAAGCACAGCATGCCGACGCCGAGGGTGGCGCGGCTCGGCCAGGCGAAGTGCGCTTCGCCTTCCTTGCCGATGTCGACCGATGCCGGCAGCAGCGGCACGCAGGCCGCGACGATCATCGCGGCGGTGAGGGCGCAGACGAATGCCACATGGGCGGTTTCGTGGGTGGCGAGCGGAAAGGCGCCGCCGATCGCGGCGCCGAGGAAGCCGCCGACCGAGAACATGCCATGCAGCGAAGACATGATCGGGCGGCGCAGGGTGCGCTCGATGGCGATGCCGTGGGCATTCATCGCCACATCCATGGCGCCGCCGGCGGCGCCGGTGAGGAACAGGGCGACGACGAAGGTCGGCATGTCGGGCGCCAGCACCGGCAGCGCCATGACGAAGCTGACGGGGAGCGCCGTCAGCCGGATGACCGGCGTCGATCCCCAGCGGCCGACGAGCCACCCGGCGAACGGCATCGACACCAGCCCGCCGACCGCCAGCGCCAGCAGGGCGGCGCCGAACAGGCCGACGTCGACATCGAGGCGAAGCTTGGCGAACGGAACGTGGGGGGCCCAGGAGCCGACGACGAAGCCGTTGGCTAGGAACAGGACGGCGACGGCGATCCGGGCTCGGTTGGCTTGCATCAAGTCCTGGCTCATATGGCTTCGGTGCCCATTCCGCATGGGCCTCTCAAAAGTGCTTGATCGCCGTCGACGCGGCCGAACCGGTGCCGGTGGCGCCGGATCGGTGGCGCGGGATCGGCGGCCGATGGGATCAAATCGATCCAGGCGAGCCGCCGATCGGGGTGGTCAAGATTAACTGGCCAAGGCGCCGGAGCGCCCCGTCGACTTTTCCGTGTGAACCAATGCTCGCCCGGCCTTGACCGGCCATCGACCTTTCCCGCCCCGCGCGAATCGCGATCTTCCGGCAAGCCCGACGCGCGGGGCGACAGGAGAAGGCGGCGCTGCGACGCAGTCGGCTTTGCCCGGAGGCCTGCGATCATTGATGCGGGATAGCGGGGGGCTGATTCAAGCCACAGGATTTCAGGGGGATAAATCTTGTAGGGTCGGATCATGTCGGCGAGATTTCAGACCTCGCCGGCCGGCGGGGCGGCGCCCCTTAAGTCCGCCGTAACGACGTAGAGATTGTGCTATTTGCCGAAGCGTTGGGCTTGGCCTAAACCTATTGCGAGGGCAGGATTGAATCGGGCGCGAAACACCCGACATGCAGTCCTGCAATATCTTCCCGCGGCCACCCATTCGGGGCGGCCCTCGTCCGAGAGATGTCATGATCACGACGCCGAAGACCTACTGGTACACCCGCATGGATGATGACGAGGAGGCGGAGAAGACCAAGACGCCGCAATCCCTGCCGGTCGACAAGCATCTGTTCGAGGCGCGCAACGTGCTGATCACCGGCACGGTGACGCAGGAACTGGCGCGCGACGTCACGGCGCGGCTGCTGGCGCTGAGCCATGTGTCGGACGCGCCGATCAACGTCATCGTCTGCTCGCCCGGTGGCCACGTCGAATCGGGCGACATGATCCACGACATGATCAAGTTCGTCCGGGCGCCGGTGAACATGATCGGCACCGGCTGGGTCGCCTCGGCCGGGGCGCTGATCTATGTGTCGGTGCCGGTGGAGCGGCGCTTCTGTCTCGCCAATACCCGCTTTCTGCTGCACCAGCCGTCGGGCGGCGCCGGTGGTCCGGCGACCGACATCGAGATCCAGGCGCGCGAGATCATAAAGATGCGCGACCGTCTCAACCATATCTTCGCGGCGGCCACCGGCCAGCCGTTCGAGCGGATCGAAAAGGACACCGATCGCGACTTCTGGATGGGGCCGGAAGACGCGATCGCCTACGGTCTCGTCGGCAAGGTGATCGGCTCGATGGCCGATATCGGGTGATGGTCCACGGCGCGGCGCGGTCGGGGCGACCCGGTCGCCTCGCGCCGATCTTGCCGGGCTGACGGCACAAACGGGAACCTGTTCGATGAAGCGACTTTTCCTCTTCGTCGCCGCCTTGGCGGCGGCGACCACGGCGGCCCAGGCGCAGATGTCGCCGAGCCCCTACGACATGAAGTTCACCCTGCGCGACGCGCCGGCCGGCGGCGTGCCGCTCTATTCGGGCATGGCGACGGGCTCGAAGGTGATCGCGACCATTCCGGGCAATGCCACCGGCATCATCCTGCGCTGGTGCCGACCGGAATTGCCGTTCCAGGCCTGGCAGTTCGGCTCGCTGAAGGCGCAGCGCGGCATTCTTGACGAGGCCTGGTGCGAGATCCAGACCGGCGGCAAGATCGGCAATGTCGAAGGCAAGGTGCTGGACCCGATCCGCTGAGGCGGCAACGGCCGGCGCGGTTCGAAACGTCCACATCGGTTGAAGTCCCCGGCCGGGCCCCGCCTGGCCGGGTTTTCATTTCAGGATCGGCGCATGTTCTTCGTTCTTGCCAAGGTCGGCTATTTCGTTCTGCGACCGCTGAACTTCCTGATCCTGATGCTGATCGGCGCGCTCGCGGCGCGGCTTGCCGGCTGGGGGCGGCTGGCCAATGTCATTCTGACCGTGGCGGTGGTGGCGCTGACGACGCTTGGATTCTCGCCGGTGCCGAATGGCCTGATCTCGGTGCTGGAGGACCGCTTTCCGCGGGCGAGCGCCGATGCGCCGGAGCCGGATGTGATCATCGTGCTCGGCGGGTCGATCGAGACGATGGTGTCCGGCACCCGTGAAGGCGTGCTGGCGCTGGGGGCGAGCGCCGAGCGGCTGACCGATGTCGCGGTGCTGGCCCGACGGTTTCCGCAGGCGCGGATCGTGTTCACCGGCGGCGCGGCCGACTTCATCTATCAGGGCGGCTCGGAGGCGGCAGTGGCGCGGGAGCTGTTCCTGTCGTTCGGCATCGCGCCGGAGCGGATGCGATTCGAGGACAAGTCGCGCGACACGTTCGAGAACGCGGTGTTCACCCGGGCGCTGGTGCCGCCGAAGCCGGGTGAGGTGTGGTGGCTGGTGACCTCGGCCTTCCACATGCCGCGCTCGATCGGCGTGTTCCGCGCCAACGGCTGGGCGGAGGCGCGGCTGGTGCCCTATCCGGTCGATTACCGTTCGGTCGGGCCGCGCTACCGGGTGCTGCTGGAGGCCTCGGCCCAGCACGGCTTCGAGAGCGCCGAGACGGCGATCCGCGAATATATCGGCCTTGTCGCCTATCGCCTGTCGGGACGAACGCGGGATCTGTTTCCGGCGCCGTGAGCGCCGACGCCGCCGAAAGCGCGGCATTGCGGCACCGACCGGCTTGAAGCGGCGGCGGGATCGTGGAAGAACGGCGGCGCAACAGGTTTGGGAAGGTCTGCCGTGCCGATACGTCTCGATAGCCGCTCGCCCGATTTCGAAGCGCGGTTCACCGCCTTTCTCGCCACCAAGCGCGAGGTTTCCGAGGATGTCGACACGGTCGTGCGCGGCATCGTCGCCGATGTGCGCCGGCGTGGCGACGAGGCGTTGATCGAGCTCTCGGCGAAGTTCGACCGGGTGGATCTCGGCAAGCTCGGCATCCGTGTCAGCGCCGAGGAACTGGCGGCGGCGGCGGCGAAGGTCGATGCCGAGACGCTGGCGGCGCTGGAACTGGCGCGCGACCGCATCCGCTCGCATCATCAGCGGCAATTGCCGAAGGACGACCGCTATACCGACGCGTTGGGGGTGGAACTCGGCTCGCGCTGGACGGCGGTCGAGTCGGTCGGGCTCTATGTGCCGGGTGGCACGGCGAGCTATCCGTCGTCGGTGCTGATGAACGCGGTGCCGGCCAAGGTCGCCGGCGTCGGTCGGCTGGTGATGGTGGTGCCGGCGCCGGACGGGGAGATCAACCCGCTGGTGCTGGCGGCGGCGCATCTGGCCGAGGTCGACGAGGTCTATCGGATCGGCGGGGCGCAGGCGGTGGCGGCGCTGGCCTATGGCACGGCGACGATCAAGCCGGTGGCGAAGATCGTCGGGCCGGGCAACGCCTATGTGGCGGCGGCGAAGCGCCAGGTCTTCGGCACGGTCGGCATCGACATGATCGCCGGGCCGTCGGAAGTGCTGATCATCGCCGACAGCGAGAACGATCCCGACTGGCTGGCGGCGGACCTGCTGGCGCAGGCCGAGCACGACACGGCGGCGCAGTCGATCCTGATCACCGACGATGCGACCCTCGCCGACGCGGTCGAGGCGGCGGTGGAGCGGCAGTTGCGGCGCTTGTCGCGGGCCGAGACGGCGGCGGCGAGCTGGCGCGACTACGGCGCGACGATCCTGGTCGGGTCGCTCGACGAGGCGCCGGCGCTGGCGGACCGGATCGCGGCCGAGCATCTGGAACTGGCGATCGCCGATCCGGAGGCGATGATGCTGCGGGTGCGCAATGCCGGCGCCGTCTTCCTCGGCCGGCATACGCCGGAAGTGATCGGCGACTATGTCGGCGGCTCCAATCACGTGCTGCCGACGGCGCGCTCGGCGCGATTCTCCTCGGGGCTGTCGACGCTCGACTTCGTCAAGCGGACCTCGATCCTGAAGGTCAGCGCCGAGGGGTTGCGGGCACTGGGACCGGCGGCGATCGCGCTGGCCAAGGCCGAGGGCCTCGATGCCCACGGCCGGTCGGTGGCGATCCGGCTCAACCTGTGACGAAGGTCGAATTACCGACACCGAAATAAGTGGAATGCCAGAGACGCATACGCGGTAATTTCCATCAAGCCTGAAGGAATTTACGGTAAAATCCGGCATTGAGAATGAAGGGATCGTTCGGGCATTGCTTTTTGTGCGGTGCACAATATATTGAGGGTGAACGTCGTTCGGCGTTCGTGTCGCCAAGGGAAGTCGTCATGGCTGATGGTATTGTCGATGCCCGCACCAAAGCCCGCCTCTACGAGGTGATCCTCGACGAGGGCTCGATCTCGCGCGCCGCGCCGGATGTCGAGCACGAGCGCGCGGTCGCGATCTACGATCTGGTCGAGGAAAACGAGTTTCAGCCGGTCGGCCACGATGGCGGCCCGTATCGGCTGCGGCTGGCGCTGGTCGACCAGAAGATGGTGTTCGATATCGCCGATGCCCATGGGGCGCCGGTGGTGGCGCACATTCTGTCGATGACGCCGTTCCGCCGGATCGTGAAAGACTATTTCATGATCTGCGAGAGCTATTTCGCCGCGATCAAGACGTCATCGCCGTCGCAGATCGAAACGATCGACATGGCCCGCCGGGGCGTGCATAACGATGGCTCGCAGGTCCTGATCGACCGGCTGGCCGGCAAGATCGAGATCGATTTCAACACCGCGCGGCGCCTGTTCACCGTGATTTGCGCGCTGCACTGGAAAGGCTGATCCTTGGCGCGCGAGAGGCCGAGCGCGGTTCTGTTCGCTTGCGGCATGAATGCGATCCGGTCGCCGATGGCGGAGGCGATCGCGCGGCATCTGTTCGGAAACCGCATCTACATCGCCTCGGCCGGCGTGCGGCAAGGCGAGGCGGATCCGTTTGCCGTCAAGGTGATGGAAGAGATCGGGCTCGACATCGGCAAGCACCGGCCGCACACCTTCGAGGATCTCGAGGACAGCAATTTCGACCTGGTGGTGACGCTGGCGCCGGAGGCGCACCACAAGGCGCTCGACATGACCCGGATCTACGACATCGACGTCGAATATTGGCCGATCCCGGATCCGGCGCTGGCGTCCGGCTCGCGCGAGCAGATCATGGACAGCTATCGCTCGGTCCGCGACATGCTGACCAAGCGGATCAAGCAGCGGCTCGACTGGACCAGCCACACCAACGAATAGGGCAGGGCGTGGAGCCGACGATCGGTCGGACGCTCCGCCGTGGGCTCAGGCGGCGGCGCCGAGCCGGTGCGAACCCTGGGTCAGGGGATCGCGCGACGAGGTGATCACCCGGTTGCGGCCGGCGGTCTTGGCGGCATAGAGCGCGACGTCGGCCATCTTCATCGCAGCGGCGAGCTGGCGCAGGTCGTCGACCATGGCGACGCCGAAGCTGGACGTCACCGGCACCGGGCCGGACGGGGTGACGAAGGGCTCGGCCTCGATCGCCAGCCGAAGACGTTCGGCGAGGGCGGCGGCGCCGGCGAGGTCGTGGTCGCGCAGCAGCAGGGCGAATTCCTCGCCGCCGAGCCGGGCGCCCATGCCGGCGCAAGCGCGGATGCGCTCGCCCATCTCGGTCAGGACCGCATCGCCGGCATCGTGGCCAAAGCTGTCGTTGATGCGCTTGAAGTGGTCGATGTCGAACAGTACCACGGCGAAGGCGCGGGGGGCGGCCGTCTCGGCGAGGGCGGTATCGGCCTCCTCGAAGAAGGCGCGGCGGTTCTTCAGCCCGGTCAGCTGATCGATGGTGGCGAGGCGGATGAGGTCGCGCTGGGCGGCGACCATGCGGTCGGCGGCGCGCAGGCGCGCGGAGAGTTCGGCCGGCTGCGGCGGCTTGCGGACGAAGTCGTCGGCGCCGGAATCAAGCGCCTCGACCAGCTTCTTGTCGTCGTAGGACGACGACATGGCGATGACGTAGAGCGGCCGGCGCTGGTGGGTGAGCAGGCGGGCATGCCAGCACAGTTCGAAGCCGGACAGGTTCGGAACCTCGAGGCTGGTCATCACCACGTCGATGGTTTCGTCATTCTTCAACCGGCGCAAGGCCTCGGCGCCGTCGGTTTCGGCCATGACCTCGTGACCGCAGGCGGCGAGCATGCGCGTCATCATCGCAAGACCGATCCGGCTGGGTTCGACGAGAAGAATGCGCAACGGTGGCCCCGGCTTCAATGGCAGGATCGCCGAAACTAGGCTGGTTTTGTTTAGGAATTGCTTAAGGGCTGATGGCATTCACGCTGGCTTCACAGCAGTTCCGCCCCGGGTCGAGCATGGCCAAACGGCACGTAAATGCCCTTACTCGATTGATTTGACAGCAGCATTTTACGCCCACTGCCCATCAGCCGGGCTTGCCGGAACGCGGGCGGGGCTGTATCGATGACAACCAAGTTGCGAATTGCTCGCAAGGCAGGGCGGAGATCCCGGCGGACGATGGCGTTGGATGGCGAGGTTTCCACGGTCAGGGTCGACGGCGTGCGGATGGCGCGCCGCGAGGCCGTGCGCGGCAGTGCCGGAATCGCGCCACCGGTGGCGCTCGGTGATCGCATCTGGCGCCTTGTCGCGCTCGGCGTCACGGCGCTGGTGGCGCTGCCGGTGCTGTCGGTGGCGATCAGCGGCTTCACCGACGCCTCCGCCGTGTGGTCGCACCTGATCGCGACCACCCTGCCGGATATCCTGTGGAATACGCTCGGGATGATGCTCGGCGTCGGCATCGGCACCAGTCTGATCGGCGTCGGCACCGCCTGGCTCGTCACCATGTGCCGGTTTCCCGGCAGCCGGGCGCTGGAAATCCTGTTGCTGCTGCCGATGGCGATGCCGGCCTTCATCATCGGCTATGCCTATGCCGATTTCCTCACCTTCGCCGGACCGTTGCAGAGCCTGATCCGCAACCTCACCGGCCTGACGCGCGGGCACTACTGGTTTCCCAATATCTATTCGCTCGGCGGCGTGATCACCATGCTGACCTTCGTGCTCTACCCCTACGTCTACCTGATGACGCGGGCGGCGTTCCTGGAGCAGTCGGCCGGCGTGCTGGAAGCGGCGCGGACGCTTGGCGCCGGACCGTGGAAGGCGTTTTTCCGCATCGCGGTGCCGTTGGCGCGGCCGGCGATCGGCGCCGGGGTGGCGCTGGCGCTGATGGAGGCGATCGCCGATTTCGGCACGGTGCAGTATTTCGGGCTGTCGACCTTCACCACGGCGATCTACCGCACCTGGTTCGGCATGGGCGAAACGGCGGTGGCGGCGCAGCTGGCGACAACGCTGCTGGTGTTTGCCATCGGGCTGATCACGCTGGAGCGGCTGTCGCGCGGGGCGCGCGGCTTCCAGCACACGACGCGGCGGGTGACGCCGCCGTCGCCGCACCAATTGCGCGGCTGGCGCGCGGCGATGGCGATGGCGATCTGCGGCCTGCCGGTGCTGGTTGGCTTCGTGCTGCCGGTGGGGATCTTCGTGGCGATGGCGATCGAGGTGGGCGATCCGCTGGCGCTGTCGCGGCTCGCCGGCTATGCCGGCAACAGCCTGACGCTGGCCGGGCTGGCGGCGGCGAGCGTGGTGGCGGTGGCGCTGCTGCTGACCTATGCGACCCGGCTCGATCCCGGCAGGATCTCGCGACTGGCGGCGCGGATCGCGTCGTCGGGCTATGCGGTGCCGGGATCGGTGGTGGCGATCGGCATCCTGGTGCCGCTCGGACTGTTCGACAATGCCGTCGACGGCTTCATGCGGGCGCATTTCGGCGTGTCGACCGGGCTGCTGCTGTCGGGAAGCGCGGTGGCGCTGGTCTATGCCTATGTGGTGCGGTTCCTGGCGGTGGGGATGGGGCCGATCGAGTCCGGCTTCGGCAAGCTGAGCAAGGGGCTCGACGGAACGGCGCGAACGCTCGGCGCGTCGCCCTGGCGGGTGGTGACCCAGGTGCATGCGCCCATGCTGCGCGGGTCGGTGCTGACGGCGGCGCTGCTGGTTTTCGTCGATGTGTTCAAGGAACTGCCGGCGACGCTGATCGTGCGGCCGTTCAATTTCGATACGCTGGCGGTGCGGATCTATGGCCTTGCCGCCGACGAGCGGTTGGCGCAGGCCTCGACCGGGGCACTGATGATCGTCGCGGTCGGCCTGGTGCCGGTCCTGGTGCTGAGCTGGTCGATCCGCCGCCGGCCCGAACGCATCGCCGTCGCCCGGATCGGCTTTCGCGACGAGCCGAAAACGCTGGTGCGCGCGGGGTCGTGAGGGCTGTCCGGCGTGGACCTGGCGCAGGCCGGCACGCGTTGGACGGTCAAGGCGCCGGGTACTCAACTCGCCGGATCGTAAAGTCGTTGTGTGGCCAAGGGGCGAGGCCGAAAGGCGATCGGCCGGATCGGGCTGGCGCCTGATCCGGCCGATTTGCCTTGGGCTTGCGCCGCGTTGACGGTCACTTCCAGCCGGCGCGATCCATGATCTTCAGGGCCTCGGCGTTGTTGGCGCCGTAGACGCGGGCGTTGAGCTGGTCTTCCTTGAAGGCGCCGAAGCCGACGATGCCGGCCGGCAGGTCGATGCCGCCGACAACCGGGTACTCGTTGTTGCCATGGGCGAAATAGCGCTGGGCCGAGGCGGAGACCAGGTATTCGAGCAGCTTCTGGGCGCCCTCGAGGTTCTTGGAGTGGGCGGCGACGCCGCCGCCGGAAATGTTGATGTGGGTGCCGCGATCGGACTGGTTGGGGAAGATGACGCCGATCTTCTCGGCGAGGGCGCGTTCCTCTTCCTTCTTCGAGCCGATCAGGTTGCCGAGGTAGTAGGTGTTGGCGACGCAGATGTCGCCTTCACCGGCGGCAACAGCCTTGATCTGGTCGGTGTCGCCGCCGCGCGGCGGGCGGGCGAAATTGGCGACGCAGCCCTTGCACCATTCCTCGGTCCTGGCGGCGCCGTGGGCGGCGAGCATGGCGCCGGTCAGCGACTGATTGTAGATGGCGGTCGAGGAGCGGTTGAGCAGGCGACCCTTCCACTTGGCGTCGGCGAGTTCCTCGTAGGTCTTGATCTCGTCGGGCTTGACCCGGTCCTTGTGG
Source organism: Hyphomicrobiaceae bacterium (assembly GCA_016793065.1). Taxonomy (GTDB): domain Bacteria; phylum Pseudomonadota; class Alphaproteobacteria; order Rhizobiales; family Ancalomicrobiaceae; genus JAEULV01. Next base: position 20,162 of record JAEULV010000079.1, read on the forward strand.
TACATGATGACGCGGGCGCGCTTGGAGAAGCCGAACCAGTGGCCCTCGGGATCGCGGACATGGGCGGGGATGGCGGCCTCGAGCACGGGCGACTTCAGCGGTCGCAGCAGGCCCATCTCGCGGGCGCGCTCGATGCGGCCGGCATCGACCGAGATGAACACGTCGGCGGGCGAATTTACGCCCTCGGCCTTCATCCGCTCGACCAGCTGATCGGCGCCGGCCTCGATGCGATTGATGACGATGCCGGTCTGCTTGGTGAACTCGGTGTAGAGCGCCTCGTCGGTGTCGTAGTGCCGGGCGGAATAGAGGTTGACCGGCAGGGCGGCGCGGGCGCGACCGATGGCGAACAAGTTGACGCCGGTGAGGGCGGCGCTGCCGGCGAGGCCGAATTTCAGAAACTGACGACGGTCCATGTTATTCCTCGGCTTTTAGTTCAGAACGTTTCCAAGTGGCTGTTTCGTTCAGTATATGGAGCCAATTCGGCGATTTCGTCAATCGCAGTGCAGCAACTCTTTAATTAGAATGTTTCTAATTTTGGCTATTTTTGCAATGCGTCGATATCATTTGACCAGATACATTCGTGTGCTTGGGAGGTATTCTCAGACCCATGAGCTTAAATCATTCGTTATATTTGCGACAATTGCCATTGTCCGGTTTGTGACAACGGTTGCGAGCGGCGCAGGGCTGCCCGGCATTCCGGTTTGGCGTATTCCGTGGCATCAACACCGCAAGGCCGGGCGTGACCACGGCCGTAAACGCCTGGAAACGCCGACGTGCCCACTCTGCTTGCCATCGTCTTTGCCTATCTGCTCAGCCAGTTCTTCCGCTCGTTCCTCGCCATCCTGGCGCCGGAAATGGCGCGGGAGCTGGCGCTGACCGCGTCGGATCTCGGACAAATCTCGGCGGCGTGGTTCGTCACCTTCGCGCTGGCGCAGTTTCCGATCGGCTGGCTTCTGGATCGGGTCGGGGCGCGCTGGACCATCTCGATCACAATGTCGTTAGCGGTCGTCGGCGCGCTGTGGCTGGCGGCGGCGCGATCGGCTTTCGACGGCATCATGGCAATGGGGCTGATCGGGCTCGGCTGCGCGCCGATCTATATCGGCGGCATCGTACTGATCGGCCGGACTTTGCCGCGCGAGAAGTTCGCGACGTTTTCCTCGGCGCTGGTCGGGGTGGGCACGCTCGGCAATCTCAGCTCGGCGACGCCGCTCGCCTACGGCATGGCGACGTTCGGCTGGCGCGGCACCATGGTGGGGATCGCGGCGCTGACGGCGGCGGCGGCGATCGTGGCGGCGCTGGCATTGCGGGATCCGCCGCGCGAGGCGGTGGCGGCGCGACATGACGACGGACTGATCGCCGGGCTCGTCACCTGCCTGAAGATGCGGGATCTGTGGGCGCTGTTTCCCCTGACGCTGGTCAGCTACTCGGTGCTGGTGGTGGTGCGCGGGCTGTGGGTGGGGCCGTATCTGGCGGATGTGCACGGGCTCGACCCGGTCGGGCGCGGGCAGGCGGTGACGGTGATGGTGGTGGCGATGATCGTCGGCGCCTTTGCCTATGGGCCGCTCGACCGGATCTTCGGCACGCGCAAATGGGTGGTGGTCGTCGGAACGGCGATCAGCGTCGCGGCGCTGATGGCGTTGTGGGCATGGCCGGCGGCGGATCTGTGGTTCGTCGTGGCGATGCTGGCGGTGCTCGGCGGCTTCAACATGACCTATGGCGTGCTGATGGCGCATGGCCGGGCGTTTCTGCCCGACCACCTGCTCGGACGCGGGGCGACGCTGCTGAACTTCCTGTTCATCGGCGGGGCGGGGCTGATCCAGCCGATTTCCGGCTGGATGGTCAACGGTTTGCGGGCGAGCGGCATGGACGGGCCGCAGGTCTATGGCAGCCTTTTCGGCATTTACGGGCTGATGCTGGCGCTGGCGCTGGCGGTCTATCTGACGTCGAGGGACGCCCGGGTCGGCTGATTGGGGCAGGCCTGCCCGGATTTGGTCATTGTGTTCCCGCGATCGATGGGTAAAGCCTTCGCCGCATCGAGCGGTGCCGTTCTCAACCTGTCGTTCTCAATCATTCGGGGGATCCATGACCGAGAAGCCCAATCCGAGCCTGAAGATCCTATCCAGCCGGACGACCCATGACCGGTTCTGCCGGCTCGACGTCTATGAACTCGAAGCGGTCGGTCCGTCGGGGCGGGCGCAGAAGCTGACGCGCGAGGTGGAGGATCACGGGCCGGCCTGCTCGCTGCTCGCCTATGACCCGGCGCGCAAGTCGGCGCTGCTGGTGCGGCAACAGCGGCCGGCGGTGGCGCTTGCGGCGATCGCCGATGGCGTCGTCGGCGACGGCATGATCCTGGAGGCGGCGGCGGGCCTGATCGATCTCGGCGAGAGCGGCGCCGAGGCGGCGCGGCGCGAGGCGCATGAGGAACTGGGGCTGGCGATCGAGACGGTCGAGCCGGTCGGCTCGGCGCATTCGATGCCGGGGCTTTCGACCGAGAAGATCGAGCTTTTTCTGGCATCGGCGGATTTCGCCTCGGCCCGCGTCGGGCTCGGCGGCGGCATCGAGCATGAGGGCGAGGATATCGAGGTGGTCGAGGTGGCGCTCGGTGAACTGGCGCGGCTGGCGGATGCCGGCGGGCTCGCCGACCTGAAGACGCTGGCGCTGGTGCAGACCTTGCGGCTGAAGCGGCCGGAGCTGTTTTGAACGATCAATCCCGCGGGTGTTGGGGGCAGCGATGACGGTTTTTCGGGTGGCGGCGGCGCAGTATCCGCTGGATCAGCTCGACGATTGGTCCGACTACGAGGGCAAGCTCGACTATTGGGTCGGCGGCGCGGCGGAGGACGGTGCGCGGTTGCTGGTGTTTCCGGAATATGGCGCGATGGAAATCGCGGCGATCGCCGGGGCGGAGGTGGCGGCGGATCTGGCGGCGTCGATCGACGCGGTCGGCGAGCGGCTGCAACAGGCCGACGCGATCCTCGAGCGGCTGGCGGCGCGATACGGCGTCCATATCCTGGCGGCGTCCGCCCCGGCGCGGCGGGCGGACGGGCAGGCGGTCAACGTCGCGCGGCTGATCGGCCCGGGCGGGACGATCGGGCGGCAGGAAAAGCGGATGATGACCCGGTTCGAGCGCGATCCCTGGCGGATCTCAGCCGGCGCCGGGCTCACCGTGTTCGATCTCGGCTTTGCCAAGGTCGGCGTGGCGATCTGCTACGACGTGGAGTTTCCGCTGATCGCGCGGGCGCTGGCGGAGGCGGGGGCGCAGGTGATCCTGGCGCCGTCCTGCACCGAGACGCTGGCCGGATCGCATCGGGTGCATACGGGGGCGAAGGCGCGGGCGCTGGAAAATCAGGCCTATGTGGTGGTGTCGCAGACGGTGGGCGAGGCGCCGTGGTCGCCGGCGACCGACCGCAATTGCGGGCTGGCGGCGGTCTATTGCCCGTCGGACAAGGGCTTCCCCGATAACGGCGTGGTGGCCGTCGGCACGCGCGACGAGGCGATGTGGGTGATCGCCGATCTCGATCTCGACAAGCTGGCGGCGGTGCGCGCCGATGGCACGGTGCTCAATCTGCGGCACTGGAGCGAGCAGCCGGTGGGCGAGGCGGCGCGGGTGCTGCGCGGCTGATTGGCGGCCGGCGCGGATGGCGGGCCGTGCTGCGCCGGACAAGCCGCACAGGACAAAAAACAGCCGCTGGCGGGGTTGCGGGCGCGGGGGGCGGTGCGCCATCCTTGTCGGGAATGCGACTCCGGCCCGATGAAGGTGTGATGGCTCAACTCGACTATGCGCATTTGCTATTGCTGATTGGCGCGGTGCTGGTGCTCGCGGGCATCTTGTCGAGCCTCATCGCCAATCGCTTCGGCGCGCCGCTGCTTTTAGTGTTCCTCGTCGTCGGCATGGTGGCGGGCGACGAGCGGGTGGCCGGGTTCAAGTTTTCCAACCTGTTTCTCACCTATCTGGTCGGGTCGGCGGCGCTGGCGGTCATTCTGTTCGACGGCGGCTTGCGGACGCGGTTTGCCCGGCTGAAGGGGGCGCTGGCGCCGGCCGGGGTACTGGCGACGCTGGGCGTGCCGATCACGGCGCTGGTGGTGGCGGCGGCGGCGGTGCCGCTGTTCGGGATGAGCTGGACCGAGGGGTTCCTGCTCGGGGCGATCGTCGCCTCGACCGACGCGGCGGCGGTGTTCTTCCTGATGCGGTCGGGCGGGTTGCAACTGAAACCGCGGGTGAGCGCGATCCTGGAAGTGGAATCCGGCACCAACGATCCGGTGGCGGTGTTCCTGGTGATTCTGGCAACGGAGATGCTCTTGGCATCGGGCGAGACGCTGGGTCTCGAGGCGATCGCGCTGAAGCTTGCTATCCAGATCGTCGTCGGCGGCGCGGTCGGCTATGCCGGCGGCTACGGGCTGGTGTGGCTGCTGAACAAGGTGGAATTGCCCGGCGGCCTGCATCCGATCTTCGTGCTGGCGAGCGCGCTGTTCCTGTTCGCCATCGCGGCGCTGGTGCATGGATCGGGCTTCCTGGCGGTTTATGTCGCCGGGTTGATGATCGGCAACAAGCCGGTGCGGGCGTTTCCGTCGATCGCCGGGTTTCACGACGGCGCCACCTGGCTGGCGCAGATCGTGATGTTCCTGGTGCTGGGACTGCTGGCGTCGATCGACAACCTGATGCGCTATGCGCTGCCGGCGGTGCTGGTGGCGGCGGTGCTGATGCTGGTGGCGCGGCCGGTGGCGGTGGCGCTGTGCCTGACGCCGTTCCGGTTCTCGCTGAAGGAGATGACCTTTGTCTCGTGGGTGGGCCTGCGCGGCGCGGTGTCGATCTTCCTGGCGGCGATCCCGATGCTGGCCGGGGTGAAGGGGGCGGAGGTCTATTTCAACATCGCCTTCTTCATCGTTTTCCTGTCGCTGATCATCCAGGGCTGGACGATCCCGACGGCGGCGCGGCGGCTGGGGCTGGCGCTGAAGCGGACGACGCCTGAGGTGCACCGGGTGGAACTCGACCTGCCGGGGCAGACCAATCAGGAAATGGCCGGCTATCCGGTGACCGAGGACAGCCCGGTGATGCGCGAGCGGGCGCTGCCGGCATGGGCGCGGCTGGTGCTGGTGGTGCGGGGCGGGGCGATCCTCGACGCTGCGAGCGCCGGCGACCTCCGGCCGAACGACTACGCCTATCTGCTTGTGCCGCCGACCAAGGTGCCGCGGCTCGACCGGCTGTTCGCGCCCGGACACGAGGAGCGGCCGGTGTTCGGCGATCTGGCCATCGACCCGTCGATCAAGATGGCGGATCTGGTGGCGTTCTACGGCATCGAGATCGAGGCGGACGAAGTCGAGCTGTCGCTGGCGGAATTCATCGAGGCGCGCGAGGGCGGCTCGGCCGAGCTGGGCGACCGGATCACGCTGGGGCCGGTCAGCCTGGTGGTGCGCGGCATGGACGGCGACAGCATCACCAAGACGTCGCTGCACCTGGCCGATCTCGACTTCGACTTCGACGCGCCGCCGAAGAAGGCGACGCTTGCCGGCCGGCTGTTGAAGCGATTGGCGCGGCTGGGGCGGAAACCTGCCGTTTAGGTTAACCGCGTCTTCACCTGATCCTGCCAGATTTGCCGAGGTTTTCGGCGAGTTCGGAGTGGATCATGGCGTCGGTGAAGCGTTGCGTGGCGGGAGTGGGGGCGTTCGTCGTCGGGTTCAGCGTCTCGGTCGCCTGGGCCGGCGACATTCCGAGCTATTCGCCCCATACCTACGACCTGACCCGACAGGCGCTCGGCATCTATACCGCGATCGCGGCGCGCGGCGGCTGGCCGAACCTGCCGAAGACGGCGGCCGGGCTGGCGCTGGGCAAGAGCGGGCCCGAGGTGCAGCAGCTCAACTACCGGCTGGCGGTGACCGGCGACATCCTCGCCGACCGGGCCTATTCCGACCGGTTCGACGCGATGACGGAAGCGGCGCTGAAGCGGTTTCAGGCGCGGCACGGGCTTTCCGAGACCGGATCGGTCGGCAATCTGACGCTGCGGGCGCTGAACGTGCCGGTGGAGCAGCGGCTCAACCAGCTGTCGGCGTCGATGCAGCGGCTGGAGGGCAACGGCTTCGTCTTCACCGATCGCTATGTGGTCGTCAACATCCCCGGCGCCTCGGTGGAAGCGGTGGCGAACGGGCGGGTGGAACAGCGGCATCTGGCGGTGGTCGGCCGGCCGGACCGGGCCTCGCCGGTGCTGGAAAGCCGGATTTCGACGGTGAACATCAACCCGACCTGGACGGTGCCGCTGTCGATCGTCAAGGCCGACATCATGCCGAAGGTGGCGAAGGACCCGAACTTCCTCGCCGAGCACAACATGCGGGTGCTGGACGGCTCCGGCGCCGAGCTCGACCCGGCATCGATCGACTGGAGCGGCGCTTCGGGCATCAACTTCACCATCCGGCAGGATCCGGGGCCGACCAATTCGCTCGGCGTCATCCGCATCGACATGCCGAACGTGCATTCGGTCTATCTGCACGA
>JAEULV010000109.1 GCA_016793065.1 Hyphomicrobiaceae bacterium
TCGTTGTATTCCTCGGGGAAATTGTTGCGGTTGATCCAGACGGTGCGGAAGCCGAAATTGGCGGCGCCGGCGGCGTCCCAGCGGTTCGACGACTGGAACGACACCGCTTCCGGAAACAGCCGGTAGCGGGTGGTGACCATGTCGTAGACCTTGGGATTGGGCTTGTAGACCTTGATCTCATCGACGGAGATGACGTCGTCGAGCACGTCGCCGAGCCCGGCGGAGGCGCAGGCGCTGGCGAGCATCTTGGGGCTGCCGTTCGACAGGATGATCAGGCGCGAGCCGCGCTCCTTCAGCGCCTTGAGGACGGCGGGCACTTCCGGATAGACGTCGCAGGCGAAATAGGCGGCGAGCAGATCGTCGCGGGTCGACCGGTCGGCGCTCGGCACCCGCGCCAGCGCATAGTCGAGGGCTTCCTCGGTCAGCGCCCAGAAGTCGCGGTAGCGGCCCATCATGGTCAGCATCCACGAATATTCGAGCTGCTTGGCGCGCCAGAGTTCCGAGACCAGCACGGCATCCGGGCCGACGCGGCCGGCATGGCGGCGAACCGCGGCGTGGACATCGAACAACGTGCCATAGGCGTCGAACACGAAGGTATGCGGGGTCATGATGCCTGCTTCCGAGCCGGTGGGAGCCGAGTGCATCGCAGCATGGCGCTTCCGGCGGCGAATGAAAAGCCCGTCGGCGGAAGAAACGGCGAGGTTGGCGGCGCAAACCGCCGGTGCCGGTCACATCGGCAGCACCGAAATGCGCATGGAGCCGATCATCGACTGCCCCGGCTCGAGGCGGACAAGCGGCGTCGCCGCGCGGCCGGCGGCGTCGCTCGGCGCGCCGATGCCGTGGCTCTGCGGCTCGAAGCAGAGGAAATCGGCGGCAGGGGGCGCCCACAGCACCGGCTGGCGCAGGGTCGGGCTGGCGGTGACGACGATCCTGAGGCCGCGCATCGGGTCGAGCAGCATGGCGGCGCCGTCCCAATCGGTGAAGCTCCAGGCGGTTTCGCGGTCGGGATCGAGCACGACCGGGTCGGTGAACGGGCCGCCATCATCGAACTGGAAGCGGCCGACCGGGCGATAGCCCGGCCCCAGCCGCAAGGCGCCGCCGGTATTGGCCTGGAACCGGGTGTGGGCATCGGCGACGAACCAGGGGTGCAGGCCGATGCCAAACGGCAGCGCGGTGGCGGCGCGGCTGGTGACGCCGAGGCGGAAGATGACGGCGCGGCTGGTGGCCTCGACCGAGAAGCGGGCGCGATAGCGATAGGGATCGGGGCCGTCGCGGCGCTCGTGTTCCATGACGATGCGCTCGGGGCCGAACTCGGTTACCGACCACGGGACTTGCCAGCCGAAGCCGTGGATGGTGGAGCCGGTCTCGGGATCGTTGACCGGGGTGGCGAAGCGGCTTTCGCCGTCGTCGACGACGGCGCCGAAGGCGCGGTTGGCGAAGGGAACCAGCGGCCACAGCCCGAAGCGGTTGGGGGCGAGCGTCGAGGCGACGGCGCCGGCCGGCGCGCGCAGGATGTCGTGGGTGCGCCCGGCGACAGTGCAGCGCAAAGCCGACACGAGGCCTCCGGCCTCCGGCTCGAACGAAAGTTCGTAGGGCTGGGCCGTCAGATGGTAGCGCCGATAAAGCGCGGTATCGTTTGGCATCTGGGTTTCGATCGGTCTGGCGCCGGGATCTGGCGCATGTCTTGGTCGATGGATAGCGGCTGAAGGTTCAAACGACGCTTTCGATTCGGTTCGAATTGTCTTCATCGCGGCATGATGCCGATTTTTCTCCCGGCCGCTTGTTCCCCAGGGAACAGGCGGGAGCCGATGCGGTTGGCGGGGCTGGTCGCGGATCGGTGAAATGCCGGCGGATATGCCTTGTGCCCGCCATGATCGCCGGGCCAAAATCCGGTCCTCGATTGCGATTGCCGGCGATGATTTGCCGTTGTGGAGATTGCCTTGAACCGACTGCTTGTCTTGAGCCTCGCCGCCGTTGTCGTCGCGCTGCCGGCCGCCGGCCATGCCGCCAAGAACCGACCAAGCTACAAGCCGGTGAGCTTCGGCTATCGGGAGATCGTCCCGGAACCCGGGCTGACGGCGGCGGTCGAGCGGGTGCGGGTCACGCTCAGGGCCAAGGACGCGGCGGCGCTTGAGGCGCTGCTCGGCGACGGGTTCGTCTATCTCACCGGCAGCATCGATCCGGGGGTGAGCTACCGCAAGTACAAGCCGGCAAAGGGGCAGGTGCTGATCCATATCGGCGACAGCGTGCCGGTGCCGATGGAACCGGAGAAGACGCCGCCGCGACCGGCGGCGGAAATCGCCGCCGGCAAGGCCCGCGAGGGGCTGGCGGAAGTGGCGACCGGACTCGACGGGCCCGCCCGCTTCGGCGCCGATCCGGCCTTGCCGGGGCTCGTCTGCTGGAAGGGTGGTTTCTCGCTCGATCGCAAGGCATTCAACGCCACCGCCAAGAGCGTCGGCGCGGCGCAAGGGGCCTCGGCGCGGGTGGTGCTCAGCCCGGTGGAGGTCCGCGCCAAGGGCGAGGCGACCGCCGCCGTCATCGGTCGGCTCGAGCCGCTGAAGAGCTATTTCGAATTCTACGAGTACGAGCTGGGCGACTACAAGGGCTGGGAGACGGTGCTCCTGCCCGACGGCAAGGTCGGCTTCGTGCCGAGTGACACGCTGATCGCGCCGCTCAATCACGGCCTGTGCTTCGGGAAGACCGCCAAGGGCGACTGGGAAGCCCGGGCGTTGATTTCGCTCAGCTACTGACCGCGACACCAGATTGCGACGGGGATTTGCAGCCAATGGCGGATTTTCACAAGGCGGCCCGGCCGGCTTCACGGCGTTTCCCGGGGCTCCGGCGGGCAAGGCGGGCGCTTTTCGGTCTCGGGGCCGGGATCGGACTGACACTGGCGCCGGCGGACCCGGCGGCGGCGGTGGAGCGGGCGTTGCTGATCGGCGTCACCGACTATGCCGCCGGTTCGGGCATCACCAATCTGGAAGGGCCGCGCAACGACGTTTCGGCGCTGTGGCGGCTGCTGCGCGGGCGCGGGGTGGAGCCGGGCGCGATCACGGTGCTGGCGCAGAACCTGCCGGCGGGGGCGGAGTATCCCACGCCGGCCGGGGCGCCGACACGGGCGGAAATCCTGCGGCAGATGGACGAACTGGCGAAGTCGGCGAAGCGCGGCGACACGGTGATCGTCTATTATTCCGGCCACGGCACGGTGCAGCCGGACACCGATCCGGCGGGCGAATCCGAGCCGGAACCGGGCGGCTTCGACCAGGTGCTGCTGCCGGCGGACGCGGGCGCGTTCGACGCGGCGACCAAGACGGTTCGCAACGGCATCATCGATGACGAGTTCGGCGCCGCGATCGAGAAGATCCGGGCGAAGGGCGCGCTGGTCTGGGCGATCGTCGACGCCTGCCACTCGGGCTCGGTGACGCGGGCCGGCAATCCCGACGAGGTCAGCCGGGGTGTCTCGCCCGAGGCGCTCGGCATTCCGGAACCCTCGGCGGAGCGGGCGAGCGCGACGCGCGGCATGCCGGCCGAGCGCGCCGGCATGGTGCCGCCGAAGCCGCGCCCGGATGGGTCCGGCTTTGGCGCGCTTGTCGGGTTCTATGCCGTCGACAGCTGGAGCCTGGCGATCGAGCGTCCGTTTTCCGGCTATGACGCGCCGATGATCGGCGCCAGCGGCAAGGAGAAGATGGGCGTCTTCACCTATTTCCTGCACCGGGCGATGACGCGCGACACCGCCGCGAGCTTCCGCGACCTGGCGCAGGAAATCATTCGCGACATGTCGGCCGGAACGGTGGCGCGGGCGCCGGTGCCGGTGTTCGACGGCGATCTCGATGCCGACATTCCCGGCGCCAAGGCGATCTCGGGGCCGCGCCGCTATCTCGGGCTGGCGCGCGACAATGCCGAGATCCAGATCCCGGCCGGCAGCCTGCACGGCTTTGTCGTCGGCAGTGTTGTCGAGGTGCTGGATGGCGACGGGCCGGACGCGCAGGTGATCGGCTCGGTCGAAATCACCGCCGCGACGCCGACCACCAGCACCGCCTCGTGGCGGCTGAAGCAGCCGCCGCCGAAGCGGCCGTGGATCCGGCTGCTGGCGAGCGGGGTTTCCTTCACCTACCGGGTGGCGCTGCCGCCGGCCGCCGACATGGCGGAGGCCGACAGGACGCGGATCGCGGCCCTGGTCGGCGACGCCCTGAAGTCGGGCACGCCGGATGCGATCGCGGTGGAAACGGTGGCGGCGGGCGCCTCCGACAGCGATCTGACGTTGCGGGTCGATCACGGTCGGATCTGGCTGGTGCGGACGGGTGAGAATTTCGTGCGCGATCCGAAGGCGTTCGGCTCGGCGCTATCGGTGGGGCTCGACGATCCCAAGGCGGCGGAATGGCTGCGCGATTCGGTCTGGCGGCTGGCGCGCGCCAGCAATCTCGTTCGGCTTGCCGGCACCAGCGCCTCGGTCGGCAATGCCTCGGACGTTTCGGTCGAGCTGGTCGTCCAGCGCGAGACCGATCCCAATCTCGCCGACCGCGCCGCCTGTCCGAAGGGCGCCGGCCTGACCCGAGCGGCGCAGCCGCGCGTGCTGGTCGATGCCGAGCCGGTGACGGTCGGGCATTGCGACATCGCCGGGGTCAGGGTCACCAACAATTCGGCGGTCAATGTCGCCGTGGCGGCGTTCTATGTCGACGCGCGCGGCGGGGTATCGCTGGTCGATCCGCGCTCGCGCGAGCGCGGCTGCGTCTGGATCGTCCCGGCGCAAACCGCCGATCCGAAGCCGAAGAACATGCGGCTGTCGGTGTGGGACGCGAGCGCCGACGCGCCGTCGACGACGGGAGCGGAGAACATCGTCGTCGTCGTCACCGACCTCACCGATCAGGTGGCGCCGCCGCAGCTCTGCCATCTGGTGCAGCAGGCGCCGCAGCCAGCGGCGATGCAGGTGGCGACCCGAGGCGGCGGCGTCTCGCCGCTGCGGCACCTCCTCGACATGGCCGGCGCCGCGACCGGCACCACGCGGGGCGGCGCGCCGGTGGTGGACGAGGAAGCGGTGGAGACCACGCGGATGAGCCTGTTCAGCCTGAACGTGACGCCGAGGCGGTAGGATACCGCCCGGCGCCGCGCCGATGACGGCGGGTCAGTTCTTCGAGGGCCAGCCCTGGGGCGGCTTCAGCAGGCTGTCGAGCACGGGAGGCGTCGGCCAGGGCTTGCGGATGGCGGCGATGGCGGCCGCGAGGTTGGCGCGGGTCAGCGGGCGATAGACGAAGCGGATCTCGTGCTTGCCGGCCGGAACCTCGACGCCGCGGAACAACACGTCGGCGCGCAGCACCGGTGCCGGGCGGCCGTCGATCTCGGCCTCCCAGCCGGGATACCAGAGGTCGCGCAGCACCAGGATCGCCGGCGACGGGGTATCGATGCTGATCTGCACCTCGGTTGGCGTGTAGTCGGTGATGCGGGCCGTGGCCTCGGCCGGCGGCGGCAGTTGCCGGTAGGTGCCGGCGAGTTTGGTTCCCTCCTCGATCCAGACATTGCCGGCGACGAGCGGCCCTGGAAGACTGCGTTCATCAATGACGCGGGCGCGGTCGTAGGGCGTGGCGTTGGTCGCCAGCGCGACGCGCGGCAGGGCCTGATCGAGGCGGTAGACCTTGATGGCGGCGCCGTCGAAGAGGGCCGTTGTCTTGGGCACCGGCGCGCCCTGCGGGAAATCGGCGAGCGGGCGGTCGGTGACGACGTAGTCGAGGCCGATGAGCTTGGCCAGATCCGAGCCATAGCCGCCGAAGGAGCGCGGGAAGGAGCGGATGGTGGTGTCGTGGGCATTCTGGCCGGCCTCGACCAGCAGCTCGTAGTCCATCAGGCGCAGCGGATTGTAGCCGTTGATGGCTTCCAGCCCGCGCACCATCGCCAGGTTCTGCCAGGCACCGCCGAGGCCGAGGATCTCGACGCGCGGGCGCTCGCCGAAGGCGCGGCGGGAGGCGATGTCGGCCTCGATCGCCTTCAGCGCCTGAACGGCCTCGCCCTCGGGGGCCTCGAGCACGGCATAGACCGAGCGGGCCTCGGCATTGGTGCTGTTGGCGAGGTTGATGGCGATCAGTTCGAGCGAGGTGGCGGCAAGCAGCACGGCGGCGACCAGCACCCGGTGCCGGCGCAGCGGCGCCAGCGCCAGCGCCGCGACCATGGCGCCGACCAGCACGAAAGCCAGCGCGATCTCGCGGGCGGCAAATTCGGCCTTGCCGCGAATGGTGGCGAACTGCACGGCCCACAGCGCCAGCGCCAGCACGGCGACGACGGCGGCGACGGCGACCAGCGGATTGACGTTCGGGTTGCCGAGCCGGATGTAGCGCGACGCCAGGGCGGCGACGCCGAAGGCGGCAAGCGCGGTGAAGAGGAAGGTGGCATCGGCGGGGCGGCGATACTGGGCGACGCCGGGCATGTATTCGAACAGCAGATAGAACAGCCCGCCATAGCGGCCGACGGCATAGACGAGCGCCAGGGCCAGACCCGCCGTCAAGGCCCGCTGGCCCGGCACCCACAAGCGGCCGCCGACGAGGCCATGCCAGACCAGCAACACGATCGGGGCGGTGCCGAGGAACAGGTAGTTGACGAGCCGGTCGGTGGTGTCGACCATCGGCCGGGTGATGACGTCCGGGCCGTAATAGCCGCCAAAGCCGGTGAGCGAGCCGAAGGCATTGGGGGCGATCAGGGTGATGAGATTGACCGGATAGAGCGAGCCG
>JAEULV010000101.1 GCA_016793065.1 Hyphomicrobiaceae bacterium
TGCAGCCTGAGCGGTAAAGGTTAATTGGAGCCTAACCAATGACTGTCCGGAACAGAGTTATTTCAAATCGTTTTATTCGATCTTGGTATTTTTATCGATTATCTTGCGCACAAATTCTGCATGAGCGAGCGCGATGCGTTCAGCCGAGGACGACTTCGCAGCCTTTTTCATGACCGGAATCAAAACCGATATGGTCGACAATTTCGGCGAGACTTGAATCCGGCATGGCAAAACTCATGGCGCCATCAATAATGATGCTTCCCGGCAGGACGACATCATAGAAATTGGCGACGCCGCACTCATCGAACAACCCCATGGTCGGCGACGCCCCGAGCAGGTCGAGGCGGACGTCGGCGCGCGGGAAAAAATAGATCGGGGCGGCGTGCGGCAGTTTGAGCACCAGCCCGGAAATGGTCCGGGCAATGATGTGGCCGCGATAGCTGGCAAAGATCGGCCGGCCGATGAGGCTGACCGAAGGCCCGGATTCGCCCAGCACCATATTGTTAACGCCATCGTCGACGGCGGGCGCCGCTCCGGGCGCGGAGCCGAAAGTCTGGTGTTCGATACGCATGTCACTACCTCCACGACCCGGCAGTCCGCCGCGGATCCCGGTCGTTCGGTCGGGTCCGCGCTCCGGCCTCGGATGCGGACCAAGACGGCGACCGAGCAATTGATCGCCACTTTTTCCCTCACGGATATAATGCACCACGAGAATGGCCAACTCGTTAATTGACTTCGGGTAAGCCACTGCTTTTATTGTTATTTTTTCAAATGGACAAATTCGAATGCCCGTTTTGCGGGATTTTTTTTGCTACTTCAATTTTACTGGATATAACTCATCCGTCGAACTGTCGATATTGCAAGGTCATCCGCCACCCCGGATGACAAGACCCGATTCACCACGATCAGATCAATTCAAACAGGCGCCGACGCGACACGGCGGCATGATTTGACCGCGATTGCCGGACATGGTCGCCCCGCCGCTGGATGCCATGCGGTCACGCATGGCGCAATCGCCGGCAAAATGCGCCGATTTGCTGGACGCGCGCGCCTTCCGGCGCTAATCGAGAACCGCCAACCTTCATTCGTCTGGAAACCCATGACCGCGCTGCCCGCCGAACTGACCATTGTCGTTCCGACCTACAAGGAGCGCGACAACGCGCCCGTGCTGATCCAGAAGCTCGATGCGGCGCTGGTCGGTATCGCCTGGGAAGTGGTGTTCGTCGACGACGACAGTCCGGACGGCACCGCGCGGGTGGTCAAGGATCTGGCGCGGCAGGATCCGCGGGTGCGCTGCATCCGTCGCGTCGGCCGGCGCGGGCTGGCGGGTGCCTGCATCGAGGGCATGCTGGCATCGGCCGCGCCCTATGTGGCGGTGATGGACGCCGACCTGCAGCATGACGAGACGGTGCTGCCGAGAATGCTGGAAGCGCTGCGGGGCGGCTCGGATCTGGCGGTGGGCAGCCGCTATGTCGAGGGCGGCTCGTCCGGCGCCGGGTTCAACTCGATCCGGCAATGGGGCTCCGACACGGCGACCAGTCTTGCCCGGCGCATGCTCGGCATCGAGCTGTCGGACCCGATGAGCGGCTTCTTCATGCTGCGGCGCGAGCTGATCGAGGACATCGTGCCGAACCTGTCGAAGGAAGGGTTCAAGATCCTCCTCGACATCGTCGCCTCGTCACCGGAAAAGCTGAAGACCACGGAAGTCGCGTTCAATTTCCGCGAACGTCACTCGGGCGAGAGCAAGCTCGACAGCCTGGTGACGGCGCAATATCTCGGCCTGCTGGTGTCGAAGATGACCGGCGGACTGCTGCCGATCCGCTTCCTGATGTTCGCGCTGGTCGGGCTTTCCGGCATCGCGGTGCATCTGGTGGCGTTGACGCTGTTCCATTCCGGTCTGAACTTCGGCTTCGAATGGGCGCAGCTGATCGCCACCGTGATCGCGATGACCTACAATTTCGTCGTCAACAACGCCTTCACCTATCGCGACAAGCGGCTGAAGGGCATGGCGTTCTGGATCGGTCTTCTGACCTTCTACGCCGTGTGCAGCTTCGGCACGCTGGCGAACGTGTCGGTGGCGAGCTGGATCCACGGCTATGATCCGGCGCCGCTGCTTGCCGGCTTCGTCGGCGCGTTGATGAGCGCGGTGTTCAACTATGCCGCCTCCAAGGCGTTGACCTGGCGCGATGTCTGACCGCCTTGCCCCGCAAGCCGGCATAGGCCCGACCGGCTGGCCGCCGGGCTGGTTGATCGCGGCGCTGGTGGCGCTGACGGCCGTACGGCTGGCGGTCGCGGCCTTGACCGGACTGACCGAGGACGAGGCGTATTACCGCCTGTGGGCGCTGGCGCCGAGCCACGGCTATCTCGACCACGCGCCGATGGTGGCGTGGTGGATGGCGGCCGGCATCGGGCTTGCCGGCGACGGCGAGTTCGGGCTGCGGCTGCTCAATCCGCTGGCGGCGCTTGGCGGTTCGCTGGCGCTGTGGCGGACGGCGGCGCTGCTGTTCGACGGCGAGACGGCGACGCGGGCGGTGGCGTGGTTCAACGCCATGATCCTGATCGCCGCCGGGTCGATCGTGCTAACGCCTGACGCGCCGTCGGTGCTGTTCTGGGGGCTGGCGCTGTGGGCGCTGGCGGAGCTGTGGGCCAGCGACGACGGGCGGTGGTGGCTCGCCGTCGGGCTGTTCGCCGGGCTGGGGCTGCTGTCGAAGTATACCGTGCTGTTCCTCGGCGCCGGACTGGCGCTGTGGGTGGTGGCGACACCGTCCGGGCGGCGCTGGCTGGCGACGCCGTGGCCATGGCTCGGCGGACTATTGGCCCTCTTGCTGTTTTCGCCGGTGATCTACTGGAACTGGCAGTATGAGTGGGCCTCCTTCATCAAGCAGATCGGCCGGGCCGACCGGCTGCAGGGCTATTCGCCGCGATTTCTCGGCGAGATCGCCGTGGCGACGCTGGGGCTGGCCAATCCGGGGCTGCTCCTGCTCGCCTGTGTCGGCTTTGCACTGGCGCTGAGACGTGGCTTCGGCCGCGGCGATGCCGGCTGGCTGATCCTGCCGCTGACGACGCTGCCGCTCCTGGTTTATGCGGTCTGGCACGGGCTTTCCGGCCGGGTGCAGCCGAACTGGCTGACGCCGCTCTATCCGGCGGTCGCCGTTTTGGGGGCGGCGGCGGCCGAGCACTTCGCGGCCCACAGCGCCGACTATGCGCCGCGATTGCGGGCGATGGCGACCGGGGTGGGGCGGACGGTGATCCCGCTCGGCGCGGTGGCGAGCGCGCTGCTTTATGCGCATGCGGCGATCGGACTGGTCGCGGTTGCCGGCAATCGCGATCCGCTCAACCAGACGCGCGGCTGGGACGGGCTGGTCGCCGAGCTCAAGCCGGTGATGGCGATCGCGGGGGCGTCGTGGATCGCCACCAGCAACTACGCCACCGCCGGGCCGCTCGCCTTCGCGGCCGGCGACATTCCGGTGATCCAGCTGGACGAGCGCATCCGCTATGCCCACCTGCCGGCGCC
>JAEULV010000015.1 GCA_016793065.1 Hyphomicrobiaceae bacterium
GCCTTTTCGATCCGCCGGGCCAGTTCGGCGCGGTCGTGCTCGATCGGCGGCAGGCGTTCGGTGAAGCTGGCGCCGTCGGCGTTGTAGATCACCCCGATCGGCAGCGGCGCCCCGGGGAAGGGGATCTCGGCCAGGAGATGCGCCATTCCCCTCGACGTCTCGTCGTGGACGAGAATGTCGTCGATGGTGACGCCGTTCTCGCCGATCACCACCGGTTCGATCGTCAGTGTCTTCACGTCGAGCCGCAGGCCCTTCTTCTTGCCGGCGCCATAGAGCATCGGCTCGCCGTGCTTCAACGCCACCACATGGTCCTCGGCGAGCTTCTTCTCGGCGACCTCGGCAAAGGCGCCGTCGTTGAACACCAGGCAGTTCTGCAGCACCTCGACAAAGCCGGTTCCGGCAAAGCCATGGGCCCGCTTCAGCGTCTCGAGCATCAGCGCCTGGTTGGTGTCGACCACCCGCGCCACGAACCGTCCGCCGGCCCCGAGCGCGAACTTCACCGGATGCACCGGCTCGTCGACCGTGCCATGCGGCGACGACGGCGAGTGGGTGCCGACCCGCGACGTCGGCGAGAACTGCCCCTTGGTCAGGCCGTAGATCTCGTTGTTGAGCAAGAGATAGGTCAGGTCGACATTGCGCCGCAGCAGGTGCAGGAGGTGATTGCCGCCGATCGCCAGGCTGTCGCCGTCGCCCGACACCACCCAGACATCCAGCGCCGGATTGGCGAGCTTCACGCCCGTCGCCACCGCCGCCGCGCGGCCGTGGATGGTGTGGAAGCCGTAGGTTTCCATGTAATAGGGAAACCGCGACGAGCAGCCGATGCCGGAGACGAACACCGTGTTCGACGGATCGGCGGCAAGATCGGCCAGCGTCTTCTGCACCGCCTTGATGATCGAGTAATTGCCGCAACCCGGGCACCAGCGCACTTCCTGCGGCGTGGCGAAGTCCTTGGCGGCGAGCTTGAGGGCCGTGTTCATGCCGCGATCTCCCCGGTGTCGCAATCGATTTCGGCCGTTTCAGTGCCATTCAGCTCGTCGAGTACGTCACGCACCGCGTTGACGATCTCGGCGACCTTGAACGGCTTGCCGGCGACCTTCTCCACCGGCAGCGCATCGACCAGATACTCGGCGCGCATCAGCTGGATCAATTGCCCGGTGTTCATTTCCGGCACCAGCACCTTGCGGAACCCAGCCAGCAGCGTGCCGAGATTGCGCGGCAGCGGGCTGATCCAGCGCACGTGGACATGCGAAACCTTGTGCCCCTTGTCGCGCAGGCAGGCGACCGCGTCGGTGATCGGGCCGAAGCTCGATCCCCAGCCGACCACCGCCACATCGCCGGTCGTATCGCCAAGCGTGACCGTCTGCTCGTCGACGAAATCGGCGATGCGGGCGATCTTCGCCTTGCGCAGGTCGGTCATGCGCTGATGGTTCGACGGGTCGGTCGACACCTCGCCGGTAACGTCCTTGCGCTCCAGCCCGCCAAGGCGGTGGATGCCCCCCGGCGTGCCCGGCGGAATCCACGGCCGCGCCAGCGTCTCCGGATCGCGCGAGAACGGCAATTGCTTCGACCCCGGCTCCGGTGCCTTCGCCGCCGTCGCCGCCAGGTCCGGCAGCTCCGACAGCGCCGGAATCCGCCACGGCTCGGAGGCGTTGGCGATATAGCCGTCCGACAGGATCACCACCGGCGTCATGAACTGCGTTGCGATCCGCACCGCCTCCACCGCCACCTGATAGGCATCCCCCGGCGAGCGCGCCGCCAGCACCGCCAGCGGCGTATCGCCGTTGCGGCCCATCACCGCCTGAAACAGATCCGATTGCTCCACCTTGGTCGGCAACCCGGTCGACGGCCCGCCGCGCTGGACATTGACCACCACCAGCGGTAGTTCCGCGGCAACCGCCAGCCCCAGCGCCTCGGTCTTCAGCGCCATGCCCGGCCCCGACGTACCGGTGATGCCGAGCCGCCCGGCATAGGACGCGCCGATCGCCGCACAGGCGGCGGCGATCTCGTCCTCGGCCTGGAACGTCTTGATCCCGGCGGTCTCGCCCATCTTCGCCAACGCATGCAGCATGGTCGAGGCCGGCGTGATCGGATACGAACAATAGACCGGCTCGAGCCCGGCCGAGAACGACGCCGCCACCATGCCGTAGACGATGGCTTCGGCGCCGGAAATCTGCCGATAGGTGCCCGTCGCCAGATGCGCCGGCGGCACCGCCACTGGGAGAAGCCCGTCGGGCAGCTCGACCGTGTTGCCGAACTCGTAGCCGGCATCGACCGCGGCCGAATTGATCGCCTTGACGTCGGCGTTCTTGGCGAACTTGCGGGCGATCCAGCTCAGCGTCGCCTCGCGCTCGCGGCCATAGAGCCACAGAACCAGCCCCAGCGCCCACATGTTGCGGGCCCGCAGCGCGTCCTTCTTCGACGAAACGTCGACATCGGCGAGGCTCGCCACCACTTCCTTCGTCAGCGTCGAGATATCGACGGCCAGCACCCGCCAGTTGTCGAGCGAGCCGTCATCGACCGGATTCTCCTCGTAGCCGGCCTTCTCGAGGTTCTTGCCCTTGAACGAGCCGCTGTCGAGGATCAGCGTGCCGCCCGGCTTCAGGTCGGCGATATTGGTCTTCAGCGCCGCCGGATTGAGCGCCACCAGGCAGTCGAGCCGATCGCCGGCGGTGTGCACCGCGCTCGAGCCGAACTGGATCTGGAAGGTCGAGACGCCGAACAGCGACCCGGCCGGCGCGCGGATTTCCGAGGGGTAATCCGGGAATGTCGTGAGGTCATTGCCGGCAAGCGCGGTTTCCAGCCCGAACTGACTGCCGGTAATCTGGATGCCGTCGCCGGAATCGCCCGCGAAGCGGACGACCACATGGTCGACGATGGTACGTTCGGGGCCACCGGCGGCAACCTGCCCGGTCGCCGGCTCGATCAGATCGGTCATGAAGCAACTCCGTCCAGTCGCGCAACCCCTCTTTGCGCGATCTGCAAGAGCCATTTCACGAAACCGACACGGATGTTTTGATTTTGCGCAAAATCAGTGTTCGCCCGATGCATGCCCACCTGCGGCGAATGCATGGCGCGCCGTCCGACCTCCGGCGACGCGCCCACAAGAGCCCACGCCCGCCTCGATGCCCGCGCCGATACGCCGCTCAGAACCGCGCGGCGCGGTCGCCCTTGCTGGCGGCGACATAGGCCATCGCCTCGATCGGCTCGGCCCCGGCCTCGGTCAGGTCCGCCGACAGCGTCGCCCACGGCGCCGTCGCGCCAGCCCGGCGCGGCGTCAGCGACGCCGACGGGCCGACCGGCGCTTCAGCCGGCTTGTCGGTCTTGGCGGCGGAGAACGGGTTGACCTTCTTCCACCACGAATCGCCCGGTTCCTGCGCCGGATCGGCCGCGGGGGCCGCTGCTGGCACGGCCGGCGCGACGCCCGGAACGACCGGACGCGCCTGCGGCACCGGCAGGCCCGCCGGCGCCGGCGTCAGCGCGATCGCCGCCGCAGGATCGGCGTTGGAGGCCGGCACCACCACCTGCTCGCCGGCCGCTTCCGGCTTGTCGAAGCTGAACACATTCGAGAACCAGCCCGAGCGGTTGCCGCTGTCCGGCTTGGCTTCCGTGCTGGCCACCTGCGTCGCCACCGCCCCAGCCCGCTCCGGCGCCGGGCGCGGCACCGGAATGCCGGCGGGTGCCGGCATCAGCGCCGCCGCCGCCACCAGCGTCGGGCCGACCTGCTCCGCCTCGTCCTTGCCGCCAAGGCCGATGGCGCCGAACAGCCCGCCGCGCTGCGACTTGGCCTTGGCTTCCGCCATCAGCACCGGATTGACCGGGGTTCGCGCCAGGGTCCGCTCCAGCTTCTCGGCGATTTCCTTGTGTTCGGCCGCGTCGAGCTGGGCAACGATCGTCGCCTTCTCCGCCTCGAACTTGTGATCCTTCTCGGCCAGCGCCGTGCGGATCGACGGCGCGATCTCATAGGCCGGGCATTGCGCCGCGGCCTCGAAATTCGCCGCGCCATCCTTGGTCTGCGGATTGAACACGTAACGCTTGGCACAGACCTCGACCTTTGGCTCCATCTGGGTCAGCTCGAAATGGTCGTTGCCTTCCTTGAGGTTCTTCCAGAACGCCACATGCGGGCTGCGCCGGTGCTGCGCCATGTTGTGCGGCGTCATCCGGAACGGCAGCACCTGCATCTGGAATGCCGGCTGCCCGCCGCGGAAAGCCTCGCGCGCCAGCGCATAGATGTCCTCGATCTGCGAATTGGTCATGGCGAAGCAGCCCGCCGACGAGCAATCGCCATGCACCATGATCGCCGAGCCGGTGCGGCCATAGGCGCGATCGAAGGCGTTGGGATAACCGACATCGAACGACAGGTGATACTGCGAATTCGGATTCATCGCCGTCGGACGGATCGTGTAGAAGCCCTCCGGCGACTGCTTGTCGCCCTCGACGATCTTCGGGCCGACATTGCCGCCCCAGGCGCAGATCTTGTAGGTGCGCAGCAACTCGAACCGGCCGGTCCGCCCGCGTTTCCACACCTCCAGCTCGGCTTCCTTCTTGAACGCCCGGATCAGGATCGGGTCCGATGCCGTCATGCCCTTCTGCGACATCAGCGCGATGGTTTCCGGCTGGATCGGTCGCATGTGCTTCGGCAGGCCAGAGCCCCAGGTGCTGCCGGTGCCGCTCGAGGCGCAATTGGCCAGCAACAGCCCGGCCGCGACGATCGCCGCTGCCCGCAAGGAAGCCATGGTGCTGAGTTTCACCGACAACATTTCCACTCCGACCCTTGTGCGCTTCGCGAACGCAAGACGCCCATTTGTCCACCCGTCACGAAATACCCGCCCGCGCGCGAGTTCAACCGTTCCGGCCAAGCCCGGGACGCGGATGCCGTCAAAGCCGTGACGAATCCGTCCAAACTGTGTCCTAGCAGCAACAAGTTCAGATGTGGTTGACGAAGCGCAAACGTCGAACCGCCGCCATACGGTTTCAAGGATCCCGCATCAACGCTGTCTCGGGCCGGCTTTCTCGGCTCGCGCCGGCGCCAGCGGCTTGACGACGCCCCCGCTTTGCCGTCTTGAGTAGCCGCCGAAATGGGAAGGTGTTACAAGATGACTGCCTCGATCCGCCCCGAACCGCGCGCCGGTGTAATGTCGATCGCGCCCTATGTGCCCGGCAAGTCCAAGGCGACCGGCGGCGGCAAGCTCTACAAGCTGTCGTCGAACGAAACCCCGCTTGGCGCCTCGCCCCGGGCGATCGCCGCCTACAAGGCCTGCGCCGACCATCTCGAGCTTTATCCCGACGGCACCTCCACCGCGCTGCGCGAGGCCATCGCCGGCCAGTTCGGCCTGTCGCCCGATCGCATCGTCTGCGGCGCCGGCTCCGACGAGATCCTCAATCTCCTGACCCATGCCTATGTCGGCCCGGGCGACGAGGGCATTTTCACCGCCCATGGCTTCCTCGTCTACAAGATCGCCATCACCGCCGCCGGCGGCACGCCGGTCGTGGTACCGGAAACCAACCTGACGACCGATGTCGACGCCATCCTCGCGGCGGTGACGCCGCGCACCCGCATCGTCTTCGTCGCCAACCCCAACAACCCGACCGGCACCTACATTCCCTTCGACGAGGTCCGCCGCCTGCATGCCGGCCTGCCGGCCAACGTGCTCCTCGTGCTCGATGCCGCCTATGCCGAATACGTTCGGCGCAACGACTACGAGTCCGGCATCGAACTGGTCGCCACCTCACAGAACGTCGTGATGACGCGAACGTTCTCGAAGATCTACGGCCTCGCCAACCTGCGCATCGGCTGGTGCTACGCCCCCGACCATGTCTGCGACGCGCTGAACCGCATCCGCGGACCGTTCAACCTCGGCGGCCCGTCGATCGCCGCCGGCGTCGCCGCCATCCAGGACCGCGAGTTCACCGAATCCGCCGTTGCCCACAACGAAGCTTGGCTGCCCCGGGTCACCGCCGCCCTCGCCGCCCTTGGCCTTGTCGTCACCCCATCGGTCGGCAACTTCATCCTCATCCATTTCCCCGATGTCGACGGCAAGCGCGCCCCCGACGCCGATGCCTTCCTCTCGGCCAATGGCGTGGTGCTGCGCCGCATGGATGCCTACGGGCTGCCCGGCGCGCTGCGCATGACCATCGGCTCGGCCGAGGCCAACGAGGCGACGATCGCGGCGCTCGCCGCCTTCCTCAAGGTGTGAGCGGAGCCATGTCGCAGCCCCTGTTCGAGCGCCTGACGCTCGTCGGCATCGGCCTGATCGGCTCGTCGATCGCCCGCGCCGCCCGCCGCGACGATCTCGCCCGCGAGATCGTCATTTCCACCCGCCGCCCGGAAACCCTGGCGCGCGCCGCCGAGCTCGGCCTCGGCGATCGCTACGTCCTCGACCCGTGCGAGGCGGTGCGCGGTGCCGATTGCGTCATCGTCTCCATCCCCGTCGGCGCCAGCGCCGCCATGGCCGAAGCCATCGCCCCGGGGCTGAAGCCCGGCGCCATCGTCTCCGATGTCGGCTCGGTCAAGCAGTCGGTGGTCGACCAGATGCAACCGCACCTGCCGGCCGGGGTGCATTTCGTCCCCGCCCATCCGCTCGCCGGCACCGAACATTCCGGCCCCGAGGCCGGCTTCCCCAGCCTCTTCGAGAACCGCTGGTGCATCCTCACCCCGGTCGAGGGCTCCGATCCCGAGGCGGTCGAACGGCTGAAGGCCTTCTGGGTCGGCATGGGCTCGAAGGTCGAGCTGATGGACCCCAAGCACCACGACATGGTTCTGGCGATCACCTCGCATATCCCCCATCTCATCGCCTACAACATCGTCGGCACGGCGGAAAACCTCGGCGCGGTGACCAAATCCGAGGTCATCAAGTTCTCGGCCTCCGGCTTTCGCGATTTCACCCGCATCGCCGCCTCCGATCCCACCATGTGGCGCGACGTGTTCCTGCACAACAAGGACGCGGTGATCGAGATGCTCGGCCGCTTCGTCGAGGACCTGTTCCAGCTCCAGCACGCCATCCGCTTTGGCGAAGGTGATATGCTGTTCCACCACTTCACCCGCACCCGCGAAATCCGCCGCGCCATCATCGACGCCGGCCAGGACACCGCCGCCCCCGACTTCGGCCGCGGCGGCACCAAGCCAGCGGCGGAGTGACGCCGAGCAAGGATTGCCGGCACGGTGGGCAGGAGAGCGTGACCCGAAAGGGCATCGCGTTCGGTTGGGCGGTGCTGGTTACGTCAAGTCCCAAATCAGCTGAGATTTGATGCAAGGCTGCTCGATCGGAGAGTGGCACGCCTCCCGGTTGGATGGCAGATGAGGAATCCGACGCCGCCCCGGCGGCTTGCAACCCGATACGACAAATCGACCGAAGGCGACCTCAACTCCGTCCTCATCGCATCGCCCGGGCTTTGGATCAGAGGCCCTGTCAAATCGCCCAAGAGCGACAGTCCCGCAATCCCGCTGGAACGGTTGCATCGGCAAAATTCGCATCAAAACAAAGGCTTTGGCGTCCCGGAAGGGATTCGAACCCCTGACCTACGGTTTAGGAAACCGTTGCTCTATCCTGCTGAGCTACCGGGACTGACCAGCGTGACCGCCGGGCCGCCATTGGCGTGTGCGGTGTTGCGTCGGGTTCCTAGCAGAAAAATCCCGGGCGTGCAGCCCCCTTGATGGCGGGACATGCGGGGCCGCGCCGGCGATCGGGGGTTGAGCGGCGGGTGGGTTGCGCCGATGATCGGGCCAGCGCGGGATGACCGGGAGCGGTGCGGTGCGAGGCGGGGAGGTGTCGGGCAGATGGAAGCGGCGGTCGTGGTTTCAACCGCCGGGCCGGGTGAGTCGGCTGGCCGATCGTCACGCGTCGCCTCGCGCTGTCGCGCTTGCGGCGGTGCTGGCCGTCGGGATCGGCGCGGCGCTGCCGGCGGCGGCGGGGTGTCTCGACGGCGTGACTGTTCCGATCGAGGCAAGCCTCGAGGCGGAGGCCGCGGCGCCGGGCACGACGGCGACGACCTTGCGGAGCGCCGACGGCGCGCGGCTGCGGCTGGCCGGGGTGGCCGAGCCTTTGGCGGCGCTGGGGCGGCAGGCGGCGGCGAGCGATGCGGTCGGCGCCGCGCGCGCGGCATTGGCGCGGTGGCTGGCGGCGCCGGGACTTGCGGCCGCGATCGGGCAGGCGGCGGACCGGCACGGGCGATGGCCGGCGCGGCTCAGCGATGGCGACGGCCGCGATCTGGCGACCCGACTGGTGGAAGCGGGGCTCGCCCCGGCGCGGCCGACGGCGGATGCGCCGGGATGCGCGGCGCGGCTTTATCCGGCCGAGGCGGCGGCGCGGGCGGCGCGGCGGGGGATCTGGGCGGATGCGGCATTTTGGCCGCTGGCGGCGCGAGCCGAGGGGGATGCCGACAGCCGGCGCGGCGCCTATGTGTTGATCGAGGCGCGGATTCATTCGATCCGGCGCGGCGACGGCGTCACTTTCGTCAACTTCGGCGCCGACTTCCGGCGTGACTTCACGGCATTGTTCCCGCATAAAGGCCGGAATCGCGGTGCGTTCGTCGAACCGCCACATTCGCGCGATATCGGGCGCGAGGTGAGAGTGCGTGGCGTGGTCGGCGGGGCCAACGCCTTGTCGGTGCGGATCGAATCGCCCGAGCAATGGGAGTGGTCGGGGCCGTGATGGGGCGGATGTTGCAGGCGAGGGCGAGGCAGGCGAAGGGCGGAGCGCGCCGGCGCTGGGCGCGGGGCGCAAGCCTCGCGGCGCTGGCGCTGATGCTGGCGGGCTGCTCGACGATCCTGGGGGCGACCAAGTTCGACAATCCGCCCGGGGTTGCCGAGCCTGTCTCGCGCGCCGATGCCTTTGCCCTGCCGAGCAGCGTCGACGATCCGGAACACGCCCGCATCCTGGCGGCCTATGGCGGCATCTATGACGATCCCGGCGCGGCGCGGGCGGTGGCGCGGGCGGTCGGCCGGGTGGTGGCGGCGTCGGACGACCCGTCGCAGACCTATCGCATCACCATTCTCAACACGCCGGTGATCAACGCCTTCGCGCTGCCGAACGGCAATCTCTACGTCAGCCGCGGCCTGCTGGCGCTGGCCAATGACAGCTCGGAACTGGCGGCGGTGATCGCCCACGAGATGGCCCATGTCACCGCCCGCCACGCGGCGGCGCGGGCGCGGCGCAACGAGGCGGCGCAGACGGTCGGCCGCGTGGTGGCCAATGTGGTCAGCGATCCCGACCAGCAGAAGATGACGCTGGCCTCGACCCAGGTTTCGCTCGCCCGCTTCAGCCAGGTGCAGGAGCTGGAGGCGGACGCCATCGGCGTACGCACCCTGTCGCGCGCCGGCTACGACCCCTATGCCTCGGCGCGGTTCCTGACGTCGATGCAGCGGTTCAGCGAGTTCCGCGCCGCGCGGGCCGGCAAGCCGGACTTCCTGTCGAGCCATCCGACGACGCCGGAGCGGATCACCTTCGCGGTGCGCGCGGCGCGCGAGATCGGCGCGCCGGGGATCGGCGATCAGGACCGCGAGGCCTATATCGCCCGGCTCGAAGGCATGACCTATGGCGACGACCCGTCCGAGGGCTTCGTGCGCGGGCGCAGCTACGTCCACCGCCAGCTCGGCATCGCGCTCAGCGTGCCGGCGGGCTGGTCGCTGGAGAACAGCCCGAAGGCGGTGCTCGGTTCGGACGCCGAGGGGTCGGCGTTCCGCTTCGATTCGGTCAACGTGCCGGAGGGGACGGATCTCGGCGCCTATCTCGGCTCGGGTTGGCTAAACGGCCTCGATCCCGCCAGCGTGCGGACGACGACGGTCAACGCCTGGCCGGCGGCCACCGGCACAGCCTCGGCCGACGGCTGGAACTTCCGCATCGGCCTGGTGCGCGTCGGCAAGACCACCTACCGCTTCTTCTTCGCCACCCAGTCGCCAGCCTCGGCGCTGGAAAAGGTGTTCGACGAAACCATCGCCAGCTTCCGCACCATCACGGCGGAAGAAGGCCAGCGCCTGCGCCCGCTGCGGCTCGGCATTCACCGCGTCAAGGCCGGCGAAACGATCGAAACGATCGCGGCCAGGATGGCGGTCGGCGACCGCAAGTCCGAACTGTTCCAGGTCCTGAACGGACTGGAAGCCGGGGCGGAACTGTCGGTCGGGCAGGCGGTGAAGCTGGTGGTGGAGTGAGGGCGCAGGCCGTGTCGCGGTTGCCGACCTACGTGAAAGATCCTGCCGCAATTTGCCGTTGACGCTTGTTGGGCCAAATCTTACGCTGCGACAGCAGGGAGATTGGAGATGCCCGACGCTCAAGACAAGACTGACAATGATGTTGCGGTGGGAGGTGAATCCAAGCCGAAGGCCCCTTCGGCAGCGGATTCGCCGGGCTTTCTTGCGGTCATCAAGGAATTGGTCGCGTTGAATCCGACGGCAGCAAGCCTGATCTTGGCTGGCGTGGCGGCATTTCTGGGGCTTGGGCTTGTCTTGACGACCGGCACCGGGCCACAAGGAAATGTCAACAATGTAATATTTTTATTGGCAGCGGGTGTCTCGATAACACTTGTCGCAAGGGTCCTCGATAATCAAATCTATGTTCAGGTCCTTAGTTTTTTTATCGTGTTCCTGCTTCTAGCTTGGATCATCCTGTTTATATTAAGCCGATCGGCTCTGGCCATATATCAACCGAAAGATCTTGATAACGAACTCAAGGTGAACGTTGCCTGTATGGTTGAAGTCTTTCCGCCTTGCGCCGAGGTTCGGGATCGCTGGGCGCTATACTTTCAGGAAAAGCAAACCGCCGAAAGCGCCAGCAAACCGAAGAACCCACCGCCCGCCCCATCGGTTCCGCCGAGCACGGGCAACCCGCCACCAGCAAGCGATTCCGGTCGAGTGCCAAGTCCCCAAAAGGTGAGTTACAGGAACCCCGTCACCGTCCAGTTCGCCGGAACATTCGTGCGCAGCGATGTTCAATCGATGATGCAGAAGCTGCGGGATGCAGGCTGGAATATGCAGGGAACTGACAAGGGCGGCGAACGAACAAGCGCCGCCGCTGGCAAGCGATCCATTCGCTATGGAGCGGATGTCAGCACGGATGTCGCCGAAGAATTGAGGCGAGCGCTTTCCGCTTTCGACATTGTCCCGAAGAACATGACGACTGAAAGGAATCCGCTGGTCGATCCGAATTCCATCGAGATCTGGATGGGTAACTGAAGTCCGGCGGGCAGCAGGGCGCCGATGACATCGGCGCCCCGTTGTCTCCTCACCGCGGCAGGGTCGTCGCGCCCATCAGCGCCTCGTCGATGGAGCGGGCGGCCTGGCGGCCCTCGCGGATGGCCCAGACGACCAGCGACTGGCCGTGGCGCATGTCGCCGGCCGACCAGACCTTGTCGAGCGAGGTCTTGTAGTCGTCGGTCGAGGCCTTGACGTTGCCGCGCTTGTCGAGGGCAATGCCGGCGTCGGTGAGCATGCCGTCATGCATCGGGTGGGCGAAGCCGATGGCGACGAACACCAGATCGGCCTTGATGATGAACTCGGTACCCGCCAGCGGCCGGCGCTTTTCGTCGACGCGGGCGCACTTGACGCCGGTCAGGTGGCCGTTCTCGCCGACGAATTCCAGCGTCGCGGCGGCGAACTGGCGGTCGGCACCCTCGGCCTGGCTGGACGAGGTGCGCATCTTGGTCGGCCAGTAGGGCCACACCATCAGCTTGTCCTCGCGCTCCGGCGGACGCTGGCGGATGTCGAGCTGGCTGACCTGGATGGCGCCCTGGCGGAAGGCGGTGCCGACGCAGTCGGAGGCGGTATCGCCGCCGCCGACGACGACCACGTGCTTGGCCTCGGCGCTGATGCGCACTTCGCCGTTGATGTTCTCATCGCCGACGATGCGGTTCTGCTGTACCAGATAGGGCATGGCATAGTGGACGCCGGCGAGTTCCATGCCGGGGATGCCGGGATCGCGCGGGTGTTCCGAGCCGCCGGCGAGAAGCACGGCGTCGTGGCTGTCGATCAGCGACTGCAGCGACGTGGTGACGCCGACATTGACGCCATAGTGGAAGGTGACGCCCTCGGCCTCGATCTGGGCGACGCGACGGTCGATCGGGTGCTTTTCCATCTTGAAGTCGGGAATGCCGTAGCGCAGCAGGCCGCCAGCCTTGGGCTCGCGCTCGTAGACATGCACTTCGTGGCCGACGCGGGCAAGCTGCTGGGCGGCTGCGAGGCCGGCCGGGCCGGAACCGACGATGGCGACCTTCTTTCCGGTCTTCTCGGCGGCGACTTCCGGCTTGATCCAGCCATTGGCCCAGGCCTTGTCGGCGATCGCCTGCTCGACGGTCTTGATGGCGACGGAGGAGTCCTCGAGATTGAGGGTGCACGCCTCCTCGCACGGCGCCGGGCAGACGCGGCCGGTGAATTCCGGGAAATTGTTGGTGGAGTGCAGGTTGCGCGCCGCCTCCTCCCAGTCCTCGTTGTAGACGAGGTCGTTCCAGTCCGGGATCTGGTTGTTCACCGGGCAGCCGGTGTGACAATACGGAATGCCGCAATCCATGCAGCGCGCCGCCTGCTTTTCGACGTCGATATCCGACAGCGGAATCGTGAATTCCTTGAAATGGCGGACGCGATCCGACGCCGGCTGATACTTCGGCTCCTGCCGATCGATCTCGAGAAAGCCTGTGACCTTACCCATCGTTGCTTTCCATTTCCGTTCAGTCGGCTTGCGGATCCGGATCGGACCTCAGCCAGTTTTCAACCGTCAAGCCCGGCACCCGGGCAAATTCACGCACGTTGTCCGTCACCAGCACGCTGCCTCGCGCCAATGCGTGGGCGGCAATGAACAGGTCATTTGCCCCGATCGGCGTTCCGGCCCGCGCCAGAATGGCGGCGATCGAGCCATAGACTTGATCGGCCGGAACTTGCAGCGGCGCAATCGCCAAGGCGTCCAATACCCGGTTCACGCTGGTAACCAACCGGCGAGACCCGTTCTTGATCGCTCCATAGCGAAGTTCGGCGGCTACGATCACGCTTGTATAGACGTTATCGGTACCCACCACCGCGATCTGATCCGCGATCCGACCATGCGGATCACGGATCAGGGCCGAGAGGATGTTGGTATCAAGCAGATACCTCATTCCTGTAGTTCCACCGGCTCAGGCGGCCGATCCTCGATTTCCGGCCACTCCTCGTCGATCGGCTCCATCTCGCGCAGCAGATCAAGGAGGTTCTGCTTGGGGCGGGTTGGCTCCGCTTCAAGCCAGATGGCGTTGCCGACCTTGCGGACGAGGACCGTATCGCCGGGCAGTTCGAACCCCTTCGGGATCCGAACCACCTGAGCGTCGCCGCGACGAGACAGCTTCACCTTGCGTTCCATGGCCTGGTCTCCGATGCCTCGACAGACAGATGCCGAAATCATGCCCCAACCGATGGAACTGGCCAAGTTCATTCCGCCGCCGCCATCGCCACCTGTTCCTTCGCCATGGCCTCGAGCGCCTTGCGGTACTCGACCGGCATGACCTTGACGAACTTCGGCCGGAACACTTCCCACTCGGCCAGCAGATGCGCCGCGCGGGTCGAGCCGGTATAGTCGAGGTGGTTCTGGATCAGCTGCTTCAGCCGCTCCTCGTCATGACGGGTCATGTCGGAGACGTCGACGCGGCCCTTGTGTTCCAGGTCGCCGCCGTGGTGGTAGAGCTTTTCGTGCAGCTCTTCCTCTTCCGGCACGTGCTGGAGCTCGACCATGGCCATGTTGACGCGCTTCTTGAAGCTGTCGTCCTCGTCCAGCACATAGGCGACGC
Source organism: Hyphomicrobiaceae bacterium (assembly GCA_016793065.1). Lineage (GTDB taxonomy): Bacteria > Pseudomonadota > Alphaproteobacteria > Rhizobiales > Ancalomicrobiaceae > JAEULV01. The sequence continues at coordinate 13,738 of JAEULV010000015.1, forward strand.
CGCCGGACATGCCGGCCGCGAAGTTGCGGCCGGTATTGCCGATGACGACGACCACGCCGCCAGTCATGTATTCGCAGCCGTGATCGCCGCAGCCCTCGACGACGGCGATGGCGCCGGAATTGCGCACGGCGAAGCGTTCGCCGGCGACGCCGCGGAAGTAGCACTCACCCTCGACGGCGCCGTAGAGCACGGTGTTGCCGACGATGATCGACTGTTCCGGCACGATCTTCGATTCCGGCGCCGGCTTGACGATGATCTTGCCGCCCGACAGACCCTTGCCGACATAGTCGTTGCCGGCGCCGATCAGCTCGAGGGTGACGCCGCGCGCCACCCAGGCGCCGAAGGCCTGGCCGGCGGTGCCGGTCAGCTGGACGTGGATGGTGTCGTCCGGCAGGCCGGCATGGCCGTAGCGGCTGGCGACCGCTCCCGAGAGCATCGCCCCGGCGGAGCGGTCGACGTTCTTGATCGTGGTCTTGATCCGCACCGGCTCGCGCCGCTCCAGCGCCGGGCCGGCCTCGGCGATCAGCTTGCGGTCAAGCACGTCGTCGATCGGGTGGATCTGGCGCATGGTGTTGCGGATTTCGCTCTCCGGCGCCTCGACCTTGTGGAACAGCTTGGCGAAGTCCAGGCCCTTGGCCTTCCAGTGGCTGATCGCCTCGCGCTTTTCGAGCAGGTCGGAACGGCCGACCATGTCGACGAAGGAGCGGAAGCCCATGGCCGCCATCAGCTCGCGCACTTCCTCGGCGACGAAGAAGAAGAAGTTGATGACGTGTTCCGGGGTGCCCTTGAAGCGCTTGCGCAGCACCGGGTCCTGGGTGGCGATGCCGACCGGGCAGGTGTTGAGATGGCACTTGCGCATCATCAGGCAGCCGGCCGCGATCAGCGGCGCGGTCGAGAAGCCGAACTCGTCGGCGCCGAGCAGGGCGCCGATGATGACGTCACGACCGGTCTTCAGGCCGCCGTCGACCTGCAGGATGACGCGCGAGCGCAGCCCGTTCATCACCAGCGTCTGCTGGGTTTCGGCAAGGCCGATCTCCCACGGGCTGCCGGCGTGCTTGATCGAGGTCAGCGGGCTGGCGCCGGTGCCGCCTTCGAAGCCCGACACGGTGATATGGTCGGCGCGCGCCTTGGCGACGCCGGCGGCGACGGTGCCGACGCCGACTTCCGAGACGAGCTTGACCGAGACGTCGGCGCGCGGGTTGACGTTCTTCAAGTCGAAGATCAGCTGGGCGAGATCCTCGATCGAGTAGATGTCGTGGTGCGGCGGCGGCGAGATCAGCCCGACGCCCTTGGTCGAGTGGCGGACCTTGGCGATGACGGCGTCGACCTTGTGGCCGGGCAACTGGCCGCCCTCGCCGGGCTTGGCGCCCTGCGCCACCTTGATCTGCATCTGGTCGGAGTTGACCAGATAATCGGTGGTGACGCCGAAGCGGCCCGAGGCGATCTGCTTGATCGCCGAGCGCATCGAATCGCCGTTGGCCAGCGGCTTGAAGCGGTCGGCTTCCTCGCCGCCCTCGCCGGTGTTCGACTTGCCGCCGATCCGGTTCATGGCGATGGCCAGGGTGGTGTGCGCCTCGCGCGAGATCGAGCCGAACGACATGGCGCCGGTGACGAAGCGGTGGACGATCGAGGCGGCGGATTCGACCTCGGCGAGCGGCACCGGGCTGACGCCGCGCTCCTCGGCGGTCTTGATCTTGAACAGGCCGCGCAGCGTCATCAGCTGCTCGCTCTGGTCGTTGACCTTGAGCGCGTATTCGGACTTGTACTTCTCGTAGGAGGTCGAGCCCTCGACCGCGCCGGAATGGCCGCGCACCGCGTGCTGCAGCCCGGCGATCATGTCCGGCTGCCAGACATGCGCCTCGCCGCGGATGCGATAGCCGTATTCACCGCCGACCTCGAGGGCGTTCTTCAGATAGGGCACGTCGCCGAAGGCGTCGTCGTGGCGACGGACGGTTTCCTCGGCGATCTCGGTCAGGCCGACGCCCTCCACCGTGGTGGCGGTGCCGTAGAAGAATTCCTCGACAAAGGCCGACTTCAGGCCGACGGCGTCGAAGATCTGGGCGCCGCAATAGCTCTGATAGGTCGAGATGCCCATCTTGGCCATGACCTTGAGGATGCCCTTGCCGATCGACTTGATGTAACGGTGGACGACCTCATGGTGGTCCACTTCCTCCGGCATCTGCTCGGACTTGTGCAGCGCGCCGAGCGTGTCGAAGGCGAGATAGGGGTTGATCGCCTCGGCGCCATAGCCGGCGAGCACGCAGAAGTGATGCACCTCGCGGGCCTCGCCGGTCTCGACCACCAGGCCGGCGCGGGTGCGCAGGCCCTTGCGGCCGAGGTGGTGATGCACGGCGGCGGTGGCCAGCAGCGCCGGCACGGCGATGCGCTCGCGGGAAATGCCGCGATCCGACAGGATGATGATGTTGTAGGCCTGGCTGTCGCCGGCCATCTGCACCGCGTCCTCGGCCTGGGCGCAGATCGCCTTCAGCGCCGGCTTCATGCCGGCCTGGCCGTTCACCGCCGGGTAGGTGATGTCGATGGTGATGGTGCGGAAGTCGGAATTGGCGACCTTGGCGATGGAGCGGATCTTTTCCAGATCCTCGTTGGTGAGGATCGGCTGGCGCACCTCGAGCCGCTTCTTGGCGGCAAGGCCCTCGAGATCGAACAGGTTCGGGCGCGGACCGATGAACGAGACGAGGCTCATCACCAGTTCCTCGCGGATCGAGTCGATCGGCGGGTTGGTCACCTGGGCGAAGTTCTGCTTGAAATAGGTGTAGAGCAGCTTCGACTTCGACGACAGCGCCGAAATCGGAGTGTCCGTCCCCATCGAGCCAACCGCTTCCTGGCCGGTGGTGGCCATCGGCGGCAGCAGCATCTTGACGTCTTCCTGGGTGTAGCCGAAGGCCTGCTGCAGATCGAGCAGGTTCTCCATGGTCTTCTGCGCCTGCGGCTTGACCGGCGGCAGGTCCTCGATCACCAGGGCGGCGCGCTTGTTCCAGGTCTTGTAGGGATGCTCGCCGGAAATGCTGGCCTTGATCTCCTCGTCGGAGATGATCCGCCCCTGGGCGAGGTCGATGAGCAGCATCTTGCCCGGCTGCAGGCGCCACTTCCGGACGATCTTCTCTTCCGGAATCGGCAGCACGCCGGCTTCCGACGACATGATGACGCGATCATCGTCGGTCACCATGTAGCGGGCCGGCCGCAGGCCGTTGCGGTCGAGGGTGGCGCCGATCTGGCGGCCGTCGGTGAAGGCGATCGCCGCCGGGCCGTCCCACGGTTCCATGATCGCGGCGTGATACTGGTAGAACGCCCTGCGCTGCTCATCCATCATCTGGTTGCCCGCCCAGGCTTCCGGGATGAGGGTCATCGCGGCGTGCGGCAGCGAGTAGCCGCCCATCACCAGGAATTCGAGCGCGTTGTCGAGGCAGGCGGTGTCGGACTGCCCCTCGTAGGAGATCGGCCAGATCTTTTCGAGATCGTTGCCGAACAGCTTCGAGGTGGTCGAGGCCTGCCGCGCGTACATCCAGTTCAGGTTGCCGCGCACGGTGTTGATTTCGCCGTTATGGGCGACGAAGCGATAGGGATGCGCCAGCTTCCACGACGGGAAGGTGTTGGTGGAGAAGCGCTGATGCACCAGCGCCAGCGCCGAGACGAAGCGCGGGTCGTGCAGGTCGGGATAGTACTTGCCGAGCTGTTCGGCGAGGAACATGCCCTTGTAGATGACCTTGCGGCTGGAGAACGACACGACGTAGAAGTCGTCCTGGCTGCGCTTGGTGTGGCCGTTCCAGCCGGCCTCGTAGACGCGGCCGGAGATCACCTTGCGGGTGACGTAGAGCTTGCGCTCGAAGGCGTCCTGATCGCCCGAGCCCTCGGGACGGCCGATGAACACCTGCCGGTGAACCGGCTCGGTGCGGCGCACGCCGTCCGACAGACAGGAATTGTCGGTGGGTACGTCGCGCCAGCCGAGCAGGGTCAGGCCCTCGGCGCGGATGGTCTCGTCGATGATGGCGATGGCGCGCGCCCGATCGGCGTCGTCGCGCGGCAGGAACAGATAGCCGATGCCGTACTTGCCGGCCGGCGGCAGGGCAAAGCCCAGACGCTCGGCTTCGTCGGCGAAGAACTGATGCGGGATCTGCACCAGCATGCCGGCTCCGTCGCCCATCAGCGGATCGGCGCCGACGGCGCCGCGATGGGTGAGGTTCTCGAGAATCTGCAGGCCGTCGAGCACGATCTGGTGCGACTTCTCGTTCTTCATGTGAGCGATGAAGCCGACGCCGCAGGCGTCGCGGTTCTGGCGCGGATCGAACAGGCCCTGGGGCTTGCCCAGGTCGTGCCAGACTTCGGTCGTTTTCACGGCCGCGTCCGTCATGTCGCGGGCGGTCACGCCCTCGATCAGACCACCGCTGATGCCGTCGACTTCGATCCTGGCCATGGGCCCATCCTCACTCAAATGGAACCGGCGGGCACATGCGTCCCGGGCCGGTTCGGCCTGTTCCCGACAGATATTCCGGCGGCGAAACCCACCCGCTCCGGAATGCCAAGGCGCGGCATGCGGTCGAGGGCGGCTTCGCGCCGGATCTGGCTTCCTCTCGCCTCCCGCGTCGGGCCGGAAGGCCAAGGTATCTCGACTTTTCCCTACGCGACACCGAAAGGGTGCGGCAAGGCCAAATACGGGGCAGGAACCGCGCCCTTCGCCGCATTCGGCGGCGATGGACCGTCCCGGTTATCCCCTCGGGTGGAAGGGAACACGCTTGGCACGACCTGTCGACCGGAGCGGTCGACGTGACGGTTAATGCGACAGCATTCCTTACCTATCCTGATCGGGAACCTGCCAGAGTTCCGCCACATTCGCAAGACGCATTCGCGGTTTTAAGATCATTTTCATGCCAATTCCGACCACGGATCGAAGGGAATCCGACATTGGTCCAACGGCTTTGGGAAATATAATTACGTGATCGGACTTTTTGTCGCTTTCGTATCACATCGAACACTGCCCAAAAGCCCCCCCTACCGCCGGTTCACGCGCCGGTGACGACGCCCACGCGCCCGCGTCACGGCGGCGTGAACGTTACGTCAGCAAACTTGCCGGGGCTTTGATTTCCAGTTGTTCTCGAAAAGCGGCAGTCTGCGGACATCGGCAGCGACGAGGCGGCCGACACAAGATCCACAGCACCCAAGGAAACAGACATGTCCGCGAAGCTTCTTTCCACCGCCCTGATTGCCGGCGCCCTCGCCACCGCGATTTCCGCCGCCAGCACCACGCCGTCGGCCGCCGCCGGTGACAAGGAAAAGTGCTACGGCATTTCGCTGAAGGGCAAGAACGACTGCAAGGCGGGCGCTGGCACCACCTGCGCCGGCACGTCCACCGTCGACTATCAGGGCAATGCCTGGAAGTACGTGCCGACCGGCACCTGCGCCATGTACGGCACCACCACCAAGGCCGAGTTCATGCTGCCGGGCGACCGCAAGGGCGGCCTCGACGAACTGAAGCGCGATCTGCCGAAGATGTGATCGACCCCGCCGGCCTTCCCGTTCCCGGTCGCGGGCGACGGGAAGGCCCGGACGGTTCAAGCGACAGCAGGCAACGCAATGACCCATCTTCCCGCTCGCGCCGGCGTCGGCTTCAAGCCCGAGCATTTCACCGCGATCGTCACCGAGCCGCTGCCGGTTGGCTGGTTCGAGGTGCATGCCGAGAACTACATGGGCGCCGGCGGCCCGCCACACCGGATGCTCGATGCCCTGCGGGCACTTGCGCCCATCTCCGTGCATGGCGTCGGCCTGTCGATCGGCGCCGGGCGCGGGCTCGACCCGCGCCACCTCGCCCGGCTGAAGGCCGTGGTCGATCGCTTCCAGCCGGCGATGGTGTCGGAACATCTGGCGTGGTCGAGCCATGGCGACACCTATCTCAACGACCTTTTACCGGTTCCCTATGACGGGGCGACGCTGGCGCGGGTGGTCGAGCACATAGACACTGTGCAATCGACCCTCGGCCGGCCGATGCTGCTTGAAAACCCCTCGACCTATGTCGCCTTCGCCGGTTCGACCTGGGACGAGGTCGACTTCATTGCCGAAGTGGCGCGCCGGACGGGATGCGGCCTGCTGCTCGACGTCAACAATGTCTGGGTCTCGTCGATCAACCAGCAACGCGACCCGATCGACTATCTGGCCCGCTTCCCGGTCGACAAGGTCGGCGAGATCCATCTGGCCGGCCACGCGCCGGATACGGACGACGACGGTCGGCCGCTGCTGATCGACGCCCATGACCGGGCGGTCGCCGATGTGGTATGGGACCTCTATGCCCGGGCGATCGCCTCGACCGGTCCGGTGGCGACCCTGATCGAATGGGACAACGACATTCCGGCATGGCCGGTGCTCGCCGTCGAGGCGGCCAAGGCCGAGGCGGTGATGGCGCTCGCCCGCCGGGGAGCCGCCCATGCCGCATGAGAGCCTTGAAAACCTGCAGGCAGGCTTCACGGCGGCGCTGCTCGATGCCGGCGCGCCGGCGCCCGACGGCGTGGTCGATCCGGCGGGTCGCCCGGCGCCGCGTCGGTTCAACGTCTATCGCAACAATGTCGTCGTCTCGCTGACCGAGGCGCTGGCCGACACCTATCCGGTGGTGGCGCGGCTCGTCGGCGAGGACTTCTTCCGGGCGATGGCACGGCTGGCGGCGCTCGAAGCGCCGCCCTCCTCACCGGTGCTGCTGCAATGGGGCGGCGATCTTGCCCGTTTCATCGAACAGTTCGAGCCGGCGGCCATGGTCCCGTACCTCGCCGACGTGGCGCGGATCGAATGGGCCTATGTCGAGGCCTATCACGCCGCCGACGCCGAGCCGATGCCGGCATCGGCGCTGGCGCAGGTGCCGGAGGACCGGATCGACGACCTGATTTTGCTGCTGCACCCGTCGGTGCGGGTGGTGGCGTCGCAATGGCCGGCGCTGTCGATCTACGCCGCCAATGTCGCGGGTGCCGATCCAAACGCGGTCGCGATCGACTTTCAACAGGGCGAGGACGTGCTGATCGCTCGGCCGGACTGGGCCGTCGACCTGCGGCAATTGCCTGTGGGCGGAGCAGCGCTGGTCGCCGCGCTCGGACGCGGCCTGCGGCTAGGGACCGCCGCCGCCATTGCCGGCTTCGCCGATCCGGCCGCCGATCTGGCGCGGTCGATCGCCGTGCTGCTGCAGGCCGGCGCCTTCACCGGCTTTCGCCTGGCGGACCCCAATCAAGAACAAACTCCGGAGGGTATGACATGATGACACAATCGCTTCCCCAAACTCGACAGACGCCGGCCGCGGGCGGGATCGCCGGCCTGGTCGGCGGCGCCGTCGGGCTGCTCGACGCCTTGCCGAAGTCGCTGGCGCTGCTGGCGGCCCGCGTCGCGCTGGCGGTGCCGTTCTACTATTCGGGCCTGACCAAGTGGGACGGGTTCCTCGCCCTGTCGGATTCGGCCGTGCTGCTGTTCACCGAGGAGTTCAAGCTCAACCTGTTCGGCGGCCAATACGGCCTGCCGTTTCCGGCGCTGATGGCGCTGCTCGCCGGGCTGGCGGAAGTCTCGCTGCCAATCCTGCTGGTGCTGGGGCTCGGGACCCGATTCGCGGCGCTCGGACTGCTGGCGATGACCGGGGTGATCCAACTGGTCTATCCTGAGGCCTGGCATACGTTCCATCTGCCATGGGCGGCGCTGGCGCTGACGCTGGTGATGTTCGGCGGCGGCAAGCTGACGCTCGACCATCTGATCGGACGCTGGCGCAACGGCTGAACGACGGCAGGCCCGGGCGGTGCGACGGCGCTCGCCTGCCCCCGGTCTTTTTCTCGGCCGGCGGATTTCGCCCGGCGCGAACTTGCACTAGCCTTGCGCCATGAACTTTGCATCCGACAACTGGGCGGGGGCCTCCGACAAGGTCATCGCCGCCATTTCCGCCGCCAATGCCGGCGCCGCGCCGGCCTACGGCACCGATCCGCTGACCGCGCGCGTGCGCGACCGGCTCGTCGACCTGTTCGAACGCGAGCTGGAGGTGTTCCTGGTCCCAACCGGGACCGGCGCCAACGCGCTGGCGCTGGCGGCATTGGCGCCGTCCTGGGGCGGCGCGGTGATCTGCCATGAAGGAGCGCATGTGCACGCCGACGAGGGCGGCGCGTCGGAGTTCTATTCGGCGGTGAAGTTCGTGCCGGTCGCCGGCATCGGCGGCAAGATCACGCCGGCGGGGCTGAAACAGGCGATCGAGACCTATCCGCGCCATCACCCGAATGTGCACCAGGTGGCAGCGACGGTGCTGTCGCTGACCAACCTCACCGAATGCGGCACCGCCTATACCGCCGACGAGATGACGCAGCTTTGCCTGCAGGCGCAAGAAGCAGGGCTGCGGGTGCATCTCGACGGCGCCCGTTTCGCCAACGCGGTGGCGCATCTGCAAGCGGCGCCGTCGGCGCTGACCTGGCGGGCAGGCGTCGACATCCTCACCTTCGGTGCCACCAAGAACGGCTGCCTGATGGCCGAAGCGCTGGTGGTGTTCGACCGGAACCTCGCCGAGGCGGTGGCGCGGCTGCGGATGCGCGCCGGACATCTCGTATCGAAGCAGCGCTTCATCGCGGCGCAGTACGATGCCTGGCTTGCCGACGAACACTGGCTCGACCTCGCCGAACATGCCAATGCCATGGCAGCGCGGCTGGCGGCCGGCATCCGGGCAAGCGGCGCGGCGCGGCTGGCCTTCGAGCCGGACGGCAACGAGGTGTTCGCGGTCCTGCCGCGGACAAGCGCGGCGCGGCTGGAACAGGCCGGCGCCCGCTTCTACGAATGGGGCGCCGACAGCGTCGCGGCCGACCGGCGGCCAGGCGAGGACGAAACCCTCATCCGCCTCGTCTGCGCCTTCGCCACCACGACGCGGGAGGTCGACCGGTTCCTGAGCGTGCTGGTTGGCAAGGCGGACTGACGCCATGGACGAGGCGGCGCACGCGGCGCATTTCACCACGGTCGCCGACGCGGTCGGCCTGCGGCTGCGGCAGATCCAGGCCGAGGTCGAACGCGTCGTCCCTGATGCCCGACGCTGCATCGGCTACAAAATGCCGGCCTTTCGCCGCCGCCGCATCTTCTTCTATTTCGCTGGCTTCAAACAGCATATCGGCATCTACCCACCGCTCTCCGGCCCGCCCGAACTGGTGGCCGAGCTGGCGCCCTGGCGCGGACCGAAAGGCAATCCCGCCTTCCCGCACAAACACCCGCTCCCCATCGACCTGATCGGCCGCGTGGCGGCGGCGCTGGCGGAACAATACGGGTGAGGGGCAAGCGGCCGTCGACCCCGCCGGATGCCGGCGCGACCGCCTCGGGCAAGCCAAATGGCGTCGGGTCAGCGAATGCATCGAAGCAGACCGGCGGCGCGCCGATCGATCCCCCCTGTTGCATTCGCCGTTAAACTCCGGTCGAAATAAACGCCTGTTCGTCAGCGCGGATACCGTCATGACCCTTCGTGTTTTTGGCCGGACCGGCGCGGGCCGGCCGGTCCATGAGATCTCTCTTGCCGCCGGCGATCTGTCGGTCGCGGTGCTGGATTGGGGGGCGGTGATCCGGCGGCTGGATTGGCACGGCGCGGCGGAAGGGACGCGGCCGCTGGTGCTGGGGCTGGAGCGGTTCGCCGACTATGAGGCGCATTCGCCGCATATGGGCGCCGTCGCCGGTCGCTTCGGCAACCGCATCGGCCATGGCCGGCTGTCGATTGACGGCGTCGTCCATCCCCTGCCGATCAACCACGCCGGCCTGCACCACCTCCATGGCGGCACGCCCGGCTTCGGCTGCCGGCCGTGGACGCTGGCCGATCACGGCCCCGCCCATGTCACCCTGACGCTGCATTCCCCCGACGGCGACCAGGGCTATCCCGGCGCGGTCGATGTCAGCCTGACCTATCGACTGGAGCCGACGCGGCTGGCGATCGAGATGACCGGCCGCACCGACCGACCGACCGTCCTCAACCTCGCCACCCACTCCTATTTCAATCTCGACGACAGCCCCGACATCCTCGACCATCGCCTGATGATCCCGGCCGACGCCTATTGCCCGGTCGATGCCACCGGTCTTGTCACCGGTGCCGTGCTGCCGGTCGAGGCGACGCCCTATGACTTCCGCCGGCTTCGCCCGGTGCGAACGCAGCTCGCCGATGGCGGTCTGCAGCGCTTCGACAACAACTATGCCCTCGCCGCCGCCCCCTCGCCCGTCCCGCGCCTCGCCGCCCGGCTCGAGGGCGCGCGCGGCGATGTCGCCATGGAGGTCTGGAGCAGCGAACCCGGCATTCAGCTGTTCGATTCCGCCCCCATCGGCTTTCCCGGTCCGGGGCTCGACGGCCGCCGCTATGCCGGCGGCGCCGGCCTCTGCCTCGAGCCGCAGCGCTTCCCCGACTGCCCCAACCACCCGCACTTCCCCGACGCCCTGCTGCGCCCCGGCGAAACCTATCGCCAGCACACCGAATATCGCTTCCAGCTCGGCGGCTGACGCATCCGGCCGGTTCGCGACGATTTGAATGAAATTCAGCAATACCCCGGAGTTTCCCTGACCGCGTTAGGGCAACTGAAAGCGTTTCGATGCAATACCAATTTAAATGACCCGAATTGGGCACACTGGCATCGGCATTTCATACAGGGGCTACCCGTGACCGGACCGCATCGGACCCACCCGTTCATCGCCGACAAACGCGGCAATATCGCCATCATCTTCGCCGCCGCGCTGGTGGCGTTCGGTGGCGCCGCCGCGGTCGCCGTCGAGTATAGCCGTCTGTCGCAGGGCCATACCAGCCTGCAGGCCGCCGCCGACGGAGCCGCCCTCGCCGCCAAGCGCGAGGAACTGATCCAGCGCAACAAGGTGTCGCTCGCCGCCGCCAAGACCGCTGGCATTGCCGCCGGCGTCCGCTTCTTCGAGGCCAACATCGCCCAGTCCGGCAGCCGTCTGGTCAAGAACACTGCTTCCATCACCGTGTCGTTCGATTCCGACGGCACCGCCCGCGCCGTCGCCAGCGCCCGGGTCGAACATCCGTTCGGCGGCATCGTCGGCCGCTCCTACAGCGATGTCGGCACCGTCGCCCTGGCCGATGTCGGCGCCGCGATCCCCTACGAGGTCGCCCTCGCCCTCGACAACACCGCCTCGATGTTCGGCAAGGACAGCCGGCCGGAAACCCGCTTCACCCTGCTGCGCAATGCCGCCAAGAAGTTCTCCAATCGCCTCTTCGACAGCGCCCGCGACGCCAACGACGTCCGCATCTCGGTTGTGCCCTGGGCGACCACCGTCAACATTCGCGGCGAGGCCCCCGGCGCCTGGGATACCTCCGGCAGCAACGCCGTCTCCACCATTCCCGACTACGGCTCGAAGCGCGACGTCACGAGCCCCTTGTCGCGCAGCGTCCAACCGCCGGCCGGCACCACCATGGCCGAGGCTTTCGCTCCCACCACCTGGCGCGGCTGCATCGACGGCACCGGCGAAAGCCAGGCCGCCAACGATCATTCCGGTGGCAACAACTGGAAGGCGTTGGCTGTTCCCAACAACTCGCGTCACTCGACTGACGTCGGCATTGGCACCTGGCAAACTGTGACCGAGCAACAGTGCACCTCCACGGGCTGCGGTGGCGGCGGTGGCGGTGGCGGTGGTGGCGGCGGCGGCGGCGGTGGCGGCGGTGGCGGCGGTCCGACCGGTCCCTCCGGCAAGAACGACGTCGACGATATTATGACGCCGATCCCCGCCGCGATGATGCCGGATCTCGGGCGTCGCCCGAGCTTGCTGCACAAGACCTGCACGACAACCTGCGTCGATGTCCAGGTACAGCGCCTGATCTGTAACAGCTACACCCGCTACAATTACTGTGGCGAATGGGCTGGGGGACAGAACATCGACTACGGTCGTCGCAACGTCTATGCGTCCAGCAACTATCAATGCACCGATCAATACGGCTGCATGGTTTCATCCGACTGGCAGGGCCTGAAGAACAAGACCCCGTGCCTCGCCGATCCCAACGAACACACCTGGACCGGCCGCTGGTGCCCGTGGTACGCGCCGACCAGCTGGACCTCGTTCGATCCGATCGGCGGCCCCAACCTCAATTGCCCGGCGCCGATGCTCGGCCTGTCCGGCAATCGCAAGCAGGTCAACGCCACGCTCGACCGCATGTATCCGGTTCCCGGTGGCACTCATGCCGACATCGGCCTGCGCTGGGGTCTGCGCACCCTCAGCCCCAACAACAACTGGCCGACCTTCTTCGGCGTCACCACCGCGCCGGCCGCCTACAATTCCGCCGACAAGAAGAAGATGATGATCCTCATCACCGACGGCGAGAACACCCAGGCCAAGGAATTCCCCGGAATGTGGGGTTGCGAAGGTTCCTATCCGGGCTGCAATACCGCTCCCGATGCGGCTACCCTCAACAGCCGCATGCTCACCTGGTGCTCCGCCATCCGCAACGACTACGGCATCCAGTTGATCACCATCGCCGTGAACTTCGGACCCGGCGCCGCCGCCGCCGCGACGCTGCTGCAGAACTGCGCCGGCTCGGCCAACAACTTCTATCAGGTCGACGCCAACCAGCTCGACCGCCTGCTGCAGGACATCGCCGAACAGCAGATCCTCAAGCTGCGGCTGAAGCAGTAAGCCCGGCAACGGACTGTCGAGACCAATCGGGCGCCGCGACCTGCGGCGCCCTTTTTCTTGTCGAACCCGGCGGCCAAAGGCGCTGACGCGCCGAGCCGTCAGTAGCCGCCGCCCGCCTGCGCCTGTCCGTCGCCGCCGAGCGCCGCCAAGAGGTCGTCAAGCAGCCCGCTCGCGCCGAAGCGGAAGGTTTCCGGCCGCGCCCAGTCCGGTCCCATGATCGCGTCGGCGAGCCCCAGATAGACCCCCGCCTCGGCGACGGTGCGGATGCCGCCCGACGGCTTCAGTCCCACCGGCCTGCCCGAGGCCCGGATCGCCTCCAGCATCACCCGCGCCGCCTCCGGCGTCGCATTCACCGGCACCTTGCCGGTCGAGGTCTTGATGAAATCGGCCCCCGCGCCGATGGCGATCTCGGCCGCCCGCCGGATCAGGGCCGGATCGCCGAGCTTGCCGGTCTCCAGGATCGTCTTCAGCCGCACCGGCGCCGGGCAGGCCTCGCGCACCCGGGTGATCTGGCTTTCGACGAAGCCGCCCCGCCCCGCCCGCAGCGCTTCATGGGCGATGACGAGATCGATCTCGTCCGCTCCGTCCGCTACGGCGGCCCGCGTCTCGGCCACCACCTCGAGCGTCGCCTCACCGCCGGCGGGAAAATTCACCACCGTCGCCACCCGGATGCCCGAACCGGCGAGCGCCGCCTTTGCCTGCGCCACGAAGGCCGGCCACAGGCACACCGCCGCCACCGGTCCCCTCGGCGTCCGCGCCCGGGCGCAAAGCCGCGCCGCGCCCTCGGCGTCGAGCGTGTCGGAAAGGTCGGTGAGGTCGACGAGCGGCAAGGCCCGCGCCGCCAGGGTCGCGCGTTCGGTCATCATCAGGCCTCCGTTTCGGCAAGATCGGCGCACAGCGCCGTGACCAGTCGTTCGAACCGCGCCGCCCCCTTGGCGGCCTCGGTCTTGGTCTGCTGGTGGGAGAGCTCCTCGTCGGCCATGCCGGCGCCGAGATTGGTGATCATCGACAGCGCCGCCACCTTGAGCCCGCAATAGCGCGCCAGGATCACCTCCGGCACCGTCGACATCCCGACCGCGTCGGCGCCCAGCACCCGCGCCATGCGGATTTCCGCCGGCGTCTCGAACGACGGCCCCGAGAACCACATGTAGACGCCTTCCGCGAGGTCGACCGCTTCGGCAAGCCCGATCCGCCGCAACCGCCCGGCCAGATCCCGGTCATAGGCGCCGGTCATGCCGACGAAGCGGCGGTCACCGGCCGTGCCGATCAGCGGGTTGAAGCCGGACCAGTTGATGTGGTCGGTGATCAGCATCACCCGGCCGGGACCGACCTCGGTGCGCAGCGAGCCGGCGGCATTGGTCAGGAGCAGCGAGCCGCAGCCGAGCGCCGCCAGCGTCGCGATCGCCTCGCGCATTTCGTTGGGGTTGCCGTGCTCGTAGTAATGCGCCCGCCCCGCCAGCACCGCCACCGCCAGGCCGCCGAGCCGCCCCAGCACCAAGGCCCCGGCATGGCCGGAAACGCCCGCCGGCGGAAACCCCGGCAGATCGGCATAGGCGATGCGGACCGCGCCCTCGACCCGGTCGGCGAGTGCGCCGAGCCCGGACCCGAGCACAATCCCCAGTGCCGGCTGGAAGCCGGGCGCCCGGGCGCGGATGAGTTCGGCGGCTGCGGTCATCGATCGGCTCCGGTGGCACTCGTCGCGACGGATCGGCGGTTACCCGATCGCTCGCCAGCGGAAACTGCGCCGGCGCCGGGGTCTTCGCAAGGCCTTTCCGCCGCCGTCAACAGCGGCGACGGGCGGCCATGCGCCTTGTGACAGTCGCTCACCCCATCACCATCAGCAGGTCCTTGGCGTCGACCTGAGTGCCGGCATTGACCGGGATCTCCTTGACGACGCCGTCCCTCGGCGCGTGCAGCGCCGTTTCCATCTTCATCGCTTCCAGCGTCAGCAGCACGTCGCCGGCCTTCACCTGCTGGCCGAGCCGCACCGCGACTGTCGACACCGCCCCCGGCATCGGCGCGGCGATATGGGCATCGTTGCCTTCCTCGGCCTTGCGCCGTACCTTGGCGGTGGCGGCGGCGGCGCGGTTCGGCACCTTGATGATGCGCGGCTGGCCGTTCAGCTCGAAGAACACCTTGACCATGCCCTCCTCGTCGGTGTCGCCGATCGTCTGCAGCCGCACCACCAGCGACTTGCCGCGCTCGATCTCGATCGTCGTCTCGTCGCCCGGCTTCATCCCGTAGAAGAAGATCGGCGTCGGCAGCGCCGTCACCGGCCCGTACTTGCGCGCGAACGCGGCGAAATCGGTGAACACCTTTGGATACATCAGGTAGGACGCCACTTCGTCCTCGTCGATTTCCCGCCCGACCTTCTTCTCCGCCTCCACCTTGACCGCGCCGAGATCCACATCCGCCAGCAGCGACCCCGGCCGCGCCGTGATCGGCGCCTCGCCCTTCAGCACCTTGGCCTGCAACGCCTGCGGCCAACCGCCCGGCGGCTGGCCGAGATCGCCCTTCAGCATCTCCACCACCGATCCCGGAAAAGCCACGTCCTTCCCCGGATCGACCACATCGGCCGGCGTCAGGTTCTGCGACACCATCATCAGCGCCATGTCGCCCACCACCTTCGACGACGGCGTCACCTTGACGATGTCGCCAAACATGTCGTTGGCGGCGCGATAGGCCTTGGCGACCTCGTGCCAGCGGCTGTCGAGCCCCAGCGACCGCGCCTGTTCCTTCAGGTTGGTGAACTGCCCGCCCGGCATCTCGTGCAGATAGACCTCCGACGCGCCCGATTTCAGGTCGCTCTCGAACGCCGCGTATTGGTGACGCGCCGCCTCCCAGTAGAACGAGATCCGCCGGATCGCTTCCGGATCGAGTCCGGTGTCGCGGTCGGTATGGCGCAACGCCTCGACGATCGAGCCGAGGCACGGCTGCGACGTCGTGCCCGACATCGCGTCCATCGCCGCGTCGACCGCGTCGACGCCGGCATCGATCGCCGCCAGTACCGTCGCCCCGGCAATGCCCGAGGTGTCGTGGGTGTGGAAATGGATCGGCAGGTCGACCGCCTGCTTCAGCGCCGTCATCAACGCCTTCGCCGCCGCCGGCTTCAACAGCCCCGCCATGTCCTTGACCGCGAGGATGTGCACGCCGGCCCGCTCCAGCTCCTTCGCCATGCCGACATAGTAGCCAAGCGAGTACTTCGCCCGATCCGGGTCGAGAATGTCGCCGGTATAGCAGATCGCGCCCTCGGCCAGCTTGCCGCTCTCGCCCACCGCGTCGATGGCGACGCGCATGTTCTCCACCCAGTTCAGGCAGTCGAACACCCGGAACAGGTCCATGCCGGCCGCCGCCGCCCGCTTGACGAAGAACTTCACCGCGTTGTCGGGATAGTTGGTGTAGCCAACGCCGTTGGCGCCGCGCAGCAGCATCTGCGTCAGCAGGTTCGGCGCCCGCTCGCGGATCGCCGCCAGCCGGTCCCACGGGTCCTCGTTGAGGAAGCGCATGGCGACGTCGAAAGTCGCCCCGCCCCAGCACTCGAGCGACAGGAGCCCCGGCAGCCCGGTCGCATAGGCCTCCGCCGCCGCGACGATGTCATGGCTGCGCATCCGCGTCGCCAGCAGCGACTGATGCGCGTCGCGCATGGTCGTGTCGGTGACCAGCACCCGCGTCTGCGCCTTCATCCAGTCGGCGAAACCCTTCGCGCCCAGGCGGTCGAGCAGCTGCCGCGTGCCCTCCGGCGCCGGTCCGGCGAAAACCGGCACCTGCGGCGCCGCCGCCATCGCCGGCGGCTTCGGCCGTCCCTTGGCTTCCGGATGCTGGTTGACCGTCACGTCGGCGATATAGGTCAAGAGCTTGGTCGCCCGGTCGCGCCGCTTGTTGAACTGGAACAGCTCCGGCGTCTCGTCGATGAACCGCGTCGTGTACTGGTTGGAGCGGAACTTCGGATGCGCCAGCACCGCCTCGAGGAAGGCGAGATTGGTGGCGACGCCGCGAATGCGGTATTCCTTCAGCGCCCGGTCCATCCGCGCGATCGCCTCCGCCGGCGTCGCCGCCCAGGCGGTGATCTTCTCCAGCATCGGATCGTACCAGCGCGTCACCACCGCGCCCGAATAGGCCGTGCCGCCATCGACGCGAATGCCGAAGCCGAAGGCGCCGCGATAGGCGGTGATGCGGCCATAATCCGGAATGAAGTTGTTCTCCGGGTTCTCCGTGGTGATCCGGCACTGCATCGCGTGGCCGCGCAGCGAGATCTCGTCCTGCGGCGGGATGCCCACCTGCCAGTCGCCGGCAGCATCGCGTCGGCCGATGGCGCCGCCCTCGGCGATGCGGATCTGCGCCTTGACGATGTCGAGCTCGGTGACCACCTCGGTCACCGTGTGCTCCACCTGGATGCGCGGATTGACCTCGATGAAATAGAACTGCCCGGTATCGGCATCCATCAAGAACT
Organism: Hyphomicrobiaceae bacterium; assembly: GCA_016793065.1. Classification (GTDB taxonomy): domain Bacteria; phylum Pseudomonadota; class Alphaproteobacteria; order Rhizobiales; family Ancalomicrobiaceae; genus JAEULV01. The sequence continues at coordinate 30,803 of JAEULV010000015.1, forward strand.
CGACCGTGCCGGCGCCGACATAGTCGGTGCCGCCGCCGATCTTCAGCGCCGAGGCGCACAGCCCCGCCCGCGTCGCCCCATCGAGATACGGCGCCGGCGCCCGCTCGATGACCTTCTGATTGCGCCGCTGGATCGAACAGTCGCGCTCATAGAGATGCACCAGCGTGCCGTGGCTGTCGCCGAGGATCTGCACCTCGACGTGCCGCGCCCGCCGCACCAGCTTTTCCAGATAGACCTCGTCCTTGCCGAACGCCGCCTTCGCCTCGCGCTTGGCGGTGAACACCGCGTCGAGCAGCTTGTCCTCGCTCTCGATCGGCCGCATGCCGCGCCCGCCGCCGCCCCAGGACGCCTTCAGCATCACCGGATAGCCGACCTCCCGCGCCAGCCGCTTCACCTCCTCGCCGTCGTCCGGCAGCGGCGGCGTCGCCGGCATCACCGGTACGCCGACCGAAACCGCGAGATTGCGCGCATCGACCTTGTTGCCAAGCGTCCGCAGCGTCTTCGGCGACGGCCCGATGAAGATGATCCCGGCCGCCGCGCAGGCCTCGGCGAATTCCGGGCTCTCCGAAAGCAGCCCATAGCCGGGATGGATCGCGTCGGCGCGGGCCTCCCGCGCCACCCGGATGATCTCGTCGATCGCCAGATACGCCTCGACCGGCCCCTTGCCCTTGCCGATCTGATAGGCCTCGTCCGCCTTGAACCGGTGCAGCGACAGCTTGTCCTCCTCGGCATAGACCGCGATCGTCGCGATGCCGAGTTCGGTGGCGGCGCGGAACACCCGGATGGCGATTTCGGAGCGATTGGCGACGAGCAGGCGACGAATGGCGGTCATGGGCGGCCTTCGGCTGGAGATCTTGTTTGGATCGATTTAGGCGATCCGCCAAAACAACGCGCCCACCCGGGTGCCGCCATCAGGCGATCATGATGCAGCGCGGTATCTTGTTGTACGCCTTGGGAATACCTGAGGGACAGGAAATCCGTCAAACTTTTGTCTAAAGCCGGAACCGCCCGGAGGCAACATGCCCACCGCCATCGCCAGTCTATTTTTTAGGCACGGGTTCCCGTCCGGCCAATCCCGCCACACGCCGCGACCGCGAGAACTCGCCCCGCCTCACGCCCGCTCGTACCAGCCCTTGCTGCGGTTGACGATCCACACCACCGTCAGCATCACCGGCACCTCGATCAGCACCCCGACCACCGTCGCCAGCGCCGCGCCGGAATTAAACCCGAACAGGCTGATCGCCGCCGCCACCGCCAGTTCGAAGAAATTGCTGGCGCCGATCAGCGCCGACGGCCCGGCGACGCAATGCTGTTCGCCCACCAGCCGGTTGAACAGATAGGCCGCGCCGGCATTGAAATAGACCTGGATCAGGATCGGCACCGCCAGCAGCGCGATCACCATCGGCTGTTTCAGGATCTGCTCGCCCTGGAATCCGAACAGCAGCACCAGCGTCGCCAGGAGCGACACCAGCGACACCGGCCCCAGCCGGCCGAGCAACGCCGCCAGCCCGGCCTCGCCGCTGCCCGCCAGCACCCGCCGCCGCAAAACCTGCGCCACCACCACCGGGATGACGATGTAGAGCACCACCGAGATCACCAGCGTATCCCACGGCACCGTGATCGCCGACAGCCCGAGCAACAGCCCGACCAGCGGCGCGAACGCCACCACCATGATCGTGTCGTTGAGCGCCACCTGCGACAGGGTGAAATGCGGCTCGCCCCTGGTCAGGTTGCTCCACACGAACACCATCGCCGTGCACGGCGCCGCCGCCAGCAGGATCAACCCGGCGATGTAGGAATTGATCTGGTCGGCCGGCAGCAGGTCGCGAAACAGCGTGCCGATGAACAGCCAGCCGAGCAGCGCCATGGAAAACGGCTTGATCGCCCAGTTGACGAACAGCGTCACGCCGATGCCGCGCCAATGCTCGCGCACCCGGCCGAGCGCGGCGAAGTCGATCTTCAGCAGCATCGGCACGATCATCAGCCAGATCAGCACCGCCACCGGCAGGTTGACCTTGGCCACCTCGATGGCGCCGACCGCCTGGAACACCCCCGGCATCAAGTGCCCAAGAGCCACGCCGACAACGATGCAGAGAAACACCCAGACGGTCAGATAACGCTCGAATGTCGACATGGAGTGGGGACCTTCCTCAGGCGGACGCCGACGTCGACCCGTCAAGGCCGCCGATTTCCTTCAGGCGCGACTGCAGCGACAGCGCGTCCAGCGACTTGATCGGCAAGGCGATGAACGCCTGGATCCGGTTGCGCATGAAGCGGAAGGCCTGGTTGAACGCCCGCTGCTTGTCGATGTCGGACCCCTCGACCGCCGCCGGGTCCTCGATCCCCCAATGCGCCGACACCGGCTTGCCCGGCCACGCCGGACAGGCCTCGCCGGCGGCGTTGTCGCAAACGGTGAAGATGAAATCCATGTGCGGCGCGTCCGGCGCGGCGAATTCGTCCCAGTTCTTCGACCGGTAGCCGTCCGTCGGATAGCCGTAGCTCTCCAGCGTCTTCAGTGCGAACGGGTTGACGACACCCTTCGGCTGACTGCCGGCCGAGAAGGCGTTGAACCGCCCGCGACCGTCATGCCGCAGGATACCCTCGGCGAGAACCGAGCGGGCGGTATTGCCGGTGCAGAGAAACAGGACGTTGAACACACGATCAGGCATTGTTTCGAACCTTGTCGGGACAGCAGGGCGTGAGGTCGGCGATCAGCGGCGCGCAGATGTCCGGCCGTCCGGCGCAGCAATCCTGCAGCAGGTACAGCATCATCTCGCGGAAACGCCCGAGATCGGCGCGGTAGAGGATCGACCGGCTCTGGCGCTCGCCGCGGATCAACCCCGCCTGCGTCAGGATCGCCAGATGGCTGGACATGGTGTTCTGCGGCACCCCGACCGCCCGCGCCAACTCCCCCGCGGCAATGCCGTCGGGCTCGTGATTGACCAG
>JAEULV010000134.1 GCA_016793065.1 Hyphomicrobiaceae bacterium
CCAGCCGGCGCGGGTATCGAAGCCTTCGCCGTCGAGCAGGGCGACGGTTTCGTAGACCGGCAGTCCGACGACGCTGGTGTAGGAACCGACGAGGTCGACGACGAAGCCGGCGGCAAGTCCCTGGATGGCGTAGCCGCCGGCCTTGCCCAGCCATTCGCCGGACGCAAGGTAGCTATCGATTTCCTGGGTGGAGAGGCGCTTGAAGCGCAGGCGGGTCTCGACCAGGCGCTGGCGGATGCTGCCGGCGGGGTTGACGACGCAGACGCCGGTCCAGACCCGATGCGAGCGGCCGGAGAGCAGGCGCAGGCAGATCTCGGCCTCGTCGCGGCGTTCGGCCTTGGGCAGGATGCGGCGGCCGACGGCGACCACCGTATCGGCGGTGACAATGTAGGCGCCGGCGACGTCGGGCGTGTGGCGGACGAACTCGCGGGCGGCCTCGGCCTTGGCCTGGGAGAGCCGGCGGGCAAGGGCGCGGGGCTGCTCACCGCGCAGCGGCGTTTCGTCGACAGTGGAGGGGAACAGCAAGTCGGGCTCGATGCCGACCTGCTGCAACAGGGCGAGGCGCCGGGGCGAGGCGGAAGCGAGGACGAGTTTTGGACGGTCGGTCACGGCTGGCCTGTTCTCGCGTCGGACTGGAGGATTGCCGGGGCGGGACCGGCGGTCGAGGGCGGTTCGGCGGGATTTTCGCCGCGTCAGATCGTCAGATGCAACCTCGTGCCGATCCGGTCAAGTCCAACCTCAGCCGCCACCACGCGGCGGGCGGAACAGGAACATCAGAAACCAGACCGGCAGGACGATCATCGACCCGAGCATGACGTTGGGCACCGCCCAGCGCAGTCCGAGGACGATCAGCTCGCCGACCCGTTCCGGGGTCATGCCGATGCGGGCCAGGAGGTCGGCGGCGGAGATGTTCAGATAGGTCAAGGCGGCCCCGACGATCAGCGACACGATCGCGAGCTTGAGGAGCGAAAGGAAGAAGTGCCAGAACGTCATGACCGCGCCGCCGCGAGGATTTTCGCGCTGATGCATGATATTGCCGGGCGTGGTTACCAAAGCGCAAATTCGCGCGGCGGAAGCGCGAGATCGCGACAAAAAGGCGGACGGATTTCGCTCAGGGCACAACCGGAGCCGAGCGGCCGCCGGTATCGGCACCGATCGGACGCACCATCGGCGTGCCGCCTGGCGAGGCGACCGGGTTGCCGATGCTGCCGACTAGCGAGATCGGCACTTCCAGCGTCACCGGTTCGCTAGTCCAGCCGGCGGTGCGCTCGTTCAGCACGACAGCGCCGCGCAGCGCCAGCGGGCCGTTCGGCCATTGGGTGGACCCGACCAGCCGCAGGTTCATGGTCGGCGAGGTGGCGGAGAAATCCTCGACGCTGATGGTGCGGCCGGCGATCGCGACGGTCATCTCGGCGCTGGCGAAGCCGGACTGGCTCGACCGGGTCGAGCCGGTATGGGTGCTGAGCGGCTGCTTGAGGGTTTCAGCAAGGCCGGGCAGCGGCGCGGTCTTCAGGTCGGTCAGGGTCAGTCGGCCGCGGCCGCGAACGCGGTCGCCGACTTCGTCGAGCGTGCTGCCTTCGGCGTCGGCCTCGATGGTCATGCGGGCACGGGCGGAGTGGATGAAGCTCGGCAATGGCACCAGGCCGAGGCCTTCGAGGCGGGCATCGACAACGCCGATGCGGCTCTTCATGGTGAGATTGCCGTCGCCCGTCGGCCGCAGATCGAGCGTCGCCGTCAGTCGTCCCTGGGCCAGCGTGGCCTCGCCGATCTCGATACGCAGGCGGCCGTCGCGCAGGATCAGGTTGCTGGCGGCATCGGTCAGGTTGATGTTGCCGAGCAGGGCCGACTTGGCGGAGAGCCGCAGGTCGATGTCGAGCGCCTCGAGCAGGCGCGGATCGAAGGTGCGGCCGCGCCAGTTGGCGACGACGCCCTGCATCACGTCGGCCGGCGCGGCGGAGGTGGGGCCGGGCATGGCCAACGACCGGGCGGCGCTCGTCGGCGGCGCGCCGGAAAGGTCGAGCCTGGCCGTGGCAAGCGTGCCTTGCAGTGACGGACGCTTGCCGTCGAAACGCAGCGAGAAAGCGCCGTCGAAGGCATTCTGGCCGAGGGTCAGTTCGGCATCGGCGAGCGTGGCGCCACCGGCCTGGGCGTGGACGTCGCCGGCGAGTTCGAACAAGCCGACGCTGGGCTGCCACGGCAGGTGAAGCAGGCGGGCGAGGGCGGCCGGGTCGGGGGCGCGCAGCGTCAGGCTACCCTGGGCCTGCACGCCCTCGAGGATAAAAAGCCGGCCGTCGAACTTGGCCTCGGCGCCGCCGACGGTGACGTTGACGCGGGCGGTGCCGTCGCGACCGGCGGCAAGGGCGACCGGACCGACGACGCGCGAGGCGATGCTGACCGGGGTGTCGCGCCAGACAAATGTGCCGTCGAGGCGCATGTGGCTCGACTTGTCGGGCCAGCCGAACTCGGCCGCCTTGACGTCGATGGTTTCGACGTTGCCGTCGGCGGCGCCGTGCAGGCGGATGCGGCTGTTGGCGAGGGCAAGGCGGCCCGGTTCGATGCGGCCGAGGGCGTCGCGGTCGAGCCGGACAAGGCCGCCGAGCGCCAGATCGGGAACGTCGATCGCCGCATCCTCAATGGTGATGCGGCGGCCGATCGAACCGCCGGTGACCAGCGCAGACAGATCGGCGGTCACGACCATGCGCGCGGCTTCGACGAGGGTGCGCGGCGTGGCCGCGCCCGGTTCGCGGGCGGATATGCGGGTTGCGTCGAAGACGATCGCGGGCCAGGGCGCGAAGGCGAAATGGCCCTCGCCAGCCACCGTCACCGGCTGGCCGAGAATGCCGCCGACGCTCCGTTCGATCTGGCCCTTGACGTCAAAGGCCGAGACCATGCGCGGCAGCGCGGCGAGGACGCCGGCCGACACGACAAAAGCAGCGGTGGCAAAGAACGCAAGTCGCTTCATCAATACCCTTCAGGCCCCTGCCGATGACCTCGTGGCCGCCTGCCGTCTCACCCGTGCCGCGCTGTCTGCCAGACAACAAAGGCTTTTTCGAGATGAAATGCAGCCACGGATTGTGATGCTCGCATGTGCTGATCGCATTCCACAGATTTCGCTCTCGGGCCGGCGCGTGCCGCTGCCGCCGGCGACCGGCCCCCGCCCTCGCGGGGATCGGCCGCGGCACCCGCACGTTCGCGATACTGCCGTTAACGAGTGTTACGGGCAGTCGGGACGGCTGGCAATCCAGCCGGCGATCGAAAGCACTGAAAAGCGGCGAGCCGCCTCCCGGTCGGTTTCCTCATTCTTGGTTTTGCTGGCGAGTATGAAACGATTATGGCAAGACTCGCAGTGACAGGGATCAAAAAGCCGGCCCGGGATCGACGGGGCGGAACAACAAAATGCAGGGACCGACGCCATGACCGAGGGGAATTCGCCGCTGTGGACACCGCGGCCCGAGCAGATTCCACCGAATTTCGCCAGATTCATCGCCAAGGTGGAAGCGCGGAGCGGGCGGCGCATTGCCGACTATGGCGCGCTGCACCACTGGTCGGTGGATGACCGCGCCGGGTTCTGGGATCTGGTCTGGGACGAACTCGGGGTGATCGGCGAGAAGGGCGAGCGTCGGCTGGTCGAGGGCGCCTCGATGCAGGATGCGCGGTTCTTTCCCGACGCGCGGCTGAACTTCGCCGAGAACCTGCTGCGCCGGAACGATGATTCGGTGGCGATCGTGGCGCGGGCCGAGGACGGGCCGACGACGCGCATGACCTGGGCCGAGCTCAACCGGCTGGTTTCGCGGTTGCAGCAGGCGATGCGCGCCGCCGGGCTGAAGGCCGGCGACCGGGTGGCGGCGATGCTACCAAACGTTGCTGAATCGGTGGCGCTGATGCTGGCGGCGACGTCGCTCGGGGCAATCTGGTCGTCGTGTTCGCCGGATTTCGGCGAACGCGGCGTGCTCGACCGGTTCGGGCAGATCGAGCCGAAGCTGTTCGTGACCGTCGACGGCTACTGGTATGGCGGCAAGCGCATCGACATCGCCGACAAGCTGGCCGAGATCGTCGCCAACCTGCCGACGGTGATCCGGACCATCGTCGTGTCCAACCTCGGGGCGGGCGAACAGGTGGCGACGAAGCTGCGGGGCGCGGTGTCGATGGAGGCGTTCATCGCCAGTTTCGCGCCGATGCCGGTCACCTACAAGCGGCTGGGGTTCGCGCATCCGCTCTACATCCTGTTTTCCTCCGGCACCACGGGCGTGCCGAAATGCATCGTCCACTCGGTCGGCGGCACGCTGTTGCAGCAGGCGAAGGAGCATCGGCTGCATTGCGGCATCGTGCCGGGCGACCGGGTGTTCTATTTCACCACGCTCGGCTGGATGATGTGGAACTGGCTGGTGGCGGCGCTTTCAAGCGAGGCGACGCTGGTGCTCTATGACGGAAATCCGCTGGCACCGCGACCGGAAATCTTGTGGGACTATGCGGTCGAGGAGCGGGTGACGCTGTTTGGAACCTCGGCGAAGTATCTGGATTCGCTGCGCAAGCTGGATCTGCGGCCGCGCGACAGTCATGACCTGTCGTCGATCCGGCTGATCACCTCCACCGGATCGCCGTTGGCGCCGGAGGGGTTCCAGTATGTCTATGACGCGATCGCACCCGACATTCACCTCGCCTCGATTTCCGGCGGCACCGATATCGCCTCGTGCTTCGTGCTCGGCGTTCCCGGCTTGCCTGTGTGGAAGAGCGAGATCCAGGGGCCGGGGCTCGGCATGGCGGTCGAGGTCTGGGACGACGACGGCAAGCCGATGGGGCGCGGGGCCGGCAAGGGGGAACTCGTCTGCGTCAAGGCGTTTCCGTCGCAGCCGGCGATGTTCTGGAATGACGTCGACGGGTCGAAGTACCGCTCGGCCTATTTCGATCGCTTCCCCGGCATCTGGTGCCATGGCGACTTCGCCGAGTGGACCGAGCATGGCGGCATGGTGATCCATGGTCGCTCGGACGCGACGCTCAATCCCGGCGGGGTGCGGATCGGCACGGCCGAGATCTATGCACAGGTGGAGCAGATCCCGGAGGTGCTCGAATCGCTGGCGATCGGGCAGGCGTGGGACAATGACGTGCGGGTGGTGCTGTTCGTCCGGCTCCGGGCCGGCGTGGCGCTGGACGATCGGCTGATCGATGCGATCCGCCGCAAGATCCGCATCGGCGCCAGCCCGCGGCATGTGCCGGCGAAGATCGTCGCCGTCGCCGACATTCCACGTACCAAGTCGGGCAAGATCACCGAACTGGCGGTGCGCGACGTGGTGCACGGGCGCGAGGTGAAGAACAAGGAGGCGCTGGCCAATCCGGAGGCGCTCGATCTCTATGCCAACCTGCCGGAGCTTACGACCTGAGCGGCGCGGCGGCGGGCGGCGTTTCGGCTGGCTTTTCCGTGTCGGCATGGTATTGCCACACTTGCAATGATGTCTGTTGACGGTTGTGCGTCGCGGCGGTCGAGGGCTTGCCGCATCGGCTGTATCCCGCGGAACAGCCGGATCAGCGATTGGGTGTGATATTGCTGGCGACCTGAGCGGAATGCCGATCCGGCAGTTCCGGCGGGCCGATGGATTACGGGGTGCCTGGGCACCGGTTTTGGGGGAGCGCATGTCGGGAGCAAGACCCAATTCGCTGGTTGCCGAGGCAACGCGATCGGTCAAGTCGGAAATGATCGGCGTGGCGGTGTTCAGCGCGGTGATCAATCTCCTGATGCTGACCGGGCCGCTGTTCATGCTGCAGGTCTATGACCGGGTGCTGACCAGCCGGTCGACGGCGACGCTGGTGGCGCTTGTGATCTTGATCCTGATGCTGTTCGGGTTCATGGCGGTGCTGGATGCGATCCGGGCGCGGGTGCTGTCGCGGATCGGCCTGAAGGTCGACGCCAAGCTGCGCAACAGCGTGTTTGACGCGATCGTGACGGCGCAGTTGACCCGTCGCTCGATCAGCGACGGTCAGCAGCCGCTGCGCGATCTCGACACGATCCGGACGTTCATGGGCGGGCAGGGGCCGATCGTGCTGTTCGATCTGCCGTGGATGCCGCTCTACATGCTGCTGGTGTTCTTGCTGCATCCGTGGCTCGGGCTGCTTGCCTGCGCCGGCGCGGTGGTGGTGGTGGTGCTGACGCTGGTCACCGAGATGAAGTCGCGCGAGCCGATGCAGAAGGCGACGCAGGAACTGGGACGGCGCAATGCCTGGACCGAGGGCAGCCGGCGCAATGCCGAGGTGCTGAAGGCGCTCGGCATGTCGAAGGCGATCCGCGATCGCTGGGTGGCGTCGCACAGCGCGGCCTCGGTCGAGCAGGTGACGGGCGGCGATTCGGTCGGCGGCGTCTCGGCGATCACCAAGGCGTTCCGTCTGTTCCTGCAGTCGGCGTTGCTGGGGCTTGGCGCCTATCTGGTGATCATCGGACAGGCGAGCGGCGGCGTGATGATCGCCTCGTCGATCATCGCGGCGCGGGCGCTGGCGCCGGTCGAGCAGGCGATCGCGCAATGGCGCGGGTTCGTCGCCTTCCGTCAGGCGCGGACGCGGCTGGAGCAGTTGCTGATGGCGCCGGCGCCGGCGCGCACCAGCCTGCCGACGCCGATGAACCACGTGACGCTGACCGATGTGGCGGTGGCGCCGCCCGGCGCGCGGGTGGTGACATTGATGGGCATGAACTTCACCCTCAAGGCCGGCGACGGCGTGGCGGTGATCGGGCCGAGCGCGGCGGGCAAGTCGACGCTGGCGCGGGCGATGGTCGGGGTGTGGCCGGTGGTGCGCGGCGAATTGCGCATCGACGGGGCGACCTTCGACCAGTGGGCGCCGGACCAGATCGGCCAGATGATCGGCTATCTGCCGCAGGCGGTCGAGCTGTTCGACGGCACGGTGGCTGCCAACATCGCCCGGTTTGCTCCCGATGCCGAGGGCGAGTCGATCGTCAAGGCGGCGCAGGCGGCCGGCGCGCACGAGATGATCCTCAAGCTGCCTGAGGGCTACGACACGCAGATCGGCGAGCAGGGCGTCACCCTGTCGGCCGGGCAGCGGCAGCGCATCGGCCTGGCGCGGGCGCTCTATGGCGAGCCGTTCCTGGTGGTGCTCGATGAGCCGAACGCCAATCTCGATGCCGAGGGCGAAACGGCGCTGATGAAGGCGGTGCGCTCGGTGCGCGATCGCGGCGGCGTCGTGGTGGTGATGGCGCATCGGCCGAGCGCGCTGGCGGAGGTCGACCTGGTGCTGGTGATCAAGGACGGCAAGCAGGTGATGTTCGGCCCGAAGGACGAAGTGCTGAAAAAGGCCGTGGCCAACCCGGAAGTCGCCGGCCGGTCCGGCGGCGTGAAGGTGGCGTGACATGAGCGAGGCAACCACTCAAACCAATCCGCCGCTGTTCGAGACGCCGGAGATGCGCGTCGCCGCGACCGAGCAGAAGGCGCTGCGGGCAATCGGCAAGCTGGTGACGTTCGGCATGGTCATGTCGCTGGTGTTCACCGTGGTGATCCTCGGCTGGGCGGCTTTGGCGCATATCGCCGGCGCGGTGATCGGCCAGGGCTATCTGGTGGTCGAGGGCAACACCAAGAAGATCCAGCATCCCGATGGCGGCATCATCGCCGCAATCAACGTCAAGAACGGCGATGTGGTGAAGGCCGGCGACGTGCTGGTGCGGCTCGACGACACCAACACCCGAGCCGAACTGGGGGTGATCACCAATCAGCTGCACAGTCTTTATGTGCGGCGCGCCCGGCTGGAGGCCGAGCGGCTGGGGCGGTCCGACCTGAACTTCGACAACCTGACGGCGTCGGCCAAGAACGATCCGGCGCTGAAGGACACGATCGTCGGCGAGAAGCTGCTGTTCGAGGCAAGGCTCAGGACGCGGACCGGCGAAGTGGCGCAGCTGCGCGAGCGGGTGACGCAAATCCGCGACGAAATCCACGGGCTGGAGGCGCAACGGGTTTCGGCCGACGAGCAGATCAAGGTGACGAAGGAAGAGCTGGCCGACGTCGAGAAGCTGTGGAAGCAGGGGCTGACCAACGTCACCCGCCTCAACACGCTGCGGCGATCGATCACCGGCATGGAAGGCCAGCTTGGGGAAATCTCGGCGCAGATCGCCCGGGCCAAGGGGCGGATCACCGAGACCGAGCTGCAGATCACCCAGATCGACAAGACGTTCTCGACCGAGATCGCCAAGGACTTCCGCGAGGCCCAGGACCGGATCGGCGATCTGGAGGAGCGGCGCGCGGCGGCCGAGGCGAAGCTGTCGCGGGTGGAACTGCGGGCGCCGATGGAAGGCGCGGTGCATCAGCTGGCGTTCAACACGACGCGGGGCGTGATCGCGCCGGGCGAGGCGATCATGCAGATCGTGCCGAACAACGAACGGCTGATCGTCGAGGCGCGGATCGACCCGAATTTCGTCGACCAGGTGCGGGTCGGTCAGCAGGGCGTGGTGCGGTTTCCGGCGCTCGACCAGAAGATCACGCCGGAAGTGAAGGCCGACGTGACCTTCATTTCGGCCGACCTTGAAGTCGACCAGCGGCAGGGATTCCCGTTCTTCCGGGTGCAGATGGTGCTGGGCGAGGGCGAGATCGCGCGGCTCGGCGGGCAGCGGCTGATGCCGGGCATGCCGGCGGAAGTGCACGTGCAGACCGGCGAGCGCACGGTGCTCAGCTATTTCCTGCGGCCGCTCACCGACCAGTTCAACCGGGCGTTCCGCGAACGTTGACCTGACGCCGACGAAACCGTCGGGCGGGCGTCGTCAGCCGGCGGCGATCGCCACCCAGGCGCGGGCCATGGCAAGGCCGACGGCATCGGCGGCGCGGCCGAGGCTTTCGGCTTCCGTCGGATGGCGGAGCGGCCAGTCGGGGGTGTGCGGGGTGATCCAGTCGAGGTGATCGCGGGTCCAGCCGCCGACGACCTCGGTGCCGGCCTCGAAATGGAACTGGATGGCATAGGTGCGCCGGCCGATGCGGGCGGCCTGATGCGGGGTGAGGGCGCTCGACGCCAGATGCGTCGCCTCGGCCGGCAGGTCGAACGAATCGAAATGCCAGTGAAACAGCGGCGCGGCGGCGCCGAGATGGGCGAGCAGCGGATCGGCGCGGCCGGCGGCGGTGGGCGTGACCGGGTGCCAGCCGAATTCGATCGGCCGACCGAGCAGATTGCGGCCGCCATGGCCGCGCGCCACCAGTTGCGAGCCGAGACAGATGCCGAGCACGGCCTTGCCGGCTTGCGTGTAGGCGCGGGTGAGGGCGGCGGCGTGGGGCAAATAGGGAAACCTGGCGTCGTCGAGGGCGTTCTGCGGCCCGCCCATGATGACGAGGGCGTCGTGGCTGGCGTCACCCGGCAGGGCATCGCCGGCATAGGGATGGCGCCGGTCGATGTCGACGCCGGCCTCGGCGAGCGCCTGGCCGACAAGTCCGAGTTCGGTGTCGGCATAATTGTCGATAACAAGGACGCGCATGGGGTCGGCGGCTCCGCGAAGGTTGCGGCGCATCGCAACAGCGGCGGCAGCCGGTGTCAAGGCGCGGCCCGGCGCGTCACGCCCTCAAGGCAGGGCTGGATTGTGTTTGCCGGAGCGGCGTTGAAAACGCGACGGCCGCGACCAATTGAAGAGGCCCGGGTGCGGGCGTCATCATGCTGATGGCAATTGGCGCTTTGGTGGGCCACCGGGTCGGCGGGCCGGACTTCGTTATCGGACGCGTGGCGGTTTGCCGTTCGTCGGGTTCGGGGATATGGTGCGCGCCCTTTACCGTCGTTTCGCTTGCTGCCGGAGATCCCATGGCGCGTGATACCTCCAATTCCGAGCCGATCACCGGCCGGGATCAACTCGTCGCCTATATCGCCGGCGGCGAGAAGCCGGCGGCGAAGTTCCGGATCGGCACCGAGCACGAGAAGTTCGGCTTCACGGTCGATGGGCACCGGCCGGTGCCCTATGACGGCCCGCGCGGCATCCGCAAGCTGCTGGAGGGCATGGAAGGGCTGCTCGGCTGGGAACCGATCATGGATCGCGAGGCGATCATCGGGCTTGCCGATCCGGTCGGCGGCGGCGCGATCAGCCTGGAGCCGGGCGGGCAGTTCGAATTGTCGGGCGCGCCGCTCAGGACGCTGCACCAGACCTGCACCGAGATCCACGCGCATCTGGCCGAGATCGCCGAGATCGCCAAGCCGCTGGGCATCGGCTTTCTCGGCATGGGCTTCTCGCCGAAATGGACGCGGGCGGAAACGCCGGTGATGCCGAAATCGCGCTATGCCATCATGTCGCGCTACATGCCGAAAGTCGGATCGCTGGGGCTTGACATGATGTTCCGGACGTCGACGGTGCAGGTCAATCTCGACTTCGCCTCGGAGGCCGACATGGCGCGCAAGATGCGGGCGTCGCTGGCGTTGCAGCCGGTGGCGACGGCGCTGTTCGCCGCCTCGCCCTTCACCGAGGGCAAGCCGAACGGCTTCCTGTCGTATCGCTCGGAGATCTGGCGCGACACCGACCGCAATCGTACCGGCATGATCCCGTTCGCGTTCGAGCCGGGCTTCGGCTACGAGGCCTATGTCGAGTGGGCGCTGGATGTGCCGATGTATTTCGTCAAGCGCGGCGAGACCTATCACGACGCGACGCATGTGACGTTCCGCCAGTTCATGGCCGGGGCGCTAAGGGACGAATTGCCGGGCGAAGTGCCGGAGCTGGGGGATTTCATCAATCACCTCGGCACGCTGTTCCCGGAAGTGCGGCTGAAGCGCTACCTCGAGATGCGCGGCGCTGATGCCGGACCGACGCGGCGGCTCTTGGCGCTGTCGGCGCTGTGGGTGGGGCTGCTTTATGACGACGGCGTGCTCGATCAGGCGCTGGCGCTGACGGCGGACTGGAGCGCCGAGGAGCGTCAGGCGATGCGCGACGGGGTGACGCGGACGGCGCTGAAGACGCCGTTCCGGACCGGCACGGTGCGGGACGTGGCGCGGCAGGTGGTGGCGCTGGCGCGCGAGGGGCTGAAGCGGCGCGGCAATCTGACGTCGATGGGCACCGACGAGGCGATATACCTGGCGCCGCTCGAGGAAATCGTCGAGACGGGCGAGACGCTGGCCGAACGGATGCTGGCGCGGTTCTACGGCGAATGGGGCGGGCAGATCGATCCGGTGTTCGAGGCCTACGCCTATTGAGCAAAACACGCGCCGGCCTTGATATTCCTGACGAGGGCACCGATTTAAAGGCCGGCGCCGGATGTGGTTTTCCGAATGTCGAGCTTGCGCGCCGGCGCGCGCCGGTCTCAGATGGTCGCAATCAAATTCGCGACTCCTGGGGGGAACCATGTTCAATCTCACCGACATCCTGTTGCAGGCCCAGGGCGGGCAGGCGACGCAGAACCTGGCGAAACAGTTCGGGCTTTCGACCGAACAGACGCAGAAGGTGATCGAGGCATTCGCCCCTGCCTTCGCCACCGGGATCTCGCGCAAGGCGCAGGATGCCAGCGCCGCGCCGAACGTGTTCGGCATGATGGCGCAGGCCAATCGCAGCTATGCCGACGCCTTCGAGAACATGGCGGCGGCGACGCAGCCGCAGACCAAGGATGCCGGCAACCAGGCGCTGAACCAG